>JAGWIW010000129.1 GCA_028866015.1 Betaproteobacteria bacterium
TTGCCGGCCGGCACGTTGAACACGCGCAGCCAGTACACCCGCCCCAGGCTGGAGAAGCACAGGATGTGGTCGTGGGTGTTGGCCACGAACAGCTGCTCGATGAAATCGTCTTCCTTGGTGGCAGCCGCCTGCTTGCCGCGTCCGCCGCGGCGCTGGGCGCGGTAGTCGGCCACGGGCTGGGACTTGATGTAGCCGCCGTGGGACAGGGTCACCACCATTTCTTCCGGTGTGATCAGGTCTTCGTAGTCCAGGTCTTCCGCGTTGACCACGATTTCGCTGCGGCGCGCATCGCCAAAGGTGTCCTTGATGGAGGCCAGCTCTTCGGAAATGATGCGGGTGATGCGTTCCGGATGGGCCAGGATGTCGAGCAGGTCGGCAATGCGTTCCATCACGTCGCGGTACTCGTCGCGGATCTTTTCCTGCTCGAGACCGGTGAGGCGCTGCAGTTGCATTTCCAGGATGGCGACGGCCTGGGTATCCGACAGGTGATAGCCGTCGGCCTGCTGACCGTAACGTGCGGCCAGCCCAGTCGGACGCGACGCGTGCTCGGGCGCGCGCGCCAGCATTTCGGCCACCAGTTCGGAGCGCCAGGGACGCGCCATGAGCGCTTCGCGGGCCACCGCGCGGGAGGCGGAGGCCTTGATGAGGGCGATGATTTCGTCCACGTTGGAGAGCGCCACCGCCAGGCCTTCCAGGATATGCGCCCGTTCACGAGCCTTGCTCAGATCGAACACGGTGCGCCGCGTCACCACTTCGCGCCGATGGCGCAGGAACGCTTCGAGGAACTGCTTGAGGTTGAGCAGGCGCGGCTGGTTGTCCACCAGCGCCACCATGTTCATGCCGAAGGATTCCTGCAGCTGGGTCAGCTTGAACAGGTTGTTGAGCACCACTTCCGGCAGTTCGCCGCGCTTGAGCTCGATCACGATGCGCATGCCCGACTTGTCGGATTCGTCGCGCAGGTCGGAAATGCCTTCGAGGCGCTTTTCGCGCACCAGCTCGGCGATCTTGATGATGAGGTTGGCCTTGTTGACCTGGTAGGGCAGCTCGTCGACGATGATGGCCTGGCGTCCGCCGGCTTTGTCCACGTCTTCCACGTGGGTGCGCGAGCGCATGAGCACGCGGCCGCGGCCGGTGAGGTAGCCTTCGCGCACGGAAGCCGTGCCGTAAATGATGCCGCGCGTGGGAAAGTCCGGCGCCGGGATGATGGCGATCAGGTCTTCGATGGCGATGTCCGGATTGGCCAGCAGCGCCTGGCAGGCATCCACCACTTCGCACAGGTTATGGGGCGGAATGTTGGTGGCCATGCCCACCGCGATGCCGGAGGAACCGTTCACCAGCAGGTTGGGAAACTTGGCCGGCAGGATGAGCGGCTCTTTTTCCGAACCGTCATAGTTGGGCCCGAAATCCACCGTATTGCGGTCGATGTCCGCCAGCAGTTCGTGGGTGATGCGCGCCATGCGGATTTCGGTGTAACGCATGGCGGCGGGGTTGTCCCCGTCCACCGACCCGAAGTTGCCCTGCCCGTCCACCAGGGGATAGCGCAGCGAGAAATCCTGGGCCATGCGCACGATGGCGTCGTACACCGCCGTGTCGCCATGGGGATGGTACTTACCGATCACGTCACCGACGATACGGGCCGATTTCTTGTAGGGCTTGTTGTGGTCGTTGGAGAGCTCGTGCATGGCGAACAGCACGCGCCGGTGCACGGGTTTGAGCCCGTCGCGCACGTCCGGCAATGCCCGCCCCACGATGACGCTCATGGCGTATTCCAGGTAGGAACGGCGCATTTCGTCTTCGAGACTGACCGGGA
>JAGWIW010000130.1 GCA_028866015.1 Betaproteobacteria bacterium
TCCTGCTGGGCCCGCAGGTGGTGGCCGCCGCCAAACCGGCAAACGCCATTGCGCTCGGCCAGTTCCTGCTGCCGGGGCTGACCCAGCCGCGCGCCCTGCATGCCCTGCCGGTGGAGTTTGACACCCAGCGCCTGCGCCTCGTGTACGAAGCCGAAGGCCGGCAACAGGCGGTGGGTTGAGTCCAGCCGGGCGCTGGCTGCGGCGGGTTGCAGGGGCCGGTCTGCTGGGTCTTGCGCTGCCGCTGTGGGCCCAGGAACTGCCTGCCTGTCCCGCCGCCTTTCCCGTAACGCCTCCCGAAACCCGCACCCAGCGCGAACAGGCCCTGCAGGAGCTTGTGGGCCTCAATGACGCCTGCAGCACGCGGGCGGACTATTTTGCCTGGCAAGGCACCCTCTACCTCACCCTCAAGCGTCCCCAGGAAGCCGCCAACACTCTGGAAAAAGCCCTGCTGCTCAATCCGGACCTGGCCGGCGCCCAGCTCGACTACGCCCAGGCCCTGGCCGAACTGGGGCAAAACAGCTCGGCACGCGACCTGGTGGCCACGGTCATGGCGCGCCCGGACATTCCCTCCGGCCTGCATGAATGGCTCACCAGCCGCCTGGGTGACCTTTCCGGCGAAACCACCTGGAAAACCACCGGCATGGTGCAGACCTTGTTGGGGGGGGAATCCAACCTCAACAGCGCGCCCTCTTCAGCCATCCTCAACCTGACCTTGCCGGGCGGCAGCGTGCCCGTGGTGCTGGGCCAGAGCCAGCGCCCGGAGTCCGGCATGGCGAGCCTCAACACGGCCGCTTTTGAGGCCACCCGCCCCTGGGGGCCGGGGCAGGTGACCCTGAGCGGGGATGCCACGGTGCGGGTCACCCCCGGCCATGCGGACAGCAACCTGCAGTGGGTGGACGGGGCGGCTCTGTGGACCCAGCCGTTCCTGGGCGGGGATGCAGGAGTCCGCGCCTCCGCCACCCGCCTGTGGATGGGGGGCATCGAACTCTATGACGAAACCGCCGGAAAACTTTTCGTGGAACATCCGGTTACAATAAAAGACACGGCCTGCCGCTACGGCATCGGGGGCGATTACAGCGCCCGGAGCTACCCGGCTGCCCCCGTGCTGGACGGACGCTACAGCGGGCTGGAGCTGGGCCTGGGCTGCCAGCAGGGCGACACCCTGCTCATGGCCACCGGTCAATGGGGCGTGGACCGCGCCCAGAGTCCGGACCGCCTGGGGGGTAACCAGCAGCGGGACGACTACGCCCTCTCGGCCAGCCGCCCCTGGGGCCCGGGGCAGGCCATCCTCATGGCCCAGTGGAGCCACCTGCAGGATGCCCTGGTGTACACCCCCCTGCTGGGAGGGGTGAGCCGGGACATCTTCAGGAGGGCAGGGCGCCTGGAATACGACTACCCCCTCGCCAAACGCTGGACAGCGCTGGGCTATCTGGAAAAAACCGCCCAGACTTCCAACGTCAGCCTGTTCTCGCTGGACAACCAGGCCCTCTATATAGGCTTGCGCTGGGGAGGGAAATGATGTTAAAAAGCAACAGGCTACATTCTGGTGTTGCGCGTGTGATTGAAATCACATGCTCGAAATGCAGCGTGCAGTACGATGGGGACCGTAGAAAGCAGTCATAGGCTCTGGTGCTGGGCAAGCCGCCCTTAAGAAGAACAAGAGGACGTCTTGCCGAGCACTCGGAATCGGGATGGCTCGGCTTTCTGCAGAGAGCTAACAAACTAACTTCCTAGAAGGAAAACAACGAATGGCTATTAACATCTCTACAACGCAGGTCGAAGTCGCACGCTTTGCTGGCGCCC
>JAGWIW010000055.1 GCA_028866015.1 Betaproteobacteria bacterium
CCATAAAGGCCAAATGCCAACTCGTTGCGGTATGATCTGAAAATTATTGCCTCACAGTATAGAAAAGACAGTGGGTCGGAACTTGTAAAAAATAATGACAAGCTTTGGTGGCCAGGATCCAGATGCTTTGGTGCGCAAGATCATTTTTGATCATGTGCAGAATTTGAGCGCGTCTCATGGACATATCACCCAAGCGTTGCTTGCACCAGGGGTTGTTGTAAACGGCGAGCGCATTCCTATCGTCAATCCGCAGCGGGGTATATTCAAGCCTCGTCAGATGCGGTACTTGCTTTCAATTAAGACGGTATTCCCAAAACCTGGCGGAAAAATCTGGTACGACGATCAACGTGCAGTGCATCGGCAGCTTTATGAAGGCGATGAGCTGATAGATTACGCCTTTATGGGAAGCAACCCACTGGCCCCAGAAAACCAATGGCTCCGTGAGGCCTACGAGCAACAGATTCCAATCATTTATTTCCTAGGGGTATCGCCGGGCCGATATGAAGCCATGCTGCCCGTGTTTATTGCAGACTGGGATCCAGGCGCCCTAACAGCACGCGTATCTTTTGGGGTGATTGAGCAAGGCGAACCTATCCATCTGCAAACATCAATTGAAAGGCGCTATGCGCTGCGATCTGTGAAGCAACGGCTGCATCAGGCGTCTTTTCGAGAAGCCGTAATTTCTGCCTACAACGGGCGGTGTGCGCTTTCCGGTTTGCCGGAGTCGTTACTGCTGGACGCGGCTCATATTATTCCGGACAAGGACAAGGAATTTGGGCACGCGGTAATCCCTAACGGCATTCCATTGTCAAAAATTCATCATGCTGCTTTCGATGCCCATCTGATCGGCATCGACGCTGACTATCACTTGCATGTCTCAGAGCGATTGCTTTCTCAAAATGACGGGCCAATGCTGGAAGCGTTGAAGCAATTACAGGGTAAGACCATCCATTTACCCAGTCGGGTCAAGGATTATCCTGATCGCGATCGCCTTGCAATGCGTTTCGAGCAATTCAAGTCAGCACACTAACCAGCTTCACCAGTTGATCTGTCGCCGTTCCCCACCCATTATGAAACCCCATCTGCACGTGCTGTTCACGGCTTTGTGCGCTTCCATGGCGGGCTATGGCGGTGTACTTGGTTTTTCCTTCTCCTGCGTCTTCAAATAGCACGGTTGCCGTGAACCGCAGGCCAGGGTTTGGTGCAGGAGTCCAGTCTGCTTGCAGTAGGTCTGTGAAGGTGAGCCGTTCATTGGGCACCACTTCCAGGTAGCTGCCTTCGTTGTCGGCTTCCCAGTTGTCGGGGCCCACCATGTGGGTATAGAAGCGCCCGCCGGCGCGCAGGTCCAGCACGCAGCGGTCCACGGCATAGGGTTTGGGGCAGAACCACTGTTTCAGCAGTTCAGGCTCGCTCCAGGCGCGCCAGACAAGTTCACGCCTGACGGGCACGATGCGTGACAGCACCAGCTGATAGCCCTGGGCTTCATTGGTCTGGTCGTAGCTGCTGCCTTCAGTGTAGTGGGCCAGGCGGGCCGTGGTTTCGCGGCCACCCCGGGCTGCGCCGTAATCGCGGATGAGCTGGTCACGCAGGGTATTGCTGCCGAACTCGGCTTGCCAGGTGAGCAGGGTATGGCCGTTTTTGTCTTCAAACGTCACGGCCGAAGTGAAGAGGGTTGTGTCCACGTTGTCGGCCTGCACATGGTGGTATTCCAGATGCCAGGGTTCCGTGTCAGCTCCCCGTGCAATCCGTGTCCAGACGATGTGGTTGGGAAAGTCCCGCGGCCCGCCCGGGTTTTTAGATTGGGGATCAGGGTCGGGGCCGTGCATGGTGAAGACCCAGTGCCCGTTGACCCGGAATTCGAACAAGTCTGTGGTTATGGAAAACCCTTTGGGCCCCCACCATTGCCCCAACTGGGTCGGGTCCGTCCAGGCATCCCATACGCGGTTGCGGGGCGCCTTGATGAGTCGGGTCTGGATGACCTGGGTTCCTCCCGGCTCGGCACGGGTATCCGTGGCTTCGGCGTGGAGAGGGAGGGCGAGCGGGGGCATTGGGGCGGTCATGAGGGTTCTCCGGACAGAGGAAACGGGGAGGGCAGTTGGGAGGCACCAGAAGCAGCGCTGGCGGCGGAGGTTTCTTCCTGCTGTTGAAGGCCGGTGACAAAGGCGTCCAGGCGATCCAGCCGGGCTTCCCATTCCATGCGGTACTGGTCGATCCAGGCAGCGGCTTCCTTCAGGGGCTTAGCTTGTAGGGCGCAGGGTTTTTTCTGGGCCTGGCGGCTGCGGGAAATCAGTCCGGCCCGTTCGAGAATCCGCAGGTGCTTGGTCACGGCCGGCACGCTGATGGAAAAAGGGGAGGCGAGTTCTGTCAGGGTGCGATTCCCGTGGGACAGGGCCTCCAGCATGGCCCGCCGGGTGGGGTCGGCCAGCGCCATGAACACAGCGCTGAGGTGATCCGGGGTGAGCGCGGCACTTCTGGCGGGGGACGGGGTCATATATAAACCTGAAAGTTTATTAACTAAAAGGTTTATATGTCAGGCGCGATGCAATGTCAAGAAAACTTCTCCACCGGATTTTGCCTTCAGAGTAGTTGCCCAATGTCTGAGCGTACGGCGGTGCCTGTGCACCAATCCGGGTCGATGCCTGGCACCACGACCTTGCAACTGCGGCTGCTGCCGTAGTGTTTCCCCTTGGCACGCTAGCTGCTTTGGTTGGGTGAGGCAATGCATTTCGCATTCGCAGCCGCTCGAAAGGGGAAAACCATGGCTTACCTGCTGCCGTCCGAATTCGTCACCAAGATGGTGGATGCGGGCGAATCCAAGATCTTCATGTCCACGCGCGACTCCCTCATCCGCGCTTATATGGCCGGAGCCATCCTGGCGCTGGCCGCCGTGTTTGCAGTAACCGTCACCGTCCAGACTGGTCAACCCCTGCTGGGGGCGGTCCTGTTTCCGGTGGGCTTCATCATGCTCTACCTGATGGGGTTCGACCTGCTAACCGGGGTGTTCATGCTCACGCCCCTGGCGCTGATCGACAAGCGCCCCGGCGTCACCTGGAAAGGCGTGCTGCGCAACTGGGGGTTGGTTTTCGTGGGCAATTTTGCGGGGGCGCTGACCGTTGCGGCCCTCATGGCGTTCGTGTTCACCTATGGCTTCACCTCGGGTCCCGGTCCGGTGGGCACCAAGATTGCAGGCATCGGCGAAGCCCGCACGCTGGGGTATGCGGCCCATGGGGTTCCCGGCTGGTTCACGATTTTCGTGCGCGGGATGTTGTGCAACTGGATGGTTTCCATGGGGGTGGTGGGGGCGATGGTTTCCACCCACGTGAGCGGCAAGGCGATTGCCATGTGGATGCCGATCATGCTTTTTTTCTACATGACGTTTGAACATTCCGTGGTGAACATGTTCCTTTTCCCCTCCGCGCTGATCATGGGAGGGCACTTTTCCATCGCCGACTATTTCATCTGGAACGAGATCCCCACATCGCTGGGCAACCTGGTGGGCGGGATTGCCTTCACCGGGTTGACCCTGTACAGCACGCACGTGCGTACGGCCCCCAAGCGTATTTCGGAGTCGGCGAAAGCAGCCTTGAGCAGGGTTTCCTGAATCCGGGGCTTCCACAGCCTGATGGCCGGCCAAGTGCTCAAAGCGGGTCGCCCGCTCTCCCGCATGCGTTCAGCGTTGCAGGTGAGTGTAGGGCAGTTCACGGACAAGGGCCGCAAGGAAATCAACCAGGATTTCCACGGCCTGCTTATCCCCGAGGAGCCATTGCTTGGCACCAAGGGCATTGCCGTTGCCCTGGCGGACGGCATCGGCAGCAGCGAGGTCAGCCAGTATGCCAGCCAGGCTGCGGTCACGGGCTTCCTGTACGACTACTACTGCACGGCCGAAGCCTGGTCGGTCAAGCACGCGGTGCAGTGTGTGCTGCAGGCCACGAATTCCTGGCTATTTGCCCAGACGCGTCAAAGCCAGTACCGGTATGACCGGGACAAGGGCTATGTGTGCACTTTCAGCGCCCTGGTTCTTAAATCGGCCACGGCCCACCTGTTTCACGTGGGGGACTCCCGCATTTATCTCCTGCGCGACGACCAGGTCGAACAGCTGACCCAGGACCACCGGTTCTGGCTTTCCGGCACGCAGAGCTACCTTGCACGCGCCCTGGGCATCGAGCAGCAGCTTGAAATCGACTACCTGGGGTTTGCCCTGGAGCCGGGAGATGTGTTCGTGCTCATGACGGATGGCGCTTACGAGCACGTTTCGCCGGGATTCATTTCCGCGGCCATACGGGCCCGGGAAGATGACCTTGACGCGGCTGCCAATGCCATTGTCAGCGAGGCGCTGGCGCAGGGGAGCGGCGACAATTTGACCGTCCAGATCGTGCGTGTGGACGCACTGCCACCTCCTGGCGCGAATGAGCTCTGTCAGCAGCTGGGTGCCTTGCCTCTGCCGCCTTTGCTGGAGGCGCGCATGGAATTTGACGGATACCGCATCGTCCGGCCAATCGCCATCAGCCATCGCAGCCACACCTGGCTTGCCCTGGATCAGGACAGCGGGGAAACGATCCTGATCAAGACGCCTTCCACTGAACATCGCGAAGACCCGGACTGGATGGCGCGTTTTCTTCTGGAAGAGTGGATCGCCCGGCGCCTGGACAACCCGCACGTGATGAGACCCTGCAATGTCCTCCGAAAACGCAATTACCAGTACATCGTCCTGGAGTACATCGAGGGACAGACGCTGGCTCAATGGATGCGCGATAATCCAAAACCGGATCTTGTGACAGTTCGGGAAATCATCGGGCAGATCGCAAAAGGCCTGCAGGCCTTCCATCGTCTGGAAATGCTGCACCAGGACCTGCGCCCTGAGAATGTACTGATCGACCGGACAGGTACGGTGAAGATCGTCGATTTCGGTGCCGTGAGCGTGGCCGGCCTGAGCGAACTCGAAAGCCTGCCCCCCCATGCCCCGATTCCCGGCACGGAGCAGTATGCCGCCCCGGAGTACTTTCTGGGGGAGACGGGCACCGTCCAGTCGGATGTCTACGCGCTCGGCGCCATGACCTACCAGATGCTCACGGGAGCGCTGCCCTATGGTGGACGGGTGTCACGCGCTCGCACACTCCACGCACAGCGCAGGCTGACCTATGAGCCGGTGCGGACAGAAGCGCGACCCATTCCAGTCTGGGTTGACGAAGCCATTCGCAAGGCGGTGCACCCGGACCCGGGCAAGCGTTATCAGGAAGTCTCCGAATTTGTCTATGACCTTTGCCACCCGAACCGAGACTTTGTCAGAAAAACCCGACCGCCCCTGATGGCGCGCAACCCGCTCGCCTTCTGGAAAGCCCTGTCCCTGATTCTGGCTCTTGCCCTTGTGGTGGCGCTTTTCAGGCTGTACGACATGCGGTGAGGCGGGATGCTGTCGCCAAAGCCGGATTTTACGAACCCGGGGATTGCCGAAGGGGCGGAACTTGGCAGAAATGGCTATCATGGGGGCTGCTGCCGCCTGGTGAACGGGCAGGGGCATTTGAATGGAGAAAACCTATGGCAGCCCCCCTGGAAAACGTCAGCATGGCGTTGTTCTGCGATTTCGAGAACGTGGCGCTGGGCGTACGCGACGCCCAATACGAAAAGTTCGACATCCAGCCGGTGCTTGAGCGCCTGCTGCTGAAAGGCAGCATCGTGGTCAAGAAGGCCTATTGCGACTGGGAACGCTACAAGGGCTTCAAGGCCGCCATGCACGAGGCGAACTTCGAGCTGATCGAGATTCCCCATGTGCGCCAGTCCGGCAAGAATTCTGCGGACATTCGCCTGGTGGTGGATGCCCTGGACCTGTGCTACACCAAGTCCCACGTCAACACCTTTGTCATCATCAGCGGCGATTCGGACTTCTCGCCCCTGGTGTCCAAACTGCGGGAGAACGCCAAGCAAGTCATCGGCGTGGGGGTCAAGCAGTCCACGTCCGACCTCCTGATCGCCAACTGCGACGAGTTCATTTTCTACGACGACCTGGTGCGGGAAAGCCAGCGCGCCGCGGCCAAGCGGCAAAACCGGGCCCCGGCAGCCGGCAAGCGTTCGCCTGAAGAGGAAAAGCGCCCGCGCGACAAGGAAAGCTGGGATGCCCGGAAAACCCAGGCCATCGAAATGGCCGTGGAAACGTTCGACGCGCTGGTGGCGGAGCGGGGCGACAGCGGCAAGATCTGGGCTTCCGTCCTGAAGGAAGCGATCAAGCGCCGCAAACCCGATTTCAGCGAGTCCTTCTACGGGTTCCGCACCTTTGGCGCCCTGCTGGAGGAAGCCCAGGCACGCGGCCTGCTGGAGTTTGGCCGGGACGAGAAATCCAATGCCTACGTCCATCGCACCAGCACGGAACCGGTGTTGGCGGAACCTGTGGCCCCTGAGCTCCCGGTGGTTGAAGCCGCTCCTGTGGAAGAGGCGGCGCCCAAGAAGGCTGCCCGCAAACCCGCCACCCGAACCCGTCGCCCCCGCAAGGTGGAGGAGTAAGGCTCTTTTCAGCGGCGGGGTTCAGCTCTTCAGGCGGTACCCCGTCTTGAAAATCCATGCCACGGTGGCCACGAAAACGGCCAGGAAGGCCAGGGTCATGGCCAGGCTCACGCGCACGTCAAAATCGGCAACGCCGTAGAAGCTCCAGCGGAAGCCGCTGATCAGGTAGACCACCGGGTTGAACAGGGTCACGGTGCGCCAGAAGGGCGGCAGCATGTTGACGGAATAGAAGCTTCCGCCCAGAAAGGTCAAAGGGGTCACGATCAGCAGCGGCACCAGCTGCAGCTTTTCAAAATTGTCGGCCCAGATGCCGATGATGAACCCCAGCAGGCTGAAGGTCACGGTGGTCAGCAGGAGGAACAGGATCATCCACAGCGGATGCTGGATCTGCAGCGGCACGAACAGCCCGGCCGTGGCCAGGATGATGAGCCCCAGGATGATGGATTTGGTGGCCGCCGCCCCCACATAGCTCACCACGATTTCAAGATAGGACACCGGTGCCGACAGCAGCTCGTAAATGGTCCCCGTGAATTTGGGGAAGTAGATGCCAAAGGAGGCGTTGGACAGGCTCTGGGTCAGCAGCGAGAGCATGATGAGGCCAGGCACAATAAAGGCCCCGTAGCTGATGCCGTCGATTTCGGAAATGCGTGACCCGATGGCCGAGCCGAACACCACGAAATACAGGGACGTGGAGATGACCGGAGAAACGATGCTTTGCAGCAGCGTGCGCCGGGTGCGCGCCATTTCAAAGCGATAGATGGCGCGGATGGCGTGCAGGTTCATTGTCCTGTCCTCACCAGTTCGATAAAGATGTCTTCCAGGGAGCTCTCCGTCGTCTGCAGGTCGCGAAACCCGACGCCGGCCGCATTGAGGGCTTCCAGCAACGACACGATGCCGGTGCGGTCTGCCTGGGTCTCGTAGGTGTAGGTGAGCGCGCTGCCATCCTCGGTCAGATCCAGGTGGTAGTCCGCGAGCGCCTCAGGAATGTGCGACAGGGGCTGCTGCAGGTGCAGCGTCAGCTGCTTTTTGCCGAGCTTGCGCATCAGATCGGCCTTGTCTTCCACCAGAATGATTTCCCCATTGCGGATCACGCCCACCCGGTCCGCCATCTCTTCGGCTTCTTCGATGTAATGGGTGGTCAGGATGATGGTCACGCCGGTTTCCCGCAGCGAACGCACCAGCTGCCACATGTCTTTCCGCAAACTGACGTCCACCCCTGCGGTCGGCTCATCAAGAAACAGGACCTTCGGCTCATGGGACAGCGCCTTGGCAATCAGCAGGCGCCGTTTCATTCCGCCTGAAAGCGTCATGACGCGGCTGTCCTTCTTCTCCCACAGGGAGAGGACGCGGAGCACCTTTTCAATATGCGCGGGGTTGGGGCCTTTGCCGAACAGACCACGGCTGAAGGACACCGTCGCCCACACCGACTCGAAGGCGTCCGTGGCCAACTCCTGGGGGACGAGCCCGATCAGGGAACGTGCTTCGCGGTAGTTGTGGATGATGTCGCAGCCATCCACCTGAACGCTGCCTTCGCTGGGATTGACGATGCCGCAGATGATGCTGATGAGGGTGGTCTTGCCTGCACCGTTGGGGCCGAGCAGGGCAAAGATCTCGCCGCGGCGGATGTCGAGGTTGATGCCCTTGAGAGCCCGAAATCCGGAGGCGTAAGTCTTTGAGAGGTTTTTGATCGAGATGATGTCTGGCATGCCCGCTACTATAGCAAAGGAAAGGGCGGGGGCTGCCATAGGTTCCGCAGGAGGGCAAAGCAGTTTTCAGGGGCGGCGGTACCGATGCTGTTTTAGGACGGGCAGGGGTGCTTTCGCCAAAAATCCTGGCTGGGAGTATGACTCCTAAACCCTGCAATGGACTTCAGACCGAGTCAGTCGTTTAAATGACCATATTAAAAAGCCTGCAAACGACAGTCCCCGGTTGCCCAGAGTTTGACACTGACCGGATGGCCGGCATTATCAGGAGCTACTCTGGCCGAACCGGCCTGACCGGACAGTGGCGCCTAGCGCAAACATCGTCCGCAAACTAGCTGTTACCTGACGCTGGTCAGAAAATCCATTCCAAGTGGCAGGTTTCCCAGCTCACTGGGACCGGATCCGACCCACTGCTGCCCGAAAGGAACTACAGCTTGATTAGCAAGATAGTCACCAACAGCATTAACCTGGTCATGTATTGTTTGGAGACCCGAGATAAAGGAACCATAATTTCCTATTCCCAAGTAAAGGGCGTAAAGCGCCACAGCAATACGCCCCACCCCCTTAACTGAGCCTTCTTCAACTTCAAGTGCAAGGCGGTAGTCAGGCAGCATCAAGCCGGTTTTGATGAACTCCTCCCATTCATCGAACAAGCGTACTGAATACTTCTCAAACTCATTTTTAGCCATGCTTGGCACGTCAATATAAAAATCCGTTGTACCGATATCAATCATGTCTGCATCTTGTTATTTTGTGAGATTGCATTAACAGCTATTGTTACGGTATAGCTGCACGGAAATATTGACAGTATTATCAGAGAAGTGGCGCCTTAATTTATTTATAAACCGAAGGCTATATGTCATTTCGCAGGAATACAAGCTTGATGCTGCGTCATTATCCATGACGCATAAAAAGTCCATTGCT
>JAGWIW010000004.1 GCA_028866015.1 Betaproteobacteria bacterium
ATGAAGTAGTGGCACGCGCAGTCAGGCTGGGCGAAGAGCGTTCCTGCGACCTGTCGGACCTTTCCCTGGAAACCCTGCAAGGCTTTTCGGCGCTCGTGGCCCAGGACGTCTTTGCCGTGCTGACCATTGAAGGGTCCCTGGCCAGTCGTGACGGGATCGGCGGGACGGCTCCGGACCGGGTCCGGTCCGCCGTGCAGGCAGCAAGGCTCAGTCTGAAGCGCTGAGGGAGCCTGTTTTGGGCACCTGCTCGCGGCAGATTTTTCGGGTTTCCGGTCCTGAAAGCCGCTCCCCGAACCAGGTGCAATGGTGAATGCGCTGGCTTTTGCGCTGGCAATAAACGCAGGTGTTGCACACTCCAAAAGCCGGGCCGCCGCTGAAGTTCTGGATTTCGTAGAGAATGGTGCGCAACACCGAAACACTGTAGCGCACGCGATTGGCGCTGATTTCCCGGGTTGCCGTCTGCCACAGGCCCGCCGGATTGGTTTCGCTCAGGAATGCTTCGCCTTGCGGGCTCAGCCTCAGGCGGACAACCCGCTTGTCGATTTCATCCTGGTATCGCTCGATGAGACCCCGGCGATCCAGAAGCAACAGGCTTTGGGAAACAGTGCCCTTGGTGAGCCCCAGGTATTCGGCAAGCGCCTGGGGTGTATTGCTGAAGCGATTGGCCTGCTCGAGGAACAGCAGTGAAAGTACATGCACCGGTTGCAGGCCGTCTTCGCTGCCGATGCGCCGGAACTCGGCGCGCATGAGATTGCCAAGCCGGTTGACGAGATCCAGAAGGACAATCGGGTTTTTAAGCATGAAAAAATCATATCGAGTCAATACTAAAATGTCAAAAATTCAAAAAATCAAAATTTTGATATCGATTCGATACGATAAAGCAGCTATCCCCATGAAATGCTGGGTTTTTTTGCTTTGTCAGGCCTTTTTTGCAGCCGTCAACCCCCGTATTTTGACCCTGTTGCAAATACAACAACTCCCCGCAAACCCTTTGCTGGCGCGGGTTTACAGGGACAAGGAAAGAAAATGTGCGGCACCGATTCCGGAAACGATGGAAAACAAGGGGGTTTTTGCCCTGTGTTAGACTTTTTGGCATGAAACGTACGAATATTTGGTTGCAGATTTTTCTCATGCTGGCGACAGCGCATCTGGCTGCCTGCGGTCTCAAGGGTCCGCTGACGCTGCCCAAGCCTGCCCCAACACCCAACTCCACGCCTCGCTCCGACAACCCGACCCAACCGACACCACCCAAGCCAACGCCATAATGTCCGACCTTTTTTTGCCTGACGGCCTGACCCGCACCGACGGGACGCTGTATGTGGAATCCGTGCCCCTGACCCAGGTGGCTCAGCAATTCGACACTCCCTGCTACGTCTATTCGGCCGCAGCCATCCGCAATGCCTACCGGGAGTTCGTGGAAGCCTTTGCAGGCCTTGATCCGCTCATTTGCTATGCCGTCAAGGCCAACGGCAACCTGTCCATCCTGCGCCTGTTGTCGCAGCTGGGATCCGGTTTCGACATTGTTTCCGGCGGTGAACTGAGCCGGGTACTGGTGGCTGGCGGTGATGCGGGCAAAGTGGTCTTTTCAGGCGTCGGAAAGTCGGCTGCCGAAATGGCCCAGGCGCTCCAGGCCGGAGTTCATTGCTTCAACGTGGAGTCTGCCGCCGAGCTGCACCGCCTGTCCCAGGTGGCCAGCCGACTGGGTTTGCGCGCCCCGGTTTCCCTTCGGGTCAACCCCGACGTGGATGCGGGAACCCACCCCTATATCGCCACCGGGCTCAAGGAAAGCAAGTTCGGGGTCGCGTACGCCGACGCCTTTGCCCTTTATGAAGAGGCTGCCCGGTTGCCCGGCCTGGACGTGACCGGCATCGATTGCCACATCGGCTCCCAGATTACCGACCTCGCCCCGTTTATTGCCGCCCTGGAAAAGACGCTGGACCTGGCCAGACGCTTGCGCACCAGTGGCATCCCGTTGCGCCATCTGGACCTGGGTGGCGGTGTTGGCATCCGCTACCGCGACGAAACCCCGATCGTCCTGGCTGATTATGCCCGCGCCATCGCCGAACGCCTGCAAGGCAGCGGCCTGCGCCTGCTGCTGGAGCCAGGTCGCCGCATCATCGGCAATGCAGGCCTGCTGCTGACCCGGGTGGAATACCTGAAAACCTCGTCTGACCATCGTTTTGCAATTGTTGATGCGGCCATGAACGACCTCATCCGCCCCTCGCTCTATGAAGCCTGGCACGAGATCATTCCCGTGATCGAGCGGCCGGAAGCTTCAGCCCCACTGGACGTGGTGGGGCCCGTATGCGAGACCGGAGACATCCTGGCTCGCGGCCGCCACCTGTCCGTGTCCGCAGGCGACCTGCTGGCAATCCTCTCCGCCGGCGCCTACGGCGCCTCCATGGGTTCAAACTACAATGCCCGCCCCCGGCCCCCTGAAATCCTGGTGGACGGCCACACCGCGCACCTGATACGGCGCCGCGAATCGGTCGAGGACCTGTACCGGAACGAATGGCCGCTCGCCTGAGACCGTTGCAACGACAAAACGACTTCGTAAAAAACACAATAGCCAAAATTTAGTATTGGATCGATACCAAATTCCAACGAATTGGACAAAATAGTTGCTCAGTTCCTGGTTTTGAAACGCTCACTGCAAGTTTTCTGAAATAGAATCCAAATCACCAAGAGGCATGCACTGAGAAGTCGAGTGCCCTTCGTGTGGGTTCATCGGACGTGGTCGATTGGTCCCACTTGGTAGTGCAACGCACGAACGATTTGGAACAACCGATCAATACTGACAAGGAGTCAACGATGGTAGCAGCCAAGAAAAAACCCGCAGCCAAGAAACCTGCAGCCAAAAAAGCCGTAGCCAAGAAACCCGTGGCCAAGAAGGCCGCCGCACCGAAGAAAGTCGCAGCCAAGAAGCCCGCCGCGAAGAAGGCCGCACCGAAGAAAGCCGCAGCCAAGAAGCCCGCCGCGAAGAAGGCCGCACCGAAGAAAGCCGCAGCCAAGAAGCCCGCCGCGAAAAAGGCCGCACCGAAGAAGGCCGCACCGAAGAAAGTCGCAGCCAAGAAGCCCGCCGCGAAAAAGGCCGCACCGAAGAAAGCCGCAGCCAAGAAGCCCGCCGCGAAAAAGGCCGCACCGAAGAAAGCCGCAGCCAAGAAGCCCGCCGCGAAAAAGGCCGCGCCCAAGAAGGCTGCAGCCAAGAAGCCTGCCGCGAAAAAGGCCGCGCCCAAGAAGGCCCCGGTGAAGAAAGCCGTTGTGGCCAAGCCGGCTGCGCCGAAGCCCGTGGTTGCCCCGGCCCCTGTGGCACCGGTCATTCCGGCACCCCTGATCAAGCCGATGTTCTAAACCGGCTTCGTATCCCGCCGGGCGCCCCCAGGGGTGTCCGGTGGTTTTTGTCTGCAGGTCGCCGCCCGCTAACGCGGGATGGTCACCATCATCATGCGCACCTCTATGGTGTCGCTCTTGTCCAGCAATCGCTCCGTTTCGCCGTGCCGGTCGTAATATCGCGGACTGGGAATCATTGACGCCAGGCGTGCGGCCTGGGATGCAGTGAGCGCACTCACCGGTTCACCGTAATAATGCCCGGATGCAGCCGCACACCCGAACACGCCGTCGCCCCACTCAATCACGTTGAGGTAGACCTCAAGAATGCGGCGCTTGCTCCAGGTGGCCTCCAGCATGAGGGTGATCACAGCTTCTTCGGCCTTGCGCCAGAGACTGCGCCGACCTGACAGGAACAGGTTTTTGGCCAGCTGCTGGGTAATGGTGGATCCGCCTGCCACCGGACGTCCGCGCCGAATGTCCTTGTCAATCGCCCGGCGCATGCCTTCCCAGTCAAAACCATGGTGGGATACGAAGTTGGAATCTTCAGCGGCCACCACCGCACGCTTCAGGCTGTCAGGAATGCGCGGGTAAGGAATCCAGGGGTGGGGCTGCAGGCCGCCTCGCCCCGCCTCGCGCCGCGCTTCGGCGCGCAATCGCATGAACGATGTGGAGTCCGGGTTGTGCGTGCGCCACCAAACGACCTGCGCAAAGATCCAGGCCTGCCAAAGCACAAGGAGCAGAAATCCGGCCAGCAACGCTTTGCGCAGCCAGTATCCCAGACGAGCCGGCACGCTATCCCAGCTCCGCCCGCAGCAACTGCAGCACCGGAGCCGTTTCGGGATAAACGCCGCGCCAAAGATGGAATGATTCGGCAGCCTGCTCCACCAGCATCCCCAGCCCGTCCACCGAGCGCGCCACGCCCTGATCGCGGGCGAGCGTCATGAATGGGGTGCTGCCCTTGCCGTATACCATGTCGTACGCCAGCGCCTGGGGTCCAAAAACCCAGCCGGGCAGCGCCGGAACCTCACCGGACAGGCTTCCGGAAGTGGCATTGATGATGAAATGGTATGAACCCTGCGGGATCCCGTCCAAGCCGCAGGCCATGCAGTGACTCATTCGGTCAGGGGCGATTCCTCCCGAATGGCGAAGCTGGTCCAGCAGGATCTCGGCGCGCGAAGGGGTGCGATTGGCCACCACCAGCCGGGTTACGCCGGCTGCCAGCAACGGCTCGACGACACCGCGCGCCGCACCGCCTGCCCCCAGCAACAGGACGCTTCGGCCCAGCAGCTTGCAGCCGAGGTTCCGTTCCAGGTCACGGACGAGACCCACCCCATCGGTGTTGTCGGCATAGATGTCCCCCGCCCGAAAATCCAGCGTGTTGGCTGCACCGGCCGCCTGGGCCCGGGCAGAGCGTCGGTCAGCCAGCGCGTAGGCCCGCTCCTTGAACGGCAGAGTGATGTTGAGTCCCTTTCCGCCCTGCGACCTGAATTGGGCCACAGCCTCCTCGAATGCCTCTGGATGGGGCCCGATGCGCTCGTAGACCATGGGCTGTCCGGTTGCCTTCGCAAACAGGGCATGGATTTGCGGGGAGAGGCTGTGCGCCACCGGGTAACCCATGACGGCATACCGATCCATGGACTTCAGTTCTGCTTCCAGGGCAGGCCTGCAGCACGCCAGCCATTCATCTGGTTGCGGTGCCCCTGGGCATCGCGCTCTCCCTCAAATCCATGCAGCACGTTATAGCAGGATGCAAAGCCGACAGCGCTGGCCAGGCATGCCGCCGAATGGGAGCGACCCCCGGATCGGCAAAGAAACATCACCAGGGCATCTTCGGCCACCGACTGCCGCAGGAGGTCAATGAAGCTTTCGTTGCGTTGACGGGCTGGATAATCCTGCCATTCGATGTGCAGGGCTCCCGGTACGAATCCCACCCAGTCCAGTTCTGCAAGCGTCCGCACATCAACCAGGACAGCAGCGGCGGAGGCGTTCAAAATCTCAAAAGCCTCCACTGGCAGCAGGGCACCGTCATAAGGTAAATTGGCATCGGCTGCTCGGCCTTGGGCAATCTTCAGGAGTTCGGGGATTTTGGCCATCTGGGCATCGCTGGAAATGGGGAGCCTCATTGTACGCCAGGGGACTTTTCGGGCAAGGGCCCCTCCGGTAATCGGCACTGTTATGGTGCGTATTCGCAAAGATTGCACACTTATGGTGCTTTTCAGGAAAGCGCCTGTGGTGTACCGCCTTGTGGCACAATGTCAAGTTGCAGAATCACGATTGGCACGCAACCTGCTTGCAATCGAGGTTGCATTTACAAATGACTGCGAGCGGCAAGCGCACGCCGCGAGCACCTTGAATTGGACGGCACGAAGGACTTCGTGAGCGAAACAACAGGAGATACAGAGATGGCAGTAGCCGATGTCATGCAAATGATCAAGGACAACGAAGTCAAATTCGTGGACTTGCGTTTTACCGATACCCGCGGCAAGGAACAGCATGTTTCCGTGCCCGTCAGCTCTTTCGGCCCGGAAAAATTCACGGAAGGCCACGCGTTTGACGGTTCGTCGATCGCTGGCTGGAAAGGCATCCAGGCTTCCGACATGCTGTTGATGCCCGATCCCAGCACGGCCAACCTTGATCCCTTCATGGACGAGACCACGCTGTTGCTCACCTGTGACGTCGTTGAGCCCTCCGACGGCAAAGGCTACGACCGCGACCCCCGTTCCCTGGCGCGCCGCGCAGAAGCCTACCTCAAGTCCAGCGGCCTGGGCGATACCGCCTACTTTGGCCCTGAACCCGAATTCTTCATTTTCGACTCCGTGACCTGGAATGTGGACATGTCCGGTTGCGGCGTCAAGATCAACTCCGAAGAAGCCCCCTGGTCCTCCAACAAGGACTTTGAAGGCGGCAACATGGCCCATCGCCCGGCCGTGAAAGGCGGTTATTTCCCCGTACCCCCGGTCGATTCCCTGCAGGACATCCGCTCGGCCATGTGCCTGGCGCTGGAAGACATGGGCGTTCCCGTGGAGGTGCACCACCACGAAGTGGCCGCACCCGGGCAATGCGAAATCGGCACCAAATTCGCCCCGCTGGTTCAGCGCGCTGACTGGCTGCAGATCCTCAAATACGTGGTCCACAACGTGGCCCATTCCTACGGCAAGACCGCCACATTCATGCCCAAGCCCGTGGTCGGTGACAACGGTTCCGGCATGCACGTTCACCAGTCGGTCTGGAAGGACGGCAAGAACCTCTTTGCCGGCAATGGCTACGCTGGGCTTTCCGAATTCGCCCTGTACTACATCGGCGGGATCATCAAGCATGCCAAGGCCCTGAACGCCATCACCAACCCCGGAACCAACTCCTACAAGCGCCTGGTTCCCGGCTTCGAAGCCCCGGTCAAGCTGGCCTATTCGGCCCGCAACCGCTCGGCTGCCATCCGCGTGCCGTTCGTCCAGAGCGACAAGGCCCGTCGCATTGAAGTGCGCTTCCCCGATCCTCTGGCCAACCCCTACCTGGCCTTCTCGGCCCTGTTGATGGCCGGCCTGGATGGCGTCCAGAACAAGATCCACCCGGGTGAAGCTGCGGACAAGGACCTGTACCACCTGGCTCCGGAAGAAGACGCCAAGATCCCGGCACCGGCCGCTTCGCTGGACGAAGCCCTGGCCGCCCTGGACAAGGACCGCGAATTCCTCACGCGTGGCGGCGTGTTCTCCAACGACATGATCGATGCCTACATCGCCCTCAAGATGGAAGAGGTCACGCTGTTCCGCATGACCACCCATCCGGTGGAATTCCAGATGTACTACAGCCTCTGATCGGTCTTGCCAGAAGCATCATGGCTTCTGGAACTTCAAGCCAAGCCCGCCATCCCCCACCGGGATAGCGGGCTTTTTTGTTATCAGAGCGAGACAGGAGCACTGTGGACCCCCTTCACCCAAGGACATCCTCATCCCTTTACGCAGGACTCGACCAGCTTGCCACCGCCGTGGTCGTCCTGGACGATGCACTGCGCGTGCGCTTCCTCAATACGGCAGCGGAAAACTTGCTGGAAACCAGCCGAAAGAACCTGGTGTCCCATCCCCTTTCCGCCTTGCTTCCCGATGTCGACGCCCTGATGGCCGTGGCCAAGGCTGCCCTTGAACAGAACATGGGGTTCATCGAGCACGAATGGCATCTGGTTCGCAAAGGCAGCCCGCCGCTTGCAGTGAGCTGTACCGGGACCCCGTTGCAGGGCCCCGAGTCGGGTTTGCTCCTGGAAATCAGGCCCATCAGCCAGCGCATCCGCATCGCACGGGAAGAGAAAATCATCGAAGACCAGAAGTTCAATCGTGAACTGGTGCGCAATCTGGCACATGAAATACGCAACCCGCTGGGTGGCATCCGGGGCGCCGCCCAGCTGCTGGAGCGGGAACTCGACCGTGCGGAACTCAAGGAATACACCCAGGTCATCCGTTCGGAAGCGGACCGGCTGCAAAACCTCATGGACCGCATGCTGAGCCCCAACCGGCCGCAGCACACCGCCCCCGTCAACATCCACGAAGTGCTGGAACGGGTTCGGAGCGTGATCCTGGCTGAATACCCCAGCGGCATCGTGATCCGGCGCGATTACGACACCAGCCTGCCCGAAATCATGGGCGATCGCGAACAGCTCATCCAGGCCGTCCTGAACATCGTGCGCAACGCAGCCCAGGCGTTGCAGGGACAGGGGGAAATCCTGCTTCAAACCCGGGCACTGCGCCAGATCACACTGGCCCGGCGCCGCTACAGGCTCGGCTTGCAAATTCGCATCGTGGATAACGGCCCGGGCATTCCCGAAGCCCTGCAGGGACGCATTTTTCAGCCCCTGGTTACCGGACGGGAAGGGGGAAGCGGGTTGGGCCTGATGTTGGCACAAAACTTGATTAGCCAGCATCATGGGATGGTGGAATTCGAAAGCGTGCCGGGTCAAACCTGCTTCAGCCTGATTCTGCCGATGCCTGAGACCGAATACACCTGATGACGCCGAGGGGCCATGAGCGCAATGAATTCTGTATGGATTGTTGATGACGACCGTTCCATCCGCTGGGTATTCGAGAAAGCGCTGACCCGGGAAAACATCCCCTTCCGCTCGTTTTCGTCTGCCCAGGAGGCACTGGCACTGCTCGACAGCGAAACGCCTCAAGTGGTGGTGAGCGACATCCGGATGCCCGGGGGCTCCGGCTTTGACCTCCTGGACCGCCTCAAAGTACGTCATCCCGACCTTCCGGTCATCATCATGACGGCCTATTCAGACCTTGAAAGCGCCGTTTCCGCCTTCCAGGGCGGAGCCTACGAATATCTCCCGAAGCCGTTCGACGTGGATCATGCGATCGAATTGGTGCGACGGGCCCTGGAAGAGCGCATGCGTACCGAAGAAGCGCTGGAAGAAAACCAGGAAGCCCCCGAAATCCTGGGGCAGGCCCCTTCAATGCAGGAAGTTTTCCGGGCCATCGGCCGCCTGTCGCAGTCCAATGCCACCGTGCTCATCAACGGAGAGTCCGGCACCGGCAAGGAGCTGGTGGCGCGGGCCCTGCATCGTCACAGCAGCCGGGCCGGAAAGCCGTTCATTGCCATCAACACCGCCGCCATCCCCAAGGAATTGCTGGAATCGGAACTGTTCGGCCACGAGCGCGGCGCGTTCACTGGCGCCAACACCCTGCGTCGCGGCCGTTTCGAGCAGGCGGAAGGAGGCACGCTGTTTCTGGATGAAATCGGCGACATGCCGGCGGACCTGCAAACCCGCCTTCTGCGGGTTCTCTCTGACGGCCAGTTCTACCGGGTTGGCGGACATTCCCCGGTGGCTTCCAAAGTGCGCATCATCGCCGCCACGCATCAGGACCTGGAATCGCGGGTCAGGGACGGCCTGTTCCGGGAAGACCTGTTTCACCGTCTCAACGTGATCCGCATCCGGCTGCCATCCCTGCGCGAGCGGCGCCAGGACATTCCGTTGCTGGCGCGTCATTTCCTGCAAAAAAGCGCTCGGGAGCTGCAGGTGGAACCCAAGCGCCTGTCAGAGGCCGCAGTGCGCACGCTGGAAAACCTGGAATGGCGCGGCAATGTGCGGCAGCTGGAAAACGTGTGCCACTGGCTCACGGTCATGGCACCCGGTGTGAACGTCGACGTGGGAGACCTGCCTGCTGAATTGAAAGGAAGTACGGAAACGGCGGCACCGGTACACTGGAAGGCCGCGCTGGAAACAGCGGTGGCCCAGGCATTGGCCCGTGGAGAACACGGCATCCTGGACCGCCTGACCCAGGATTTCGAGCGTGCGCTCATCACCCAGGCACTTGCCTTCACCCACGGGCGCCGCATCGAAGCGGCCCACCTGCTGGGGTGGGGCCGCAACACACTCACCCGAAAAATTCAGGAACTGGGGCTGGACGAGCCGGAAAATTCAGCCAACACGGGAGCGTGATCGGATGGCCGTTCGGCAGCACGCGGCAACTTGTCTATGGTGCAGGCCGTGCACAGGGGCCGGAGCGCTTCACTGACAAGGATATGATCGATGCGCAACCCCATGTCCCGCTTGAAGGCATTCACGCGGTAATGCCACCAGCTGTAGGAGCGCTCGGCCTGCTCGAACAGGCGAAAGCTGTCCAGCAACCCCACTGACAGCAAAGCGTCGAAAGCAGCGCGCTCCGGGTCGCTGCACAGCACTTCCCCTCTCCAGGCCACCGGGTCGTATACATCACGATCTTCTGGCGCCACGTTGAAATCCCCGGCCACCACCAGCTTGGGATACTGCCGCAGCGCCGCAGCGAGGTACTCGCGCAGTGCGCCGAACCAGCGCAACTTGTAGGCATATTTGTCCGAAGTCAGGGATTCGCCGTTGGGGCAATACACCGAAATCACCCGGGTATCCCCATAGGTGGCGGCAATCACCCGTTGCTGCACATCTTCGAATCCCGGCATGCCTGCCAGCGGATCGGTGCCCGGAGTCCGGCTGAGCAGCGCCACCCCGTTGTAGGTCTTCTGGCCGGCCACCAGGGCCTGATAACCCGCTTCCTCGACAGCGGCCAGAGGAAAGCGATCGGCTTCGCACTTGAGTTCCTGCAGGCACAGCACTTCGGGGCGGTGCTCCTGCAGCCAGGAGAGCACCTGGTCCAGACGCACCTTGATGGAATTCACGTTCCAGGTGGCGATTTTCATGTTCATGGATTTCAACGTTGGTAGCGCTTGAGGGTTTTTTCCCGGGCCACGGCATGATCCACGACGGGGGCCGGGTAATCCCGTCCAATGATACAGCCTGCGGCCTGCTGCTCCAGAGGAGAAAGCTTCCAGGGCTCATGGATGAAAGGCACGGGCACCCGGGCCAGTTCCGGCACATAACGGCGGACAAATTGCCCATCGGGATCAAACCGTTCGCCCTGGGCCACCGGATTGAAAATCCGGAACCAGGGCTGTGCATCGCACCCCGTGGAAGCGGACCACTGCCATCCGCCATTGTTGGCCGCCAGGTCGTAGTCGTTCAGATGCTCGGCAAAATGACGTTCACCCCAGCGCCAGTCCACACCCAGATCTTTCACGAGGAAGGAGGCCGTGATCATGCGCAGCCGATTGTGCATGTAGCCCGTTGCCTGCAGCTGACGCATGCCGGCATCGACGATGGGATAACCGGTACACCCTTCCTGCCAGGCACGGAAGTGGTCCGGGTCGTTGTCAAAAACCAGCCGGTCATATTCCGCTCGGAAAGCCCGGGTGGTGACCCGGGGAAAATTGGCCAGAATGGAAAAATAGAATTCGCGCCAGATCAGCTCATTCAGCCAGGCCTGGGCACCCGGGCTGCCATCGGCCATGGCCAGGCGCACCAGCTCGCGGATGGAAACCGTACCAAAACGCAGATGCACCGACAGATAGGACACCCCGCGCTTGCCGGGATAATCCCTCAGGCGCTGGTATTGCCCCAGTCGCGGCAGGAAATCGGCCAGCAAGCGGCGCGCCCCTTCCATTCCGGGACAAATGCCCAGCTCCAGCAAATTGGTGGGTTGAAACCCGAGCGACTCCAGGGTAGGCCAGGGCTGCCCTCCTTCCGCACGGGCGAGCGATTCAAAGCGCAGGGGCCAGGGAACTGACAGGCCCTCCGTGAAAGCCCGCAACCACGCATTGCGATAGGGGGTGAACACCACGTAAGGTTTACCCCCCTGGGTCAGCAATTCCCGGCATTCAAAAATCACCTGATCCTTGTGGGCATGAAACGAGATGCCCCGTGCCGCCAGGGTGGTCGCCACCGCCTCGTCCCGGGCCACGGCCTCCGGCTCATAATCCCGGTTTGTATGGACAGCGCGCACCCCGAGACGGAACGCCAGTTCGGGTATGCACTGCCGGGCATCTCCGTGCAGCACGATCAGCCCGCCACCTCGGTCTTCCAGCGACGAGCGGAGCGATTGCACGCTATGCCAGATGAACTCCACCCGGCGGTCTGCGCGCCCGGGCAGGCCCGCGAGAATGGCGGTATCGAAAACAAACACGCAATAGACCGGTGCATGCGCGGCCAAAGCCCGGGACAGCCCCGCGTTATCCTCATCACGCAGATCGCGCCGGAACCAGAACAAGGCCGGGCCTGTGGTGTTGCCAGAAACTGTTTTCGCCATGGCACATAGTATGCCATCCGGCCGTCAGCACTCCGGAATATGCGATAATCCGGGCATGGGTTCCGTCAACCTCACGAATCATTTTCTGATCGCCATGCCGGCGCTCCAGGACTCGAATTTTTCCGGAACGATCGCCTACATCTGCCGCCACGACGAGAACGGCGCGCTGGGCCTGGTCGTCAACCGACCCATGAACATGACGCTGGGCTCCCTTTTCGAGCAGATCGAAATCCCCCTGGAAAGCGAATCCCTGTCGGCACGGCCGGTGTATCTGGGCGGACCGGTGCAGACCGATCGCGGTTTTGTCCTGCATTCCCCGCTCGGCAACTGGCGCTCCACCCTGCGGGTGAGCGATAACGTGGGCCTGACCACTTCACGGGACATTCTGGAAGACATGGGACGCGGTCAGGTGCCCCCCCAGCTGTTCGTCTCCCTTGGCTACGCCGGCTGGGGTGCCGGACAGCTGGAAGAGGAAATCAAGCTCAACAGCTGGCTGACCGTGGAAGCCCGGATGGATGTGGTGTTCGACCTGCCTGCCGAAGCCCGGCTACCTGCCGCTTTGCATATTCTGGGCATCGATCCTGCCTTTCTTTCCGACGAAGCGGGACATGCCTGAGGCGGGCACGGTGCTGGCTTTCGATTTTGGCCTCAAGCATACCGGCGTCGCCCTGGGCGAACTGGGGAGCGGCCTGTGCCGCCCCCTGGCAACCATTCATTGCGCAAGCCGCGCTGACCGCTGGAAGGCTGTCGAGCGCCTGATGAAGGAATGGGAACCGGTTCGCCTGGTGGTGGGTTTGCCTCTCGACGCCGACGGCAATGAACAGGAAACCACGCGGCAATGCCGGAACTTTGCCACCGAACTGGAGTCCAGGACAGGATTGCCCACAGCCCTGGTGGATGAACGCTATACGTCCCTGGAAGCCGATGCCGCCCTGCGGGAACAAGGTTACACCCAACAGCAGCGCGCCGAAGCGGAGCATGCCGAAGCGGCCGCGCTGATTCTTCGAAGCTATCTGGAGTCCAGAGCCCCATGAAAGGCAACCCTCAACTGAGCCCTGACGGTAAGCTGCAGCATCTGCTCACCATCGAAGGGCTGCCACCGTCGATTTTGTTCCATATCCTGGACACGGCTGGCAATTTCGAACATGTCGCCCAGCAGGAAATCAAGAAAGTACCCCACCTGCAAGGCAAGTCGGTGTTCAACCTGTTTTTTGAAGCATCCACGCGGACCCGCACCACTTTTGAAATTGCCGCCAAAAGACTGTCGGCGGACGTGATCAACCTCAACGTCAGCGCCTCAAGTCAAAGCAAAGGCGAAACCCTGCTCGATACGGTGGACAACCTTTCGGCAATGCAAGCCGACATGTTCGTGGTCCGTCATGCCGAAAGCGGGGCCGCACACCTGATCGCCAACCATGTGGCTCCCGGCATTCACGTGATCAACGCCGGGGACGGCCGCCACGCCCACCCGACCCAGGCACTTCTGGACATGTACACCATCCGCCACTTCAAGCGGCGTTTTGAGAACCTGCGCGTGGCCATTGTGGGAGACGTGCTGCACTCGCGCGTGGCACGTTCCCAGATTCATGCCCTGACCACCCTTCGGGTACCCGAAGTACGCGTCATCGGCCCCAAGACGTTGATTCCCAGGGATGTGGAAAAGCTTGGTGTGCGCGTATACCACGACATGGTCCAGGGTCTCAAGGATGTGGACGTGGTGATCATGCTGCGTCTGCAGAACGAACGAATGAACGGCGCCCTGCTGCCCAGCCGTGACGAGTACTTCAAGTACTACGGCCTGACGCCGACCAAGCTGTCCCGCGCAAAGCCGGACGCCATCGTAATGCATCCCGGCCCCATGAACCGGGGCGTGGAAATTGATTCGGAAGTGGCCGACGGCGTCCAGTCTGTCATCCTGAAGCAAGTCACTTTCGGCATTGCGGTGCGCATGGCCGTCATGTCCATTCTGGCCGGAGAACGAGGCGGAAACTTTTCATGAAAATCCAGATCAGCAACGGACGCGTCATCAACCCTTCCAGTGGCCTGGACGAAGTCCTGGATGTTTTCATTGCCGCAGGAAAAATCGTGGGGCTGGGCCAGGGTCCGGCCGGATTCGCTCCCAACCGGGTGATCGATGCGCGCAACAAGATCGTCATGCCAGGCCTGGTGGATCTCGCGGCGCGTCTGCGCGAACCGGGTTACGAATACCTGGCCACGCTTGAAAGCGAGATGTTTGCAGCCACCGTAGGTGGAATCACCAGCATGGCCTGCCCTCCGGACACGGATCCCCCCCTGGACGAACCCGGCCTGGTGGAAATGCTCAAGCACCGTGCCAAGGGACGCAACCAGACCAACGTCCACCCCATCGGCGCGCTCACCCAGCAATTGCAGGGGACCCGCCTCACGGAAATGGGCGAACTGAGGGATGCTGGCTGCGTGGCCTTCTCCCAGGCCAATATCCCCCTCATGGACACCCAGGTGCTGGCCCGTGCCCTGGACTATGCATCCACCTTCGGCTTTACCGTGTGGCTGCAGCCACAGGACGGTCACCTGGCTCGTGGCGGAGTGGCCCACGACGGCGAAGTCGCTGCACGCCTCGGGCTGCCCACCATTCCTGATTGCGCCGAAACCATCGCCATTTCCACCATCCTGCACCTGGTGCGGCACACGCGTGCCCGCGTCCACTTGTGCCGCCTGTCGAGTGCCGCAGGGCTCGACCTGGTGCGGGCAGCCAAGGCTGAAGGATTGCCGGTGACTTGCGACATCTCCATCAACCACCTTCACCTGTCTGAGCACGACATCGGCTTTTTCAATCCCCATTGCCGCCTGGACCCGCCCCTGCGCAGCCTGCGCGACCGTGACGCCTTGCGTGCCGGCCTTGCGGACGGCACCGTGGATGCCCTGGTGTCTGACCATTCTCCGGTGGATGCGCAGTCCAAGCAGGTTCCCTTTGAAGCGGCGGAAGCCGGCGCCACCGGCGTTGAACTGTTGCTCCCGCTGACCCTGCAATGGGCCAGGCAAGACAGCATTCCCCTGGTGCGAGCCCTGTCCCGAATCACGGCCGACCCCTCCCGCATCCTGGGAGTGCAGGCAGGCCAGATCGCGCCGGGAAGCACCGCCGACCTCTGCATTTTCAATCCCGACCAGGAATGGGTTGTCACGCCGCAAGCGCTCAAAAGCCAAGGCAAGAACACCCCCTTCCTCAACCTGCCCTTGCTGGGCAGGGTGTCGCACACCGTCGTGGGCGGCTTCCTGATTTACGAAGACGCCCGCGCCTGAGGACAAAGACCATGAATCCCCTGCTCGATTTTTCGGGCCTTCCGCGCTTTGCGGACATCAGCCCCGAACACGTGGGTCCCGCCGTGGATACCCTCATCGAAGAAAACAACCGTATCCTGGAATCGGTTCTGGCACAGGCTGCCACACCGACCTGGGAGCGTTTCGTGGCCCCGCTGGAAGATGCCAACGAACGCCTGTCGCGCGCCTGGGGCCAGGTTTCGCATCTCAATGCCGTGGTCAATACGCCCACCCTGCGCGATGCGTACAATGCCAATCTGCCCAAGATCACCCAGTACTGGGCAGGGCTTGCGCAAAATGAACGTTTGCATGCCGGCTACAAGGCCCTGCACGCCAGCACCGAATTCAAAACGCTTTCGCCGGCGCGGCAGCGCATCGTGGAAAACGAATTGCGCGATTTCCGGCTGGGTGGCGCCGAACTTCCTCCCGAACAAAAATCACGCTTTCTGGAAATCCAGGAGGAGATGGCTGCCATCGGAGCCCGCTTCGAGCAGAATCTGCTCGATGCCACCAACGGCTTCGGACACACGGTGCAGGACCCGGCCGAACTGGCCGGCCTGCCTGAGGACGTGATTGAAGCGGCGCGTGAGGCGGCGGCCAGCGAAGGGAACACCGGCTGGAAACTGACCCTGCATGCCCCGTGCTACCTGCCGGTCATGCAATATGCCGAATCACGTACCCTGCGCGAACTCATGTACCGCGCCTACGCCACGCGGGCCTCCGAATTCGGACCGGCCGACTGGGACAACACGGCCCCGATCCGCAACCTGCTGGACTTGCGGGCCGAAGAAGCGGCCCTGCTGGGCTTTGGCAATTTTGCCCAGCTGTCGCTCGAACCCAAAATGGCCGAATCGCCCGCAACGGTCCTGAATTTCCTGCGCGACCTGGCCGCCCGTGCCAAACCTTATGCCCAGCGCGACCGGGATGCCCTGATGGCTTTTGCCCAGGATGAACTTGGGCTGTCGCACCTGGCCCCCTGGGATGTGGCGTTCGTTTCCGAAAAACTGCGGGTCCAGCGTTATGCGTTTTCTGACCTGGAAGTGAAGCAGTATTTCCCGGAAGAACAGGTGCTGGAAGGGCTGTTCGACGTCATCCGGCGACTGTACGGACTGACGGTGCGACCGGCCGAGGCCCCCACCTGGCACAAGGACGCCCGCTTCTACGAACTGCGGGACGACACCCAGACTCTGGTTGGCCAGTTTTACCTGGACCTCTATGCACGCCCGGGAAAACGCGGTGGCGCCTGGATGGACGATGCCATCACCCGGCGCCGGGTAGGCCACCGGATCCAGCCTCCCGTGGCTTACCTGACCTGCAACTTTTCAGCGCCGGTCGGCGGAAAGCCGGCCACCTTTACCCATGATGAAGTCATCACGCTGTTTCACGAATTTGGCCACGGACTGCACCATCTGCTCACCCAGATGGAAGACCTGCCCATTTCAGGCATCAATGGCGTTGAGTGGGATGCGGTGGAGCTGCCCAGCCAGTTCATGGAAAATTTCTGCTGGGAATGGGATGTGCTGTCGCAGATGACCCGCCATGTGGAGAGCGGAGAGCCCCTGCCGCGTGCATTGTTCGAACGCATGACCTCGGCCCGCCATTTCCAGAGCGGCATGCAGACGGTGCGTCAGATCGAGTTTGCCCTGTTTGACATGGAACTGCATGCCGGTCCGGGCAGCGGAGAAGACCCGCTCTCCCTGCTGGAACGCATCCGCGATGAGGTGGCTGTGGTCCGACCCCCCGACTGGCACCGCTTCCCGAACAGCTTCTCGCACATTTTTGCCGGTGGCTACGCCGCTGGCTATTACAGCTACAAATGGGCCGAAGTTCTTTCTGCCGATGCCTACAGCCTGTTCGAGGAAAACGGCATTTTTGACGCCCAAACCGGTGAACGTTTCCGCCACGAAATACTGGCCCGGGGGGGCAGCCGGCCTGCGCTGGAGTCCTTCGTGGCCTTCAGGGGGAGGGCGCCTGCCATTGATGCGCTGCTACGCCACCATGGCATGTCCGCAGCAACCACGGCAGCCGCTCACTGACTCTGAATGGCTTCCCCGGCCCGGATGAAATTGAACGAACGGGTGATGCTGACAAGGTCAGCCCGAGCCCGCATGGCCGGAGTGAAGGGCTGAAAGGGGGCAGCCATCTGTACGATGCGACGCGCCGCATCGTCGAGGTCAGGACTGCCTGAGGATTGCCTGATTTCCACCAGGGCCAGGCTGCCATCCTGGCGGATGGTGGCCGTCAGTCGCACCACGCCGTAAAGTCGCCGGCCGGCAACCGGCGGCGGATAATTCACAGTGCCAACCTGTTCCACTTTCTCCCGGTAGGCCTCTTCGTATGGACCGAACACCTCGTCCCGGGTTTGTGCAGAGAGCCTGCGAACCCGCTGTCCTGCGAAAGGGTCCACCACTTCACGCCGGATCATCTGCAGGCTGCGCAACCGCAGGTCGTCTGTTGATGCGGCCGGTGCAGGTGGGGAGGACGAAGCTGTCGGAGCCGGTACAACCGCTGGCTTCGATGCCGGAAACCGGGAAGGAGCGGTCCGAGCCTTTGCCAGGCCCGGTTCAGGCACAGCCTCCTGCGGCGCCATCAGCGGTACCGGGGAAGGTGCCTGCTGGAATTCGATGTCAAGGACAGTGTCTGGCGTCCGGCTTGCCGGTCCGCGGTGCAAGGGAAACACGGTCAGCAGGATGCCGTGCAACAGGAGGGACAGCCCCAGGGCTAGCCCAAGCCGCCGACCGTGACTCGCGCTCAAGGAGACGCCACCTCGGCCAGCGGTTCAAGCACTTCTTCAAGCTGGCACGTCAGGGTCAGTTCCCACAAGTCCATGCGCTCCAACGCCAGCCGCACACGGGTCCCGGCAGGCAGCTGGCTGGCACCGCCCACTTTCACCACAAGCGGCAGGCCCGTCAGGCGCGCCGCGCCGTCACGCAGCATCATGGCTCCGATGGTCTTCACTTCTTCCTGCTGCAGCCATCTCAGGCACCAGTAGCGTTCCATGCTGCGCTGAAAATCGGCATAAGCCTCGTAAGCCGTCTCGAACAAGTGGGCAATGGAAGGAAGTTCGCCTTCTGCCGCGGTGAAAAAGGGTGCCCGGCCTTCAAGAAATCCAATCAATTGCCACTGGTTGACCAGGTCCACATACCGGCGCAGGGGTGAACTGGACCAAGCATACTGTGCCACGCCAAGACCCTGGTGCGGTGCAGGCTCGGCTGACAACCCCGTCTTGCCATTAACCTGGGTCCGGTACAAGGCGGGCACTCCCGCCGAAGCCAGCAGCCCCCCCCAGAACGAATTGACTTCGATCATGAGTTCGGACACCAGCGTGTCCAGGGGCGAACCCCGGGGACGCTCCGTGATGGTCACCTGCTCGCCTTCCACCACAAAATTGAAGTCGTAATAACGTTGGGCAGGGCGCTCTTTCACGCCACGGCGGATGGCCAGCTGGCCGGCCAGCTGCCACAGCAGGCGAAGCCGTTCGTGATACGGATGGGCTCCAGTTTCTTGCTGCGGATCGAACAGCGGCTCCACTTCATGCAGGCGCAGGTTCCTTTCCACAAATACCTGCTCGATGCGGGAGACGCGCTCCACGATTTCGAAATCGTCCTTACGCACTGTCAGCACCAGGGACAGCGCCGGGGTTGCCCGACCTTCCACAAGCGTGTGCGCCTGGATGGCCTGCTCCGGCAACATGGAGATCTTGCCGCCAGGCATGTACACCGTGGAAAGGCGTTCCTTGGCCACGGCATCCAGCGCAGAACCCGGATCGAAGCCAAGCCCAGGAGCCGCAATGTGAATACCCACTTTCCAGCAACCCTCGGGCCCTTCTGCAATGCTGAAGGCATCGTCGATTTCCGTTGTAAAGGCGTCGTCAATGCTGAAGGCCTTCGCATCGGCCAGGGGCCAACGGGAAAAATCATGCGCCAGGGGATACTGTGCGTCCACCGGCAACGGTCCGAAGTATTCGAACTGGAAGCGCCCTTCGTGCCAGGCCCGACTGTCGCGCAGGGCGCCGCAATGGGCCAGCAACTGGGGAACCGGAAGATGCAGCGCCGCGCTCGCAGCCTCCAGCGTCTTGTAAGCCCAGGTATTTTTGTCCGGACGGTAGAGCAGGGCGGGCAGGCCCTCGGCAAGCCAACCCGGCAAGATTCCGGCCCGTATCGATTCTATGGCTTCCTGCTTCTGGGCTTCCTGCTGCCGCTTGCGCTCTAGGCCGGCCAGCGCTGCACGCAGATTCGCTTCTGGCGCCGGTCGAAAACGGCCATGCCCCTTGCGGTAGAAATACATGGGTGCTGCGTGCAGGCAGATCAGCACTGCTGCTTGCTCAATCGTATCGGGCTTGTGGCCGACATACACTTCGGCCAGGGCGTCGAACCCCACATCCGTGTCCGGTGTGCATGCCGACCACAGCAGCTCTGCGTCGATGTCTCCGGCCAAAGCCTGGGCCGACTGCAACAGTTCGCCTGCCGACGGGCGCTCGAAGCGGAGCAGTACGGCGCTGGCCTTGATTTTGCTGCGCTTGCCGTGTGGGGCTTCCACCTGCAGGCTCTGGACATTGTCTGCCAGCACGGAGGCCACTTTCAGTTCGCCGCTTTCCTCGTAAAACACATTCATGGCGTTGCGGCTCCCTTCGCCAGACGTTTCAGAATCCTGTCGTGGATGCCACCAAAGCTGCCGTTGCTCATTACCAGCAGGTGGTCGCCCGGGTGCGCTTCCTTGGCAACAGCTTCAACAAGTGAATCAAAGTTTTCGATAGTGAGCGCTCGCTCTCCAAGCACTTTCAGCGCCGCTGCAGCGTCCCACCCCAGTTGGGCCGAATAGCAAAAAACCCGGTCTGCACCTTCCAGGCTTCGACCCAGGGCATCGGCCCAGACACCCAGCTTCATGGTATTGGAACGGGGTTCGATGACGGCCAGGATGCGCGCCCCGGAACCCACCTTGCGGCGCAGGCCGGCAATGGTGGTCTGGATGGCTGTGGGATGGTGTGCAAAATCGTCGTACACGGTCACGCCATGGACGGTACCGCGCACTTCCATGCGACGCTTCACGCCCCGGAAATTTGCCAGGGATTCCAGGCCCTGCTTCAAGGGAATGCCGGCAAAACGGGCGGCCAGCAATGCGGCAAGGGCATTCTGCCGGTTATGTTCCCCCAGCAGCGGCCAGGACTCCAGCGCTCCTGCCAGTTCACCCCGGTGCAGCACGGTCAATGTTGCGGGCGGATCATTGGCTTCCAGATCCCACTCCTGGGGACGTCCGAACCATTCCACCGGGGTCCAGCAGCCGCGGACCAGCACCCGCTGCAAAGTTTCGTCCCGCCCGTTGGCCACAAGCAGGCCATTGCGGGGAACGGTCCGCACCAAATGGTGAAACTGGGTTTCTATGGCTTCCAGGTCTGGAAAGATATCCGCGTGGTCATACTCCAGGTTGTTGAGAATGGCCACCAGGGGGCGGTAATGCACGAATTTGGAGCGCTTGTCGAAAAAGGCTGTGTCATATTCGTCTGCCTCGATCACAAACCAGGGACGGTGCTCCGCTTCGTTTGATTGTCCCCAAGCCGCAGGGAGCCGTGCGGAGGCAGCAAAGTTTCCTGGAACCCCTCCGATCAGGAATCCGGGATGCAGCCCTGCTGCTTCGAAAAGCCAGGCCGCCAGTGACGCCGTGGTGGTCTTTCCGTGAGTACCCGCAATGGCCAGAACTCGGCACCGGGCAAGAATGTTGTCGGCCAGCCATTGGGGCCCGGAAACGTAGGGAAGCCCCCGCTCCAGGATCGCTTCCATGAGGGGATTGCCCCGGGACACGACGTTGCCGATCACAAACAGATCCGGCGCCAGTTCCAGTTGACCTTCGTCGAACCCTTCTATCAGGTCAATGCCCTGCTGCGCCAGTTGGGTGCTCATGGGGGGGTAGACCTGCGCATCGCATCCGGTTACCCGATGCCCTGCCGCCTGGGCAAGCACCGCCACGCCACCCATGAACGTCCCGCATATCCCCAAAATGTGAATGTGCACCGCGTTTCCCGGATAGCTCACGGCCTGGGGCCGGGTTCGTAACCCAGAATCGGGGCCAGCCAGCGTTCGGTTTCATCAACCGCCAGACCTTTGCGGCGTGCGTAGTCCTCCACCTGGTCGCGCCCCACTTTGCCCACGGCAAAATAGGTGCTGTCCGGATGGGAGAAATAAAACCCGCTGACTGCTGCCGTGGGCCACATGGCGTAGCTTTCCGTGAGGCTGATGCCGGCCAGTCGCTCCGCGTCCAGCAATTCGAACAGGGTGCGTTTTTCCGTATGGTCAGGACAGGCCGGATAGCCTGGAGCAGGCCGGATGCCACGGTAGCGCTCGGCGATCAGTGCCTCATTGTCCAGCTGTTCTTCCGGGGCATAACCCCAGAGTTCGCGGCGCACGCGGGTGTGCAGCCATTCTGCAAACGCTTCCGCCAGGCGGTCGGCCAGGGCCTTGAGCATGATGGCGTTGTAATCGTCATGCCGGGATTCGAATTCGGACAGCTTCGCTTCGATGCCCAGGCCGGCGGTCACCGCAAACGCACCGACGTAATCCTTCAGCCCCGTGCCTTCAGGTGCCACGAAATCGGCCAGGCAAAGATTGTGACGGTCGGCTGGCTTTTCGTTCTGCTGCCTCAGGAAATGCAGCATTCCAATGGTCCGGCGGCGATCGTCGTCAGCATAAAGCGCCACATCGTCCCCGCCCTCCACCGTGGCCGCCGGGAAGAAACCCACCACGCCACTGGCCTTGAGCCAGCGTTCGGCAATCAGCTGCTTGAGCATGGCCTGGGCATCTGCAAACAGGTTGCGGGCGGCTTCGCCCACGGTTTCATCCTGAAGGATGGCAGGATAGCGTCCGCTCAGCTCCCAGGTCTGGAAAAATGGCGTCCAGTCGATGAACGGCACCAGGTCCTGCAGGGGCACGTCGGGTAGCGGCCTGACCCCCAAAAAGGCGGGTGCCGGCGGATGGTAGACGGCCCAGTCCGTCTTCAGGCCACGCTGGCGAACGACCGCAAGCTCCAGCAGAGTACCCTGCCCCTTTTTTCCTTCGTGCAGGGTCCGGATCCTTTGCATGTCCGCCTTCAGGTCCCGCACATAGTTCTCGCGCAGGCCCGGGCTCAGCAGCTGGGTGCAAACACCCACCGCGCGGGATGCATCCGGCACGTAGACCGTGGGGCCGTGATAGCAGGGCTCGATCTTGACCGCCGTGTGAACCCGGGAGGTGGTGGCGCCACCGATCAGCAGCGGAATGTCGAAGCCTTCGCGCCGCATTTCACGGGCCACGTGGGCCATTTCTTCCAGCGACGGCGTGATGAGTCCGGACAGGCCGATGATGTCGGCCTGTTCAGCGCGCGCCACCTGCAAAATTTTCTCGCACGGCACCATCACGCCCAAATTCACCACGTCGAAGTTATTGCACTGGAGCACGACGGCCACGATATTCTTGCCGATGTCGTGCACATCGCCCTTGACGGTCGCCAGCACGATCTTGCCTTTGGAGCGGGTGTCGTTCGACTGCCGCTTTTCCGCCTCGATGAACGGCACCAGATGGGCCACGGCCTGCTTCATCACACGCGCCGACTTGACCACCTGGGGCAGGAACATTTTGCCGGCGCCAAACAGGTCACCCACCACGTTCATGCCATCCATGAGCGGACCTTCGATGACCTGGATGGGCCGTTCGCTCTGAAGCCTCGCTTCTTCGGTATCTTCGACGACATACGTGTCGATGCCTTTGACCAGGGCATGGGCGAGCCGCTCGTGAACCGGCGCCGCGCGCCAGGACAAATCCTCACCCTGGCTGCGGGAAGCGCCGCCCTTGACCTGGCTGGCGAAAGCCACCATGCGCTCGGCCGCATCCGGACGTCGATCAAGAATGATGTCTTCCACATGCTCCAGCAGGTCCTGGGGAATGTCGGCATACACCCCCAACTGACCGGCGTTGACAATGCCCATCGTCATGCCAGCCCGGATGGCATGGTAAAGGAATGCCGTGTGAATGGCCTCGCGCACCAGGTCGTTGCCCCGGAACGAAAAACTCACGTTGGACACTCCGCCGCTCACCTTGGCGTGAGGCAGGGTCTGCCGGATGATGCGGGTGGCCTCGATGAAATCAAGGGCATAGTGGTTATGCTCTTCAATCCCGGTGGCAATGGCAAAGATGTTGGGATCAAAAATGATGTCTTCGGGCGGATAACCGACCTTTTCTTTCAACAGCCGGTAGGAGCGCGTGCAGATTTCCACCTTGCGCTCCAGCGTGTCCGCCTGCCCCTGCTCGTCGAAGGCCATGACGATGACCGCTGCGCCGTAACGACGCACCAGCTTGGCACGATGCAGAAACTCTTCTTCTCCTTCCTTGAGGCTGATGGAATTGACGACAGGCTTGCCCTGGATGCACTTGAGCGCAGTTTCCAGCACGTCCCAGTCCGACGAATCGACCATGATGGGTACGCGGGAAATGTCTGGCTCGGAAGCCACCAGATTCAGGAAGCGCTTCATCGCCGCCTTGGAATCCAGCATCGCCTCGTCCATGTTGATGTCGATGATCTGGGCGCCGTTTTCCACCTGGCTGCGCGCCACCGTCAGGGCCTCGCCGTAGTTTCCGGCCAGGATCATGCGCGCGAACGCCTTGGAACCCGTGACATTGGTGCGTTCGCCCACATTGACGAACAGGGAATCCTCACCAATGTTAAGTGGCTCCAGACCGGACAACCGGGTCATGGGTGTGATGGCCGGAATGCGACGGGGAGAAATGTCGCGCACGGCTTCGGCAATGGCCCGGATATGCGCCGGGGTCGTACCGCAGCATCCCCCCACAATGTTGAGGAAACCCGATTGTGCAAATTCCTTGAGCAAGGCTGCCGTTTCTGACGGCCCCTCGTCGTAGCCGGATTCGGCCAGGGGGTTGGGCAATCCGGCATTGGGGTGGGCGCTGACATGGGTGTCCGCAATGCGCGCCAGCTCCTCGATGTACGGACGCATCAGGGCGGCGCCCAGGGCACAGTTGAGGCCGATGGAAAGGGGGCGGATGTGGCGCAGGGAGTTCCAGAACGCTTCCGTGGTCTGCCCGGTCAGCGTGCGTCCGCTCTGGTCCGTGATCGTTCCTGAAATCATCACGGGCAGACGAATGCCCTGCGTTTCGAAATATTCGTCAATGGCAAACAGGGCGGCCTTGGCGTTGAGCGTGTCGAACACCGTCTCCACCAGCAGGATCTGGACCCCGCCGGCCACCAATCCTTCAATCGCTTCCCGGTAGACGCCCACCAGGGTATCGAAATCGATGTTCCTGAAACCAGGGTCGTTGACGTCAGGGGAAATGGATGCGGTGCGCGTGGTGGGACCCAGCACGCCAGCCACGAATCGCGGCTTTTGCGGAGTCCTGCGGGTGGCCTCATCCGCCACTTCCCGTGCCAGGGCAGCCGCCGTGCGGTTTATTTCCCCCACCAGGTGCGCCATCCGGTAGTCATCCATGGACACCGCGTTGGCATTGAACGTGTTGGTTTCGATAATATCAGCGCCTGCATCCAGATAAGCCTGATGGATGCCGCGGATGATGTGGGGCTGGGTCAGCACCAGCAGATCGTTGTTCCCCCTGAGGTCATGGGGGAAATCACGGAAGCGTTCGCCCCGGTAATCCGCTTCGCTGAGCTTGTGCCCCTGGATCATGGTGCCCATGGCACCATCCAGCATCAGGATGCGTTCCTGCAGCAGGGAATGTAGAAGGGGTGTGATATCGGACATAGGCCCGTTATGCTACCACGAGCAGGGGTCCTCCTTCCCACCCGGCATGCCCTGGGCCATAAAAAAGGGGCGCCCTGCGGACGCCCCAAGCCCTTGACGGCGGAGGATGAATTTATTCGACACGTTCCCCGTGCAGCGCGAGGTCAAGGCCTTCACGCTCTTCTTCTTCGGTCACGCGCAGTCCGATGACCATGTCGATGACCTTGAGGATGATGAAGGACATCACGAAGCCGTAGACCAGGGTCACGGATACGCCCAGTGCCTGCGTCACCACGCTGCCGTCCACACCGCTGATTTCCTTGACATTGAACACCCCGGTCAGCAAGGCGCCCACAATGCCGCCGATGCCGTGCACCCCGAATGCGTCCAGGGAGTCGTCATAGCCCAGCATGTGCTTGAGTGCGGTTGCTGCCCAGAAGCAGATGACGCCTGCTGCCACACCGATGGCCAATGCACCGCCCGTGGCCACAAACCCGGATGCAGGAGTGATGGCGACAAGACCTGCCACGGCACCCGAAGCGATGCCCAGAACGCTGGGCTTGCCCTTGGTCAGCCATTCGGCAAACATCCAGGACAGGGCCGCTGCTGCCGTAGCCACCTGGGTCACCACCATCGCCATCCCGGCACGGCCGTCCGCAGCCACGGCAGAGCCCGCATTGAAGCCGAACCAGCCCACCCACAGCAGGGACGCACCAATGACGGTCAGCGCCAGGTTATGGGGTGCCATGGGTTCCTTCCCGTAACCCACACGCTTGCCCATGACCAGGGCAGCCGCAAGGCCGGCGATACCGGCATTGATGTGCACCACGGTGCCTCCCGCAAAATCCAGCACCCCCTTGCCAGCCAGCCAGCCACCCGGTTCCCACACCCAATGGGCGATCGGCGAATACACCACAAGGGACCAGATGCCCATGAACCAGAGCATGGCGGAGAACTTCATGCGCTCGGCAAAAGCGCCTGCGATCAGGGCCGGTGTGATGATGGCAAACGTCATCTGGAACATCATGTAAACCGACTCAGGAATGGTGGTCGCCGCATGATGCACCATGACTTTCTTGGCTTCGTTCTGGTAGAGCATGCCGTTGAGCATGAAGCGGCTCAGCCCCCCCAGCCATTCCGAGCCAGGCATGAAGGCCAGGCTGTACCCCACCACGACCCACAGCACCGTCACCAGGGCGCATATGGCAAAGCTTTGCATGAGGGTCCCCAGGACGTTTTTCTTGCGAACCATTCCGCCATAAAACAGGGCAAGTCCAGGAATGGTCATGAGCAGCACGAGCGCCGTGGAGCTCAGCATCCATGCCGTATCACCGGAATTGATCTTGTCGGTGCCCACCAGGAAAGGCTTGGTGGGTGCCGGCTCGGCCGCGGGTGCTGCGGCCGGTGCCGCGGGCGCCGCTGCAGCGGCAGCGGCCGCAGCCGGGGCCGCCGCCGGAGCGGCAGCGTCGTCGGCCAGGGCATGGCCCGACCCGATGGACAAGGCCATGACCAGCATGAGGGCCTTGAACGTGTTCAACAGTGTTTTCATGGTGTCGCCCCCTTACAGTGCGTCAGGCCCGGTTTCTCCGGTCCTGATGCGCACGACTTGTTCCAGTTCAAAGACGAAAATCTTTCCGTCGCCGATCTTTCCGGTATTGGCCGACTTTTCGATCGCTTCAATCACGCGATCCAGCATTTCGGTTTTCACCGCCGCCTCCAGCTTGACCTTGGGCAGAAAATCGACCACATATTCCGCCCCCCGGTACAGTTCGGTATGCCCCTTTTGCCGTCCAAAACCTTTTACTTCCGTCACGGTAATGCCCTGAACGCCAATGGCGCTGAGCGCTTCCCGCACTTCGTCAAGCTTGAACGGCTTGATGATTGCAGTCACGAGCTTCATGTTGCCTCCTGATAGATAAATTCATCCCACCCTTAGAACTTGTAGATACCCTGCACACCCACGGTCGTCATGGACGTCTGGGGCAGGCCGGCGCTGTCGAGGAAGACGCCCTTGTCAGCGTGATCCGCGCGCAATTCACCCCGCACTTCAAAGCTCTTCACCGGCGCATAACCGACAGTCAGGGTGACTTCCTTGAGGGTGTTGGAGCCGGCCGGCGTCACTGCCGTCGCCACGGCCACGCCCGAATCGTCCCGCAGCTCCTCGGCACGCAGCGACCAGCGCAGCTTGTCGGTCATCTGGTAGTTCAGATAAGCCGCCAGCCCCCAGTACTTCTCGGTGCCCACACCGAACACGTTGTCCTGGGATACGTGGTCACCGTTGAGAATGAAGGTGGTGGTGCTGGTCAGGTTGGTGGTGAAGACTGCATCAACCAGTGTGCGAGTCCCGTTGATGGCGCCGGGCACCGCGGTGGCCACCATGGAATAGGTGGTTGGCTGCATGGACTCGTTGCCACTGTAGACACTCAGGGCCAGGGACGTGTCCTTGGTGAATGCTGTCGTCAGTCCCAACTCCGCTGTTTTCCCGCTGTTCATGTCCGTGACCTGGTCCCACCCGTTGTTCACGCCCATGATCAGGCTGGTGGAATCGCTGAGTGCTGCCGTGGCGCGCACCCCGGTGTGGGTGAATGGAATCTTTCCGAACAGGATCGAGCGGGTGATATTGGTGTCGGCCGAACTGTCGATCACTTCGGCTCCGGCCAGGGTGGCGAACTTGCCGCCGATGAAGGTCCACATGCCTGACGCGTATTGGGCGTAAGCCTGAGTCACGTCAAAGTTGCCCCCGCTGCCTGCCGTGGTGCCGGAAGTGGCGCAGGCACCATAGGAACAGAAAATTCCGGCATCGCTGCCTGCCGTGAGGTTGAGCAGACCGCCAAAGCCTTCCTTGGGCGTGCTGGAAATGGTGAGGCCTGCCTGGTGCAGTCCGAATGAATTCTTGGTGGTGTCGAAGACCTGGACGCTCGAGTTGGGAGTCTCGCTGTGCGCAATGTAGCTGGCGTCCAGATATCCCTTCACATCGATGGAAGAATTGCTGAGGATGTCCGCCAGGGTGGGGCCTTTGGGTTTGCTGGCTGCGGGGGCGGGTGCGTCTTCCGCCCGCACGTTGGCCGCGGCGACCACGGCCAGCGCAACAGCGGCAGTGATGGCACTACGATGAAATGACTTCATTTGCTATTCTCCCTTGCTTGGTTGTTTACAATGTTTCGACTCAAGAACTCTTGGATCAAAACTGCACTCGCCAAAGCAGAAGCAGGAGTTGTGCCAACTTGAAAATACGGCTTTCGACTGTGGAAAATAGCGTTAAATCACCTGAAAATGCCAGGCGACTTCGCAACATGCACCATCGGAGAGCATTTTTTAAGCCGTGTGGTTGATGTTAGTGCGGGTACGAAACCAATTCACAGGAAGATCGATCATGAACAATGCTTTTATCGATGACATGGCCCGTCGTCTGAGCGACCTGCTGGCACAGACCCCGGTGGCGGATTTCGAGAAGAATGCCCGAGCCCTGCTCACCAGCCTGTTTGCCAAGGCCAACCTGGTCACGCGGGAAGAATTCGACGCCCAGGTCCATGTACTGGCCCGGACCCGGGAAAAGCTGACAGAACTGGAAGCGAAGCTGGCCGCCCTGGAGTCCCACAAGGACTAGCGGACTATACCCTGAAAGTGAACACTGACTTTCAGGCCCTGACCGGCCGCATTTCGGCCAAACACGATGTGCGCTTCATGCAGGCGGGCAATTTCCCGGACGATGGCCAGCCCCAGTCCGCAACCTTCGGGAAACTCGGGAGTCAGCCGGTGAAACGGGGTGCCCAACCTGGGCCATTCCGCCTCAGCCACTCCAGGGCCGTTGTCCTCCACCGTAAGAAAGACCAGATCCTGCTGTCTTTTCAACGCCACTTCCACTCGCCCTCCTGCCGGGGTGTAGCGAATGGCATTGTCCAGCAGGTTGGCCAGCAATTCGCGCAACATCAGAGGACTGCCGCGAACCTGGCAAGACTCCAGTGCAAACTCAAGATCCACCCCTTTGCGGGCGGCCTGCGTCACGAAATCGGCTGAAGCTTCGCGGCAGACGCGTTCAAGCGACACCGCCGCCACTTCAAGCATGCTGCTTTCCGTATGTTCCAGACGCGCCAGCGACAGCAGCTGGTTAGCCAGGTGCGTGGTCCGCTGGGTCGTAGCCAACAATTCCCGCAGCAGCGTACGCACATCCGAGGGTGGCTTTTCCAGGGCCACTTCAATCTGGCTGCTGAGTGATGCCAGGGGCGTGCGCAGCTGGTGCGCAGCATCGGCAATGAAACGGCGATGGCTTGCAAAGGAATGGGCCAGGTTGGCCAGCAGTTCGTTGATGCCGTGAACCACCGGGAAAAGCTCTGCCGGGGCGCTGGCTTCGTCGATGGGGCGCAGGTCGGCAGAGGAGCGGCTCACGATTTCGTTGCGCAGCAGTTTGACCGGCGCCAGGGCAAAGCGGACGCCGAACAGGATCACAGCCACCGAAACCAGGGCCAGCAGCGCTTCCGGCAGGAGAATGCTGGCGAAGATGCCATCGCGCAGCCGGTCACGCCCGTGCAGCGTCTGGGCCACCGCGATGAAAAAAGCACTGCCTCCTACCCTGCCTCGCATGAAAATGGCGCGGTTCTGCTCTCCATTGAGGGTCAGGTCGCGAAAGCGGTGCACGCCTTCGGTGGGCAGCCCCTGCGAATCGAACAGTGCCGGGGTGCCGGAGAACACATGCCCCCGGTCGTCCCAGGCCGCGTAAGTGACCCGGTCGTCGTTGTTTTCCTGAAGCATCTGCAAAGCGGCCGGAGGCAGCGCCAGCTGCATCTTCCCATCCCGCACCACCACCTGCTTGGAGAGGTCCAGTGCATCGTCCAGCAGGCCCAGATCGTAAACATTCATGGCCGCGCGAAGGGAAAAGAGGTAAGCCAGCACGGATCCGGCCAGCAAAATAATGATCAGGGGGCCCAGAAGCCACCGCAGCAGCAGCTGGTAGAGACTAGGGCGCCGGCTCATCGCTCTGCTCCAGCATGTAACCCAGCCCGCGCACGGTCCGGATGACGGTTCCCGATCCTTCGATTTTCCCGCGCAGGCGGTGCACGTAGGCTTCGATGGCGTTTTCGCTCAGATCCTGTCCCAGGCTGGTCAGGGCCTGGATCAGCTGTTCCTTGGAGACGATGCGGCGGGCATGGGTAGCCAGGTATTCCAGCACACCCCATTCGCGACCCGACAAGTCCAGCGGCTGTTCCTGCAGGAAAGCGCGCCGCCCCGCCGTATCGAGGGTGAGGGCGCCGATGCTGAAGCGGGCGCTGCCGGTTCCCGCACTGCGCCGGATGAGCGCGCGCAAGCGGGCCTGCAATTCCGCCATGGCCACGGGTTTCACAATGTAATCGTCGGCACCCAGGTCCAGCCCCTGCACGCGGTCTTCCACGGCATCGCGGGCCGTCAGGATGAGCACGGGCAAAGTCACCCCCTTCTGCCGCAAGGCGCGGACCACGACATAGCCATCGCCGTCGGGCAGGCCCAGGTCCAGCACGATGGCGTCAAAATGCTCGCTGCCCAGCATGTGCTGGGCAGCGGCAATTCCATGCACCCAGTCCACCGCAAACCCGGCGTGTTCCAGCGAAGCCGACATGGCCTTGCCTAGCGTTCTGTCATCTTCGACCACCAGTATCCGCACGCTGTCAGCTCCCTGTCAGCAAAAACGTGCAAAATGCGCCCGCTCCTGCCCCGGACCGGATTTTATCCCGTTGGCAGAGACCGAAGGCAACTTTGCCCACGAATGATAGGAATGCCTCCTTGTGAACCGCTTGAACAAAATGCGCATTTCCACCGCAACGGCCTGTTGCTTGCTGCTGGCCGGATGTGCGCTCGGACCGGATTTTGTCCGCCCTGCACCTCCTGCGGTGAAGGGCTATGCGCCAGGGCAGTCGGTTTCCGAACTCGAGCACGACACCCGGGCGGCTTCCGGATCACCTCACTTCAGCGCAGGCAAGGACATTCCTTTCGACTGGTGGACCCTGTTCCAGTCTCAGCAGCTCAATGCCCTGATCGAACGCGCCTTCAAGGCCAACCCCTCGATCGAAGCGGCCCAGGCCGCCTTGCGCCAGGCCCAGCAAAACACCCTGGCCCAGCAGGGATTCTTCTACCCCACGCTGGGGCTGGAATACCTGCCCACACGCAACAAGCTGGCCGGCAACATGGGGGGCAACTCGCCCGGAGTACAAGGCAACGGCACCATCATACAGACCTATTCCAACCCGTCCGGCCCGGCTCCCTACAACGGACCGGTCTACTACAACTTCCACACGGCCCAGGTAACCCTGAATTACGCGCCGGACGTGTTCGGTGGCAACCGTCGCCAGGTGGAATCACTGGAAGCCCAGGCCGAAACCCAGAAATTCCAGCTTGAAGCGGCCTACATCACCCTGGCCTCCAACGTGGTGGCTGCCGCCTTGCAGGAAGCTTCCGTGCGTGCCCAGATTGCCGCCATGGAAAACATCGTCGAAGACAACCGCAAACTGCTCCAGATCGGCCGCAATCAGTTGAAGTACGGCTACATCAACGGCGTTGACCTGACGGCCCAGGAGCTGGCACTGGCGCAAGCCGAGCAGGCCCTGGTGCCGCTGCGCCAGCAACTCGCGCAGACGCGCGACCTGATTCGCGTGCTGGCCGGCCAGTTGCCGAGCGAAGAGGTTCCCGAAACATTCGAACTGACTTCCATTCACCTGCCGCAGGAACTGCCCGTGAGCCTTCCTTCCCGTCTGGTGGAACAGCGCCCTGACGTGCGTGCCGCGCAAGCCCAGCTGCATGCCGCCAACGCCCAGATCGGCGTCGCCATCGCCAACCGTTTTCCACAGTTCTCCATCACCGGACTGCTGGGCGGAGAAGCTTCGGTACCCAGCCAGATGTTCCAGACCGGCGGCGGTTTTTTCAATCTGATCGGCGACATTTCGCTCCCCGTATTTGACGGCGGCACATTGAGTGCGCGCGAGCAGGGAGCACGTGAAGCCCTGCGCCAGGCAGCGGCCCAATACAAAAGCACTGTACTCGCCGCCTTCCAGAACGTGGCGGATACGCTGCACGCCATCCAGTCGGATGCGAACGCCTACCGCGCCGCCGCCCAGTCCCGCGAGTCCGCGCATAAGGCGCTCACCATCACACGCAAGCAATATGAATTTGGCCAGGTCAGCTACCCCGTATTGCTTGCCGCAGACCAGGCTTATCAGCAATCGGCCATCACCTTCGTCCAGGTTGAAACCAATCGACTGGGCGATGCCGCGGCCTTGTACCAGGCGCTGGGCGGAGGCTGGTGGAATCGCCCGGATGGCCAAAGGCCCCATTCGTCGCAGGGAGACGCCACGCCATGACCCTTTCAAAACGCAAAACTGCCGTCCTTGGCGTTACAGTGGCTGTGCTTGCCGGTGGACTGTACTGGAGCACGCCCCTGCTCGCCCTGCAGGGCGAGCAGCCGGCACCGTCGAAAGCATCTCCGGCTGCCCGTGGCGCGACTGACGCTTTCATTGAGCTGTCGGACTCCCAGGCCAAACAGATTCAAGTCCACCCTGCCCAAACGCGCACGTTTGCTGCCTCGCGGGATGCCGTGGGCAGCATCGCCTTCAACGACGACAGGACCGTGCCTGTTTTCCCGGCCTATCAGGGAAAGATCAGCGCCATCTATACGGATGTGGGTCAGGACGTGCGCAAAGGCGCACCGCTCTACGCCGTGGAAAGCCCAGACCTGTTGCAGGCTGAATCCACCCTGATCACCACGGCCGGCGTACGCGACCTCACCCAGCGAGCACTGGACAGGGCCCAGCAGCTTTATGGCGTTCAGGGAATTTCCGAAAAGGACCTGCAGCAAGCCATTTCCGACCAGCAAAGCGCCGAAGGCGCCTACAAGGCTGCCCGGGATGCCGTACGCATCTTCGGAAAGACCGACGTACAGATCAACCAGATCGTGCTGGCGCGACGTGTGGATGCCGCATTGCTGGTTGTAAGCCCGATCAATGGCCGGGTCGTGAGCCGAAGCGCCGCACCCGGCATCCTGGCACAACCGGGCACGGCACCCGCACCCTTCACCGTGGCCGACATCTCCACCCTGTGGATGATCGCCAACGTCAGTGAAAGCGATGCCCCGGCCCTGCACCTGGGGCAACCCGTCGAAGTCAGCGTGATGGCTTACCCCGGCCGCAGGTTCCAGGGAAAAATAACCAATATCGGCGCAGCCGTGGATCCCAATACACACCGCCTGGCGGTACGTGCAGAAATCGGTGATCCGCGGCATGAGCTCCGGCCCGGCATGCTGGCCAACTTCGTCATACAAACCGGCGCCCCGACCCATTCCCCTGCAGTACCCGTGGACAGCGTGGTGCGCGAAAACGATGGCAGCATGAGCGTGTGGGTGACCAGCGACCACCGCCGGTTTTACAGGCGCACCGTCACCCTGGGACTGCAACAGGATGGGCAATACCAGATACTGGGCGGCATCCAGCCCGGTGAAAGCGTGGCCACCGAAGGAGCAATTTTCCTGAGCCATGCGTACGAAGCCCGGATGCACTGAACATGCTGAAAAACCTCCTGGCCTTCTCCCTGAGCAGCAGGCCCATCATCCTGACCCTACTGGGCGCATTTCTGGCGACGGGACTGTTTGCTTACAGCAAGCTCAACGTGGAAGCCTATCCCAACCCGGCCCCGGTCATTCTGGAAATCACGGCACAGGCACCAGGGCTTTCCGCCGAGGAAATGGAGCGCTATTACACGGTACCCATGGAAGTGGGGCTGGCCGCCACTCCCGGAGTGGACGTCATCCGTTCCACTTCGTTCACGGGACTGTCGTTCCTGCGCGTCACCTTTCACTACGGCATCGACTACTACTTCGCCTACACCCAGGCGGCACTGAGCCTGCAGCAGAACGTCAGCCTTCCCAACAACGTGTCCCCCCAGATCCAGGCCTCCAGCCTGGTCGGTGAGGTTTATCGCTACCAGCTCACGGGACCGCCCGGCTTCGGCCTCACCAACCTGCGCACAGTCCAGGACTGGATCGTGCAACGCCGCCTGCTGACCGTTCCGGGCGTGGTCCAGGTCAATACCTGGGGAGGGACCACCAAGGAATTCGAAGTAGAGGCTGATCTTCACAAGCTCGAAGCCTACACCATCACCGTTCCCCAGCTGCTATCCGCCATCGCCAATTCCAACGTCAATGTGGGCGGACGCACCATCCATTTTGGACAGCAGTCCGTCAATATCCGCGGCATCGGGCTGATCGACAGCGGCGGCACCATGGATCTGACCAAAGGCAACAACGTCAGCGACATCGAAAACATCGTACTCAGCCAGAAGGGCGGGGTTCCCGTTCGCGTGGCCGACGTGGCCAAGGTTTCCGTAGGCTATGTACCGCGCCTGGGGAGGGCAGGGCGGGACAACGAGGACGATGTGGTGGCCGCCATCGTCGTCATGAACCGGACCATGCAGACCAACGAGGTGGTGGCCCGCATCAAGGCCGAAGTGAAAAAGATCAACAGTGATGGCTCCCTGCCTGCAGGGGTCAAGCTGGTTCCATTCTATGACCGAACCTCGCTCGTGTCGGTCACCACCCACACTGTTGTCCACAACCTGATATTCGGCTGCCTGCTGGTGTTTTTCATCCAGTGGGTTTTTCTGGGCGATCTTAGAAGCGCCATCATCGTCAGCGCCAACATTCCCTTCGCCCTGTTTTTCAGCATCATCATCCTGGTGCTGAGCGGCGAATCCGCCAACCTGCTTTCCCTTGGGGCGGTGGACTTCGGCATCATCGTCGACTCCGCAGTCATCCTGGTGGAGAACGTGTTCAGGAATTTCCAGAAGCAGGATGACGCGCGCACCGAGTTGCTCCACGACCAGGCCCAAAGCGGCTATCGTCAGCTGCTTGCCAGCCACGGCTGGACCAACCGCCTGCGCCTCATTTTCGTCAGCGCCATCCAGGTGGACCGCGCCATTCTTTTCTCCACCGCCATCACCGTGGCCGCCTTCATTCCCCTGTTCACCATGCAGGGAGTGGAAGGCCAGATTTTCGGACCCATGGCGCGGACTTATGGATACGCGCTGGCGGGCGCGCTGATCGCCACTTTCACCATCACTCCGGTTCTGGCCTCCCTGCTGCTGCCCAAGCACGTGAAGGAGAAGGAAACATGGCTGGTGGAAAAGCTGCGCGCCGCATACCGGCCCGTGCTGCGCTGGGCGCTGACCCACGTGCGCCAGACCGTGTTGCTGGGTGTCCTGTTCCTGGTCGTGGCGGCAGGCCTCTTCGCCCGCACGGGCTCGGAATTTCTGCCCACCCTGGAGGAAGGCAACCTGTGGATCCGGGTGACCATGCCGCCCACCATTTCACTGGAAGCCGGAATGCCGCTCGTGGACCGGATGCGCCGCATCCTGATCAGCCATCCCGAAGTCATCACGGCTGTTTCTCAACATGGGCGGCCGGACAATGGCAGCGATGCCGCCGGTTTCTACAATGCCGAGTTTTTCGTGCCGCTCAAGCCCTTTGACGAATGGCCCAGCGGCATGACCAAGAAAAAGCTGATCGACCAGATCCAGAAGGAGTTCAACAGCGAATTTACCGGGGTCGAGCTTAATTTTTCCCAATACATCCAGGACAACGTGGAAGAAGGCCTGTCCGGTATCAAGGGGGCCAACTCCGTCAAGATTCTGGGGCCCGATCTGGCTGTCCTGGAAAAACTGGCCGACCAGGTCGAGGCAGAGCTGGCCAAAATTCGGGGCGTGACGGACCTTGGCGTGTTCCGCGTGCTGGGGCAGCCCAACCTGAACGTCACGGTGGACCGGGCCAAGGCAGCGCGCTACGGTCTCAACACGGGAGACGTGAACGCCGTGGTGCAGGCAGCGCTGGGTGGAACCCAGGCCACCACGGTGTACGAAGGGGACCGCCAGTTCGCCCTGACGGTACGGCTGTCGCCGGAATACCGCAAGGACATCGAAGCGGTCGGTCGCATCAAGGTGGGCTACCAGACCCCATCGGGTGCTACCGCTTACATTCCCTTGAGCGAGTTGGCCCGCATCAGCCTGGATACCGGAGCTTCTTACATCTACCACGAACGGAACCAGCGTTTCGTTCCGGTGAAGTTCAGCGTGCGCGGGCGCGATCTGGGCAGCACGGTAGCCGAAGCCCAGCGCCTGGTAGCGGAGAAAGTCGTCCTGCCGGAAGGCTATCGCCTCGCCTGGTCCGGAGAGTTCGAGGAATTGCAGCAGGCCAAAAAGCGTCTGGCCTTCGTATTGCCTGTGGCACTCGCCATCATCGTGATCCTGCTCTATACCCTGTTCAATTCCGTGCGCGACAGCCTGCTGGCCTTGGCGGCGATCCCGTTTTCCATTGCCGGGGGCGTTTTCGCGCTGTATGTGACCGGACTGCACTTCAGCGTGTCTGCTGCCATCGGTTTCGTGTCGCTGTTCGGGGTGTCAGTCATGAACGGCATCCTGGTCATCACTTACTACAACCACCTGGTGGTGGAAGGCATGCCACCGGTCGAAGCCATGTTCAACGCGGCTGAGCAGCGCATGCGTCCGATGCTGATGACCGCACTGTCCGCCTGCATCGGTCTGTTTCCGGCCGCCATCTCCACCGGCATCGGTAGCCAGGTACAGAAACCCCTGGCCACGGTGGTGGTGGGCGGCATGCTGCTGGGACCGATCATGCTGCTGGTGGTGGCCCCGGCACTGCAGATCTTCTTCCTGGGGCGCGGCCAGGCCACCAAGCAACCTGCCGAGGACGCGCGAGCCTGATCACCCATCGCTGCAGGCCCAGCCGCGGTAGCTGATCGCTTCGGCCAGGTCAGTCATTCTCACGCGCTCGTCACCCCGAAGATCTGCCACTGTGCGTGCCACACGCAGGATGCGATGCACGGCCCGCGCCGACAGGCTGAAGCGATTTGCCGCCCGCGACAACAGGTCCTGGCTGCATTGCTCAAGCACGGCGTGACGCAATAACGCAGCCACCGGCACGCGGGCATTGGTCTGTTCCTGGCGTTCTTTCTGGCGCTGCACGGCCAGCACGACCCGCTCCCTGACCCTCGCGCTCGGCTCGCCATCCTGGCTCTGGCGTGCTTCCCAGAGGGATACGGCCGGCACCTCCAGCACCAGATCGATGCGATCCAGCAATGGGCCTGAGATGCGGTTCAAATAACGTGCCACCTGCTGGGGAGAACAATGACACTGGCCCGAAGGATGCCCCAAAAAGCCGCAAGGACAGGGGTTCATCGTTCCCACCAGCTGGAAACGGGCCGGATACGTTACTTTCCTGGCAGCCCGGGAGACGCTGATCACGCCCGTTTCCAGGGGTTCGCGCAGCGCTTCCAGCGCACTGCGCGTGAATTCCGTCATTTCATCCAGATGCAAAATGCCGCCGTGGGCGAGGGATGCTTCGCCTGGAGCGGAGCGCGCACCCCCACCGGCCAGCGCCGCCACGGTAGCGGCATGGTGGGGTTGCCGAAAGGGCCGGCAGCCCCATTGGGTGGTTGAAAAATTTTCTTCGCTGGCGGACTGGATGGCCGCCACTTCCATGGCTTCCTGCTCATCCAGCGGAGGGCAAATACCGGGAAAGCGCCCTGCCAGCATGGATTTCCCCGTGCCCGGGGGACCCTTCATCAGGACATGATGCCCACCCGCTGCAGCAATTTCCAGGGCACGCCTGGCTCGAAGCTGACCGCGCACATCGGCCATGTCAGGGTAGCTCTGGTCGTGCCGGGTTTCCGTCTCTACCCGAACAGGACTCAGGGGCTGCTCTCCCGACAAATGAAGGCAAACCTCCATCAGATGGCGCGCCCCATAGACTTCGGTGCTTCGGGCCAGTGCGCCCTGTTGCGCACAGTCCCAAGGCAGTACGAATTTCCGGCCGTCCTTCCCTGCGGCCACCGCCATGGGCAGCGCCCCGCGCACCGGACGCAGGGTCCCGCTCAATGCCAGCTCGCCGGCAAACTCGTGCAGATGCAGGGTGCGGTCGTTGATCTGGCCGGAAGCAGCCAGTATCCCGATAGCAATCGGCAGGTCAAAGCGGCTGGATTGTTTCGGCAGGTCGGCCGGTGCAAGGTTGACTGTCACGCGCCGCGGTGGGAACTGGAACCCGCAGTTGACCAGGGCTGCGCGCACCCGTTCGCGGCTTTCGCGCACTTCCGTGTCCGGCAGTCCCACCATGTTGAATTGGGGAAGTCCGTTGGCCAGGTGAATTTCCACCTGCACCAGCGGTGCGGCAACGCCCACCAGGGCGCGGGTGCAGACTACGGCGAAAGCCATCGGGCACGACTCCTCCCAAATGGCTCATTCTCAAGGAACTGGCTGGGACCGCCCGGAAGAAAAGAAGAATGGAATGGGGCTCAGAGCATGCCCAGGGTGAGCATCGCCGCTTCGCTCATGCGGTCACGGGTCCAGGGGGGATCCCACACCAGCTCGACTTTGGCACTCTGGATGCCAGGCACTTCCATGACCCGCCGCTCCACTTCTCCCGGGAACGTCTGGGCCACCGGGCAGCCTGGTGCCGTGAGGGTCATCTGGATGTCCACGTGGGCCGATTCAGGATCAATGGCCAACCCGTAGATCAAACCGAGATCGTAGATATTGACCGGAATCTCGGGATCGAAAATGGTCTTGAGCGCCTCGATGACCGACAGCTCCAGCGCTTCTCGCGCGCTGGGGGCTTCTGTCCCGGAAGTTTCCGGCGCCTCCGACTTTCCCAGCCATTCAAATACGGACATGATCACTCCGTCGAGACAGGGTTGGACTCGTTCTTGAGAGCCGCATTGAGGGTATGCCAGGCGAGCGAGGCACATTTCACGCGCGCGGGAAATTCGCTTACACCGGCCAGGACTGAGAGCTTGCCCAGGTCAACCGTCACGGGTTCCCCCATCACCATGTGGTGAAACCCTTCGAAAAGGACAGCCGCTTCCGCTTCCGTTTTTCCTTTGAGGGCTTCGGTCATGAGCGAGGCGGAAGCCGTGGAAATGGCACACCCGGCGCCTTCAAAGCGGGCTTCGCGGATCACTCCCCCTTCCACGCGCAGGTGCAGGGTGAGGCGATCGCCGCACAGGGGGTTGAAGCCGTCGGCATGGCGATTGGCTTCCGGGAAAGGTCCGAAATTCCTCGGGTGACGGTTGTGGTCGAAAATCACTTCCTGGTACAGGTCGCGCAAGTCACTCATTTCAGGAACAGCTCCTCCACCCGGCGCAGGGCGCGAAACAGTGCGTCCACTTCATCGGGCGTGTTGTAGAGGGCAAAGGAAGCCCGCGCTGTGGCAGGCAGGTGGTAATGGTCCATGACCGGCATGGCACAGTGATGTCCCGTGCGAATGGCAACGCCTTCACTGTCGAGGATGGTGCCGATGTCGTGGGGATGCACCCCTTTCATCACGAAGGACAGGATGCTGGCTTTGCCGGGCGCCGTGCCGATCACCTGCAGCCCTTCAAATCCGGAGGCCAGTCGGGTAGCCTGCACCAGCAGGGCGTCTTCGTGGGCCGCGATGGTTTCAAGGCCCACCGACTGCACAAAGTCGATGGCGGCACCCAGACCGACGGCGCCGGCAATATGCGGCGTGCCGGCCTCAAACTTGTAAGGCAGTTCGTTATAGGTGGTTTTCTTGAACGTGACCTGGGCGATCATGTCGCCACCGCCCTGGTAGGGCGGCATTTTTTCCAGATGTTCGCGCTTGCCGTACAGCACGCCGATTCCGGTCGGACCATAAAGCTTGTGGCCGGAGAACACATAAAAATCGCAATCCAGCGCTTTCACATCCACCGGCAAGTGCGCCACGGCCTGGGCTCCGTCCACCAGCACCAGCGCCCCCGCTGCATGGGACTTGCGGATGATGTCGGCAACCGGGTTGACTGTTCCCAGGGCATTCGAGACCTGGGTGATGCCCACCAGACGCGTGCGGGGCCCCAGCAGGGATTCAAATGCGCCGGGCACCAGGGCGCCGCGCTCATCGATGGGAATGACTTTCAGAACGGCACCGGTGGCTTCGCACAGCAACTGCCAGGGCACGATGTTGGCATGGTGCTCCATTTCGCTGATGAGAATTTCGTCCCCGGATTTCAGGTTGGCCCGTCCCCAGCTGTGTGCCACCAGGTTGATCGCTTCGGTGGCGCCGCGGGTGAAAATGATTTCTTCACGCTGGGGTGCCTTCAGGAAATTTCTGACCTTGTCGCGTGCGCCTTCGAAGGCATCGGTCGCTTCCTGGCTCAGGGCATGCACACCCCGGTGGATGTTGGCATTCTGGAATTCGTAGTAGTGGCGTTCCGCATCGATCACCGCACGCGGCTTCTGGGTTGTGGCCGCATTGTCCAGGTAGACCAGGGGACGCCCATGCACTTCGCGGGCCAGAATCGGGAACTGCCGACGCATGGCATGCACGTCAAACATGGCCTTGCCCCCGCATCAAATGATCCATCGCCGCGCGCAATCCCGCATGACCGATGCTTGAGAGCACGTCAAGCGAGAATGCGTCGATCAGCAGGGTGCGTGCATGATCCGGCTCCAGGCCACGCGAGCGCAGGTAGAACCACTGGTCTTCGTCCAGCTGGCCCACGGTTGCCCCATGGCTGCATTTGACATCATCGGCAAAAATTTCCAGCTGCGGCTTGGTGTCCACTTCCGCCTGATCCGACAGCAGCAGATTGTGATTCGACTGTCGGGAAGCTGTGTGCTGGGCGTCCTGCGCCACGACGATCTTGCCGTTGAACACGGCGCGACCCGAGCCGTCGAGTACGCCTTTGAAATATTCGTCACTGGTGCAGTCAGGACTTTCATGGCGAATGCAGGTGTGAAAATCCTGGAATTCGCGGCCGGCAACCCGGTACAGGCCGTTCATCACCACCGCGGCGCCCGGCTCGAGCAGGGCCGTCTCCATGTCATTGCGGCCGAAAGCGCCGGAGAGCGCAAAACTGTGGCTCTCAAACCGGCTGCCGCCCTGCTGGGAAGCCTGCAGTGCCCCAATGTGGTACGCACGCTCCCCCTCCTGTTGCAACTTCACGTGATGGAGCTGCGCGCCGGGCGCAAGCTGCACACCGGTGACCTGGTTGACGAAATACGGCTCGTCGCTCAAACCAAGGTACTGTTCCGCCACCGCCACGCGCCCGCCCCGTTCAAGGTCGTAGGCGTTGACCACATGCTGTGCCTGTCCGCCACGGGTGGTGACGTACAGAATCAGCAAGGGGTCATCCAGCGATGCTTCGGCAGCCGCGGTAATCCACGCCCCTTCCGCCATGAACGCCGCGTTAAGCGCCGCAAACGGAGTGCGGGTGCGCACAGCCTCAAGCGCTGCCTGCAGACCGATGCTGTCCTGTGCCGACAACGTGGACAAGGGACGCACGGCAATGCCTGCGGGCAATCCATCCAGCCGCGACAGTTGCGGGGCAAAGTGACCGTCAACAAAAACGGCCCGATACCGCGCCTGTGGCAGCACGGCACGCGCCTGCAGGGAATCCCAGGTCAACGCTGGCGCTTCGGCCGCAACCGGGGCGCAGGACAGCGCCAGTTTTTCCAGGGCAGCCAGGCTGGTGTACTTCCACTCTTCATGGCGCGTGGTGGGAAAGCCCTGGGCCGCGAAGCGCGCCCAACCCGACTGGCGCCATTCCTGCCACTGGGGTGAGCCTTGCCAGGGCAGCAGGGAACCCAGTCGTTCGAATTCGGACTGGTAATGCGCAATGGCCATGCTCATGATCCTGACGAAACCTCCTGCCCTGTCGTTTCGTTGCCGATCCAGGCGTAGCCCTGCTTTTCCAGTTCGTGGGCCAGCTCCGGTCCGCCAGAACGGACGATGCGCCCGCCAGCCAGCACGTGCACGTAGTCCGGCTTGATGTAGTCCAGCAACCGCTGATAGTGGGTCACCAGAATCATGGAGCGCTCGGGATGGCGCAGGCTGTTGACGCCGTTGGCCACGATTTTCAGGGCATCGATGTCCAGCCCGGAGTCGGTTTCGTCGAGGATGGCGAGCCGGGGCTCCAGCACCGCCATCTGAAGGATCTCGTTGCGCTTCTTTTCGCCGCCGGAAAACCCTTCATTGACCGCGCGATAGAGCATGGATTCGTTCATTTCCATGAGCTTCATCTTGTCCTTGACCAGGGCCAGGAACTCCATGGCGTCGAGTTCGGGCAAGCCGTGGTGCTTGCGTTGCGCGTTGAGCGCGGCCTTGAGCAGATAGACGTTGCCCACACCAGGAATTTCGACGGGATACTGGAAAGCCAGAAACACGCCTTCGCGCGCCCGTTCTTCCACTTCGAGCGCCAGCAGGTCATGGCCGAGGTATTCGATCGAGCCTGACGTCACCGTCACGTTCTCGCGTCCCGCGAGCACGTTGGACAAGGTGCTTTTGCCGGAACCATTGGGTCCCATGATGGCGTGCACCTCGCCCGCATTAACGGTCAGGTTGATGCCTTTGAGGATGGGTTTGTCTCCCACCGATGCGTGCAGATCCTTGATGATGAGCATGTTGATTCCTGAATGTTGTCTTTAGCCGACGCTGCCTTCGAGACTGACGCCCAGCAGTTTCTGGGCCTCCACGGCAAACTCCATGGGCAGTTCCTTGAATACTTCCTTGCAAAAGCCGTTCACGATCATCGAAACCGCATCTTCCATGGACAGGCCGCGCTGGCGGCAGAAGAACAGCTGGTCTTCGCCGATGCGGGAAGTGGAGGCTTCGTGTTCCACCTTGGCCGAGGCGTTTTTCACTTCGATGTAGGGGAAGGTATGGGCAGCACAGCGATCTCCCAGCAACAGAGAATCACACTGGGTGTAGTTGCGGGCGTTTTGCGCGGCACGGGCAATGCGCACCAGGCCACGATAGGCCTGCTGTCCGTACCCGGCCGAAATCCCCTTGGAAATGACGGTGCTGCGGGTGTTTTTTCCCATGTGGATCATCTTGGTTCCGGTGTCGGCCTGCTGCCGGTGGTTGGTGAGCGCCACCGAATAGAACTCGCCTACTGAATGATCTCCGCGCAGGATCACACTGGGATATTTCCAGGTGATGGCCGACCCCGTCTCCACCTGGGTCCACGAAATCTTGGAATGGGCACCACGGCAATCGCCGCGCTTGGTCACGAAGTTGTAAATGCCGCCGCGCCCTTCCTTGTCGCCGGGGTACCAGTTCTGCACCGTCGAATACTTGATCTGGGCGTTTTCCAGGGCCACCAGTTCCACCACGGCGGCATGCAGCTGGTTTTCGTCGCGCATGGGTGCCGTGCAGCCTTCCAGGTAGCTCACATAGGAATCGCGGTCGGCAATGATGAGTGTGCGCTCGAACTGGCCGGTATTCTTGGCATTGATGCGGAAATAGGTGGACAGCTCCATGGGGCAGCGCACGCCCGGCGGGATATAAACGAAGGAGCCGTCGCTGAATACCGCGGAATTGAGCGCCGCATAGAAATTGTCCTGCACCGGAACCACCGAACCCAGGTACTGACGAACCAGTTCCGGATGTTCCTGAACGGCTTCCGAGAAGGAACAGAAAATGATGCCCTTTTCGGCCAGCTTGTCCTTGAACGTGGTGGCCACGGACACGCTGTCGAACACGGCATCCACCGCGACTCCGGCCAGAATGGCCCGCTCGTGCAGGGGAATGCCCAGCTTTTCGTAGGTTTTCAGCAGCTCCGGATCCACCTCGTCCAGGCTCTTGGGTCCGTCTTTCTGGGACTTGGGTGCGGAATAGTAGATGATGTCCTGGTAATCGATGGGCGGATGGTGCACGCTGGCCCATTCCGGCGGCTTCATGTCGAGCCAGCGGCGGAAAGCAGCAAGCCGCCATTCCAGCAGGAATTCAGGTTCGTTCTTCTTGGCGGAAATCATCCGCACGGTTTCTTCGGACAGGCCGCGCGGCAGGGCGTCCGCTTCCACGGACGTTTCGAACCCGTGCTGGTATTCCTGGCTGATGATTGCTTCAAGTGTGGAGGTGGAATCGCTCATGGTTCATGTCACCGGTTGCGCCGAAGGGCGCGCAAAAATTCGAATGGGCTGGGATGGTACGGTCATTTCAGCCAGCGTTACCCCCGCCAGGGCATCATTGACGGCCTGGCTGATGCGTTGCCAGTTGGCCTTGACGGAACACGAGCGCTCGCGCTGGCAATTGCCGGGCTGCTGGGCAGTGCCGCAATCGGTGAGACCGACCGGGCCTTCCAGGGCGCCGATGATGTCCACCATCGTGATCGCTTCGGGTTCGCGAGCCAGGGAGTACCCCCCCTTGGTGCCGCGCTGGGAATCGAGAAGGCCGCCTCGCGCCAGCATCTTGAGCAGCTTGTTGGCGGTTGGCAGGGTAATGCCCACCGCCTGGGCGATTTCCTGGGCGGCATGCAGCCGCGCCGGATCACGGGCCAGATAGGTCATGATGAGGATACCGTAATCCGTCAATTTGCCTATCCGGATCATGCAGCCCAACTTCCTTTAAAAAATAATTAATATTTAACAAGTTAGCGAATACAGTACTATTATAGTACCATTTTTACCCCTTTAGCAATGCTGCGGCTGGCAGCTAAAATCTCCACAAACTGCCTACTAGGAAAACCATGGTTCCCCACTTGACGACCGCCCTGACGGGTCCCCTGCAAGCCCTGGAACGAGAAATACTGGGTGCCCTGCCAACCATCGAGCACTGGTTCCGCCAGCAATGGCAAAATCATTCCACCCCCTTTTACAGTTCGGTGGACCTGCGCAACTCGGGATTCAAGCTAGCCCCCGTGGACACCAACCTGTTTCCGGCCGGCTTCAATAACCTGCGTCCGGAATTCGAGCCGCTGTGCGTCCAGGCCGTCATGTCCGCGGTGGAAAAAATCTGCCCGGACACGAGGCAGTTCCTGCTGATTCCGGAAAACCACACGCGCAACCTGTTCTACCTGCAGAACGTGGCCGCCCTCAAATCCATCCTGCAGCGGGCCGGCTTTGCCGTGCGCATCGGCAGCCTGCTGCCGGAGATCACGGCACCCACCCCCGTGACGCTGCCGGACGGGCAGACGCTGGTGCTGGAACCAGTCCACCGTAGCGGCAACCGGCTTTCGCTCGAGGGCTTCGACCCCTGTGCGGTCCTGCTCAACAACGACCTTTCAGGCGGCATTCCCGAGGTGCTGAAGGGATTGTCCCAGCCGGTGGTTCCGCCGTTATTTGCCGGTTGGAGCACGCGCCGGAAGTCCCGGCACTTTGCCGCCTACGACCGCGTCGCAACCGAATTTGCAGCCCTGGTCGGCATCGACCCCTGGTTCATCAATCCCTATTTCTCGCACTGCGGCCAAGTGGATTTTGCCGACCGGCAGGGGTTGGACTGCCTGTCCAGCCAGGTGGAAACGCTGCTGGCCAAAATTGGCGACAAATACCGCGAACTCGACATCCGCGACGACCCCTTCCTCATCATCAAGGCCGATGCGGGAACCTACGGCATGGGCATCATGACCGTGAAAAGTCCGGACGACCTCAAGTCGCTCAACCGCAAACAACGCAACAAGATGGCCGTGATCAAGGAAGGTCAGGCCGTGCGCGAAGTGCTGATCCAGGAAGGGGTGTACACCTACGAATCGGTGGAAGGGGCGGTCGCGGAGCCGGTCATCTACATGATCGACCATTTTGTGGTCGGCGGCTTTTACCGGGTTCATACGGACCGCGGCGTCAATGAAAACCTCAACGCCCCTGGCGCCCACTTCGTCCCCCTGGCGTTCGAAACCAACGCCATTGCCCCCGACCAGAGCCAGTCTCCGGACGCCACGCCCAACCGCTTCTACACTTATGGCGTCGTGGCGCGGCTCGCCATGCTGGCAGCCGCCCTGGAACTGGAAGACATGGCCTCATCGCAGGAGGAGTGAACACCCCCATGAAACTGGCTTTCATCGTGGACCCGCTGGAATCCCTGCAACCCAAAAAGGATTCCAGCATTGAAATGATGCGCGCTGCCGAACGTCGCGGTCATACGCTGCACGCCATTGAACCCGGCGGACTGCAACTGGTGCAAGGGCAGGTTCTGGCCCGCACCATCCCGCTCGCGCTCACGGGCAGCGATTCACCCTGGTACTCCGCGGCAGACCCCCAACTCCTGCCGCTCACCCATTTCGATGCCGTGCTGATGCGCAAGGACCCGCCGGTGGATTCGGAATACCTTTACGCCACCCACCTGCTGGAACTTGCCGAAAGGGTGGGGGCCCGTGTCTTCAATCGCCCCCGGGCATTGCGCGATTTCAATGAAAAGCTGGCGGCGGCCCGGTTTCCCGACCTTTGCCCTCCGCTGCTGGTTTCGTGCCGTGAAGAAACCCTGCGTGAATTCGTGCGAATCCAGGGTGACGTCATTCTCAAGCCGCTGGACAGCATGGGCGGCAACGAGATCTTCCGCGTCTCGCAACAGGATCCCAACTTCGGAGTGATTCTGGAAACCATGACGCGGCGCGGCCAAAGAACCATCATGGCCCAGCGTTACCTGCCAGCCATCGTCGAAGGCGACAAGCGCATCCTGGTGGTGGACGGAGAAGTCGTGCCCTACTGCCTGGCCCGCATTCCTGCCACGGGAGAGACCCGCGGCAATCTGGCCGCAGGCGGCACTGGCCGCGCCCAGCCCCTCTCACCACGCGACCGGTTCATTGCCGAAACCGTGGCCCCCACGCTGAAAGAAGCGGGCTTGTTGCTGGTGGGTCTGGACGTCATTGGTGATTGCCTCACCGAAATCAACGTGACCAGTCCCACCTGCATGCGGGAAATCCGTGACCAGACGGGCCTGGATTCCGGCCAGGCCGTGATCGAGGCCCTGGAACGCATCGTTCGCTGATCAGGACGGCTCCAGGGCCAGGCGGCAGATGCGTTCCACCAGCTCGCCAAAGGAAATGCCCAGTGCCCCGGCCGCCTGGGGCAGCAGACTCATGGCGGTAAGCCCCGGCAACGTATTCACTTCCAGGCACCACAGTTGCCCCGCCCGGTCCAGCCGGAAATCGCTGCGACTGTAACCTTTCAGTTTCAGGGCCCGGTGGGCCTGCAGCGACAGTTGCTGCACCTGGCGGGCAGTTTCCGCCGGAATATCCGCAGGGAAAACCTCCTCGGCTCCTCCCGGCTGGTATTTCGCTTCATAGTCGAAAATTTCACCGCGCTTGAGAATGATTTCGCCAACGGCAAGCGCGCCATCGCCTAGCACCGGACAGGTCAGCTCCCTTCCCGGAATGAAACGTTCGATCATCACTTCGTCGTCGAATGCCCGGGCTGCGGCAACTGCAGCGTCCAGTGCAGGGGCGGCACGCACCACCGAAAGCCCCACCGTTGAGCCCTGCTTGCTGGGCTTCACAACCACCGGCCAACCCAGGTGCTCGCCCACGATCCGCCCGTCTGCAGGCGCCATCAACCAGTCCGGGGTCGGGACTCCCGCAGTCGCCAGCAGCCGTTTGGCAATATCCTTGTCCATGGCCACTGCGCTGCCCAGAACACCGCTCCCCGTGTAGGGAATGCCGGTCATTTCCAGCAGCCCCTGCATGCGCCCATCCTCTCCCGAACCTCCGTGCAGGGCCAGGAACCAGAGGTCGACCCGCGTATCTCCAGGGGCTTCGTTCAGGATGGCCAGCAGGGAAGGGGCGCCGGTTGCGCCAGCAGTGGGCGGAACAGCCTGCACCCGCCGTGAAAACAGCGCCGCTTCCTGCTCGCCATCAAGCCAGCCGTGCAGGGTGTCCACCGCCCATACGCGGTGGCCACGCTCGCGCAAGGCCTTGACCACCTGGGCTGCGCTGGCGATGGAAACGTCACGCTCCGAGCTGTTGCCTCCCAGCAGCACAGCCACATTCAACACAGAATTCACCGTTCGTTATCCGCTGTTGCGCAATCCGGCCGCCACGCCGTTGATGGTCAGATAAATGGCCCGTTTGACCGCCTCTTCCGAACGGCCTGCGCGGAAATTGCGCAGCAGGTCCACCTGCAGGTGGTTGAGCGGATCGAGATAAGGGCTACGCTCCCGGATGCTGCGCGACAGGGTCGGGTTGGATTCGAGAAAAGCCTTCTGACCCGTGATGGCAAACAGCGCCTGGCTGCTGAGTTCAAACTCCCGCTCGATTTCCGAAAACACCTGTTTGCGAAGGACCGGGTCAGACACCAGTCCGGCATAGCGCCCTGCAATGCTGAGGTCCGTCTTGGCCAGCACCATGTCCATATTGGACAGCAGCGCCTGAAGGAAAGGCCAGGTCTGGACCATCTGCTGCAACAGCGACAAGCCGTCCGGATGTCGGGCCCTGAATTTTTCCACGGCCGTGCCGAATCCATACCAGCCCGGGATGATCATGCGCGACTGGCCCCAGCTGAAAACCCAGGGTATGGCGCGCAAGTCTTCGATGCGCTCGGATTTCTTGCGCGAAGCAGGCCGGCTGCCGATATTGAGTTCCGAAATTTCCCGTACCGGCGTTGCTTCCCGGAAAAAGCGCTCGAACCCAGGTGTTTCATAAACCAGTTCGCGGTAACGACGGAAAGAATATTCCGCCAGTTCTTCCATGACTTCATAGAATGCTTCGCGAGCTTCCAGGTCCTTGTCGCGGTCCAGCAGCGTGGCTTCGATCGTAGCGGCCACCAGGGTTTCCAGGTTGCGCCGTCCGATGCCAGGATCGGAATATTTGCTGGCGATCACTTCGCCCTGTTCTGTGAGCCGGATCTGGGCATTCACGCTGCCGGCCGGCTGGGCCAGGATGCCATAGTAGCTGGGCCCGCCCCCCCGGCCAACGGAACCCCCGCGCCCATGGAACAGGCGCATTTCGATGCCGTGCTCGGCAAACACCTGGACAAGGGTTTTCTCTGCCTTGTAGAGCTCCCAGTTGGCCGTCAGGAAACCGCCATCCTTGTTGCTGTCGGAATAACCCAGCATGACTTCCTGGGTATTGTGTCGGCTGGCCAGCAGCGTGCGATACGGCTTGAGGGAAAAGAGGCGCGACATGATGGCGCCGCAACCCCGCAGATCAGCGATGGTTTCAAACAGGGGAATGATGTTCATGGACAGCTGCGGCTGTTCCCCCGGTCGCATGAGCCCCACTTCCTTCATGATCAGGGCAACTTCGAGGATGTCGCTGACACTGTCCGTCTTGGAAATGATGTAGTTGGGCAGCGCCTGGGGTCCCACGCGCTGGTGCAGCAGGGCTGCCATTTCAAACGTGGCCAGTTCGCTTTGCACGAGTTCGCTGTACTCGGCAAAGGGGGATCGCAGCAACCTGGGACTTCCCAGCTCACGGACCAGGATCTCGATGCGCTGATCTTCGTCCAGCGCCTGGTAGTGGATACCCGTACCTGCATGATGCAGCAGTTCGGAAACCGTCTTTTCGTGAAACTCCGAATGCTGGCGCAGATCGAGCGGTGCCAGGTGGAAACCGAAGGAAGAAACCGCGCGCTGCAGAAGCCGCAGGCGCCCTTCGGCCAGCAGCCCGGACCCGTGGCTTTGCAGGGAACACCTCAGGATTTCCAGGTCTGCTGCAAACTCGGCTACCGAGCGGTAGGACTCGGGCTGCGTTCCCGCGCAGTCATCCGGGGACGGGGTCAGGCGCTTTGCCGTTTGGGTAAGCCGTGCGTGGATGTGGGTGATGGCTCGCCGGTAAGGTTCTTCCATGCGGCTGTCCGCCATTTCCGGCGACTGCTCGGCAAGACGACGCAAGTCCTCGGATACCGAAACCAGACGCGATGACATGGACAACTCGCCGCGCAGCGACAGCAGTTGCTGCAAATAGAACTCCAGCACCACGGCACTGTGCCGGCGCAGGGCATGCTCGGTCACTTCGGCCGTCACGAACGGATTGCCGTCGCGGTCCCCGCCGATCCAGCTGCCCATGCGCAGGAAGGGGGGCAATCCGCGGGCAACCTCCGCATAGTCCGGATCCGAAGCCAGTGCGTCCTCGATTTGAGAGCAAAGACGCGGCACTTCCCGCAGGAAGGTGTAACGGTAGTAGGACAGGCCGTTTTCGATCTCATCATGAACGCGCAGCTTGAAGGTGCGCAATTCGTTGGTCTGCCACAAGGTCAGCACGGCGCGGCGCAGTGACGCCTCGTTCTCGGCACGTTCTTCGGGGGTCATGGCCAGCCGTGTGCGTTCCCCCAGCCGGTTGGCAATCATGAGATGGCAGTCGAGCACGCTCTTGCGCTGGACTTCCGTGGGGTGTGCCGTCAGCACGGGTGACACCAGCGCCTTGGAAAAGAAGGCCTTCAGGTCGTCCGCAGTCACTCCCTCCTGCTTGATGCGGTGCAGGGCCAGGGCCACACTGCCTTCGCGCGGCGGGGCGCCCGCCTGGGAATAGGCAATGCGGCGCCGGTTGTGGTGCAGGTCTTCGGCGATATTGGCCAGGTGGGAAAAATAGCTGAAGGCCCGCACCACTGCGATCGTGTGTTCTGGACTGAGACCGTCCAGGCTGTGATCCAGCATGGACTGGGCCTGGGGGTCTTCGCTGCGGCGGTAGCGGATGGCTGTCTGGCGTATGCCTTCGATCAGCTGGAAAATGTCTTCCCCTTCCTGCTCGCGCAGGGTGTCTCCCAGAATCCTGCCCAGAAAACGGATGTCTTCACGCAGCGGAAGGTCCTTGTCAGCCGCCGATGTATTCATGCCAGCCTCCGGGCAACCACAGGCTTCGTGCTACACTCCCTGCCCATAGACGATCCCCGCCCATCCCGCTCAAACACCATGTCATCTGCTCCAAAAATCACGATTGCCACCCGCGAAAGCCGCCTTGCCCTTTGGCAGGCCGAACATATCCGGGATCGATTGCTGGGATTATATCCGCATGCGGAGGTCCATTTGCTGGGAATGACAACCACCGGCGACCAGATTCTGGACCGGACCCTGGCTGCCGTGGGGGGAAAGGGCCTGTTCGTGAAGGAACTGGAGCTCGCCATGCTTGAGCGGCGTGCCGAAATGGCCGTCCATTCCATGAAGGACGTGCCCATGGAACTGCCCCCCGAATTTGCGCTGTGCGTTGCGGGGGAACGCGAAGACCCGAGAGATGCTTTCGTCTCCGTACGCTACGCCCACCTTGAAGAACTGCCAGCCGGCGCCGTGGTGGGCACGTCCAGCCTGCGCCGCGAATGCCAGCTGCGCGCGCGCTACCCCCATCTGTCTATCCAGCCCCTGCGAGGCAACCTGGATACGCGCCTGCGCAAACTGGATGCCGGCGAGTACCAGGCCATCATCCTTGCTGCAGCTGGCCTGAAGCGACTGGGCCTGTCGGCCCGGATCCGCTCGTTGCTGCCCATCGAAGCCAGCCTGCCGGCCGTCGGACAAGGTGCCCTTGGTATCGAATTCCGCACCGACCATCCCCGACTGGCGGAGTGGCTTGCGCCGCTCCGGAATGCAGCCAACGAATCCTGCGTTTGGGCAGAACGCACGGTCTCGCGCCGTCTGGCAGGGAGCTGCGACGTGCCCCTGGGTGCCCATGCCACAATCGAAGACGGCGTCCTGAGCCTGCAGGCGTTCGTCGGCAGCCCGGACGGCAGCCGCATCGTGCGCGCAGCAGGTCGCGGGGATGCCACAGCGCCCGTGGAATTGGGTGAAACTGTGGCGGAACAGTTGCTTGAACAAGGGGCGGCGGATATCCTGAACTCATGTCGGAGTGCGGGGTAGGGCAGGGCCCATGGTGTCGCGCGTACCCCTACGGCGCCCCGGCCTTCTGATCACGCGGCCACGGGTGCTGGGAGAAGAGCTTGCAGCCCGCATTGCCCAGGAGGGCGGACAGGCATGGTTGTTCCCGACCCTGGAGATCAGACCCCTGCCGTTGCGCGCCGAACAGGCCAAAGCCGTACTCCAGCCTGCCGACTGGATCATTTTCATCAGCGCCAACGCGGTTTCATTCGGTTGGCCCTGGGTGATCCAGAGCGCCCCTGTGCGGGGCAGGCTGGCGGCCGTCGGCCAAGCCACGGCAGAACGACTGGAAAAGCAGAGCCGGCTACCCGTGCTGTACCCCACGCAAGGGGCCGACAGCGAAGCCTTGCTGTCCATGCCAGAATTTGCGGCAATTGCAGGACAAACGATGGCGATCGTGCGCGGACGAGGCGGGCGTGAGTGGCTCAAATCGACGCTCGAGTCGCGCGGAGCGCATGTGAACTATCTGGAATGCTATGAGCGCTGCCTGCCGAATCCTGATCTGGGCGATCTGGACGATGCCCTCGCCCAGGGCGCAGCCATCAGCGTGCAGAGCGCGGAAGCTTTGAAGAATTTGTGGACCCTTGCCGGGGAAACCCGCCATGGCGTCCTGCAGCAACGCGATTTTCTGGTGTCCCATCCGAAAATTGCGGCTGCAGCCCAGAGCCTGGGCTGCAGCCGCGTTCACGTGACGGAACCAGGTGAAGCGGCCCTGGTTGCCTATTGGAAAACCCTAACCACCTTGTTGCCATCATGAATGACCTGCCTGCCCCCCCGGCTCCAGCGCGCCGCCGGCCCGCGTTCCTGGATCGTCTCAATGCCCGCAACGGACTGCTGTGGGCACTCCTGGCGCTGGTTCTGGTGGGAGTCCAATGGCTCGAATCCCATGCGGAAATCGCACGCCTGCAGCGGGAACTGGCCCAGCGCCTGGGCGAAGCGGACAGTCTGGTCAAGCAAAACCAGGCAGCATCCCAGCAGGCCGCCGAAAATACGCGCGAAGCCGGCGCGCGACTGGCCGCACTGGAAAGCCGGTTTGCAGAATCGCAAAACCAGCAGGTGGAACTGGAAGCACTGTACCAGGAGCTGTCCCGGAACCGGGATGACTGGATTCTGGCCGAAGTGGAACAGCTGGTGGTCATCGCCAACCAGCAGCTGCAGTTGACCGGCAACGTCCAGTCAGCCCTGTCTGCCCTTCAGGCAGCCGACCTGCGCCTGCAAAAAATCAGCAAACCGTCTTTCATTGCGGTACGCCAGGTCCTGAACCAGGACATCGATCGCCTGCGGGCGCTCCCTTATGTGGATACCACCGGCATCAGCATCCGCCTGGACGATGTGGCCTCTGAGGTGGATTCGCTGCCGTTGGCATCCGACACCCGGCCGGCCCCTGCGGAACCCGCCCAGTCGGCAGCCAAGGAAGGGGTGTTTGCCCGCATGGCCCACGAATTGGCGCTGGAACTGGCGAAAGCCGTACAGATCCGCCGCATCGACACGCCCGAATTGCCGCTGCTGAGCCCGGACCAGGCATTCTTCCTGAGGGAAAACCTGAAGCTTCGCCTCATGTCTGCGCGTCTGGGGGCCCTGTCGCACAATGAAACCAGCTACCGGGCCGACCTGCGGGCAGCCCTGGTGTGGATGAACCGCTACTTCGACCGCAATGCGAAGCCGGTGCGCGCTGCGCTGGAAACGCTGCACCAGTTGAGCGACACTCCGGTCAACATCGCGCTGCCTGACGTCAACGCCACCCTCAATGCCGTGCGCAAGGCCCGGGCTCCCCATGAAGGGGCCCATCGATGAGAACCCTCTTCTGGTTCCTCACGCTGTTCGCCCTGGCCACGGCCGTGGCCCTGGCGGTGGGCCTGAACACGGGTTATGTGCTCATCGTCGTGGCCCCCTGGCGCATTGAAGTATCGCTGGCCGTCTTCGTCATTGGCCTGGTGCTGGGATGCCTGGGGCTTTATGCGCTGTCACGCCTGGTCATCACCACGCTGAGCCTGCCCACCCGGGTTCAGGCTTACCGCCTGCGCCGTTCGCGCAACCGTGCCCGGAGCGCCCTTTACCAGAGTCTCACCGCTTACTTCGAAGGCAATTTCAGAAAGGCCGAACGGCAGGCTGAAATCGCCCTCGAAAGCGAGGAATCGCCGGCGCTGAGCGCAGTGATTGCCGCCCGGGCGGCCCACGATCAGCGCCGATTTGAAGCGCGCGACCGCTACCTCGACAGGGCTGCCACCCTCGGGCCTGAAACCCGGCTGCTGCACCTCACCACCCGGGCCGACCTGCTGCTGGACGAGCGCCGCTACACTGAAGCACTCGAACTGCTGCGCGAAGCGCACCGGGTCGCCCCCAAGCAGGTGCGCGCACACCAGTTGCTGCTCAAGGCCCAGGTCGCGACCGGCGCCTGGAAGCCCGCTCTGGAAACGGTGGACCTGCTGGAACATCTGTCAGGCATTGACGAGGTGCAGTCCCATCGGGTCCGCCGCAATGCATGGCAGCAGCTGTTGCGCCACAGTGCCCACCACCCTGAGGAACTGCAAGCTGTCTGGCGCAGCATTCCTGCGGCCATCCGTTCAGACAATGCCCTGGCGCACAGTGCCGCGGGATATCTGATCGATCTGGGGCTGCACAAGGAGGCCCAGGCCATCATCGAGCGAAACCTGGAAAAGGAATGGGACGCTTCCCTCGTGTCACTCTACGGGGAATGCGAAGGCGATTCCACACTGACCCAGATTGAAAAAGCCGAAGGCTGGCTGCGCGAGCATCCGGACAACGCGGTCCTGCTCCTGACCCTGGCCAAGCTTTGCATGCGCCAATCGCTTTGGGGCAAGGCGCAAAGTTACCTAGACGCCAGCCTGTTCATCGAGCATTCGAGGGAAGGGCAGCACCTGAAAGCCCAGCTCACGGAAAAAATCGGCGAAGCCCGGGTCAGTCCGCGCCATCATCCTGACTTGGGGCCTGAATTCGGCGCAGTTTGAAATCCCCTGGCAGTTCAGGGGGAGGGTTGCTGGGTTTTATCCACAGAAGGCGTGAAGGGATCCGAATAGAATTCGGATTCGGGCAACCCGCGGATCTGGGTAAAGGCCTTGAAGCCCGCTTCCACCATGCGCGGCGCTCCGCAGGCGTAAACCTGATATCCCGAAAGGTCCTTGAAATCGTCCAGGATTGCCTGGTGGACCAGGCCGGCGCGTCCGGTCCAGCCATCTTCCGGTTGCGGTTCCGACAGGACGGGAATGAACGTGAACTGCCCATCCTCCGTTTGCCAACTGGCTGCCAGATCTCCCATGTACAGGTCTGCGCGGCTGCGCACGCCCCAATACAGGACCATGGGCCGGGTTATTCCGCGGTGCCGGGCGTATTCGATCATGCCTTTGATGGGGGCAAATCCCGTGGCACCGGCCATGAAGATGATCGGCTTGTCGGAATCTTCGCGCAGGAAAAAGGTGCCGAGCGGACCTTCAAAGCGCAATATGGCCCGTTCCTTCAACTCACTGAACACGAATTCCGAAAAGCTGCCGCCCGGATAATGGCGAATGTGCAACTCCAGGAAACCCTTGTCCTGGGGCGCATTGGCCAGTGAAAAGCTGCGACGCTTGCCTTCCTTGAGCAGAAAATCGATGTATTGTCCGGCCAGGAACTCGAACTTTTCATTGGCGGGCAATTTGAGCCGGAGTACAACCACATCGTGATTGGGGCGCACGATGGACTCCACCCGGCAAGGCAGCTTCTTGATCTGGATGTCTTTCATGCCCGCCACTTCGCGCACTTCAATCACCAGATCCTCGAGCGGCTTGGCACAACAGAACAGCGCCTTGCCTTCGGCAATTTCCTGCGGGCTGAGGGCCGACGGCTGGTAGTCTCCGTAATCCACCGTGCCGCTGACCACCCGCCCTTTGCAGCTGCCGCAGGCCCCGCTGCGGCAGCCGAACGGCAGGCCGTAGCCTTCACGCTGGCCTGCCTGAAGCACGGTTTCCCCGGGTTCGACCTGGAACTGATGCCCGCTGGGCTGAATCGTCACGCGTACTGACATGGAATTTCCTGAATGGCTGCTAGAATCAAACGATGCAACGCTGGTTAATCATAGGTTCGGGCGATGTCGCCAGGCGCATGGTGCCCCTGATCCGAGCCGCGCCACAACTCTTCGCCTTATGTCGGGACGACATCAGCGCTGCGCGCTGGCGGTCGCTGGGGGCCACTCCCCTGATGGGTGACCTGGACAAACCGGCCACCCTGGGACGCCTGTCGGGGCTGGCCCATGTGGTTTTCCATTTCGCCCCCCCAGCCTCCGACCGTCCGGGCGACCCCCGAACAAAACACCTGATCACGGCACTGGAGCGGGGTGCAAGTCTACCACACACACTGGTCTACATCAGCACCACCGGGGTTTACGGCGACTGTCGGGGGGCGCTTGTGGACGAATGCACACCGGTCAGACCGACCACCGCCCGGGCCAGCCGGCGGGTGGAAGCCGAAACCCTGCTGCGGGGGTTCGGTACCCGATCGGGTTGCCACGTCAGTATCCTCAGGGCCCCCGGCATTTATGCGGAAGACCGACTCCCACTGGAACGACTGCATCGCCAGGACCCACTGGCCGAGCTTCAGTCAGACCCCTGGACCAACCACATCCACGCACGCGACCTGGCCCAGGCCGCGCTGGATGCAGCCCGCAGGGCCCGCCCCAACCGCATCTACAATGTGGCAGACGACTCCCGCCTGCGCATGGGGGAGTTCTATGAAATGCTTGCCCGGCATTTCGGTCTGCCTCTACCCGCACGGCTTCCGCTTGAGGAAGTTCGGCGAAAAATAAGCGAAATTAGTTGGTCATTTATGGCGGAATCACGACAAGTTTCCAATTCCAGAATCAAGCGTGAATTCAGAAGAGCGTGGTACTATCCCACGATCGACCACTTTTTGAAGTCGATTGCGCCTGTCAAAGCGGTGGTTTCCAACAGCAAACGGTAGCGATCTTCGCTAAAAAACTGGACAACTCCTTCGAATGTGGGTGAAAATCCGCCCCATGCAAACCATCCTGGTCCTCCATGGACCAAACCTGAATCTCCTCGGCGCACGTGAACCCGGCATCTACGGGGCAACGACGCTCGAAGAAATCGACCGGCGCTTGTGCGAGCGAGGTGCCCAGCGCGGCGCTGCGGTCACTCCCTTCCAGAGCAACTGGGAAGGAGCCCTGATCGACCGCATTCATGCGGCCCGCCAGGATGGAACCGAAGGTCTGATCATCAATCCAGGCGGGCTTACCCACACCAGCGTGTCCCTGCGTGATGCCCTGGCAGCCGCTGCCCTGCCTTTCATCGAAGTGCATCTGTCGAATGTCTATGCCCGTGAACCATTCCGCCAGGTTTCGTACCTTTCCCCGATTGCGCTTGGCGTGATCAGCGGCCTGGGCGCGCGCGGCTATGAACTGGCGCTCGACTACCTGCTAGACAAGGATTAACACATGGATTTGAGAAAACTCAAAAAACTCATCGACTTGGTGGAAGAGTCCGGCATTGCCGAGCTTGAAATCACCGAAGGCGAGGAAAAAGTGCGCATTGCCAAGGTGGGCAGCGGCCATGCCTATATGTCTGCCCCACAGGTCCATTACGCGATGCCGCCCCAGGGTGCGGCTGCTCCTGCCGCTGCGGCCGCCAGCATCGAAGCGCCGGCTCCTGCCGAAGAAGAAGGCCATGTGGTGAAATCACCCATGGTCGGTACTTTTTACCGCTCCCCGTCTCCCGGCGCCCCGCCTTTCGTGGAGCTGGGACAAAGCATCACCGAAGGACAGACGCTTTGCATCATTGAAGCCATGAAGCTGCTCAACGAAATCGAATCCGACGTGTCCGGCACGGTGAAACGGATTCTGGTGGAAAACGGTCAGCCCATCGAGTACGGCCAGCCCCTTTTCATCATCGCTTCCGCCTGAGCGAACGATCCCGCCATGTTTGAAAAAATCCTGATTGCCAACCGCGGCGAGATCGCCTTGCGGGTTCTTCGTGCCTGCCGTGAGCTGGGCATCAAAACCGTGGCCGTGCATTCCGAAGCGGATGCCGATGCCAAGTACGTGGTGCTGGCCGACGAATCGGTGTGCATTGGCCCCCCGGCGTCCCAGAACAGCTACCTCAACATCCCGGCCATCATTTCCGCGGCGGAAGTGACCGGTGCCGAAGCCATCCACCCGGGCTACGGCTTCCTGTCCGAGAACGCTGATTTCGCCGAACGTGTGGAAAACAGCGGCTTCGTGTTCATCGGTCCGCGAGCGGAAACGATCCGCCTCATGGGCGACAAGATCAGCGCCAAATCGGCCATGAAAGCGGCCGGTGTTCCCGTGGTACCCGGTTCGGAAGGACAGCTGCCGCAAGAACCGAAGGAACTCAAGAAGCTTGCGGAAAGCATCGGCTACCCGGTGCTGATCAAGGCGGCAGCCGGCGGCGGCGGTCGCGGCATGCGCGTGGTAGAGCGCGAGGAAGACCTGCTGGGCTTCCTGGACCTGACCCGCAGCGAAGCCCGCAACGCCTTCGGAAACGACACCGTGTACATGGAAAAGTACCTGGGGCAGCCGCGGCACATCGAAATCCAGGTCCTGTCCGACGAGCACGGCAATGCGGCTTATCTGGGAGAGCGGGACTGCTCCATGCAGCGCCGCCACCAGAAAATCATCGAGGAAGCTCCGGCTCCCGGCATATCCGAGAAACTCCGCCAAAAAATCGGGGAAAGTTGCGTAGCGGCCTGCAAACGCATCAAATACCGTGGTGCAGGCACCTTTGAATTCCTGTACGAAAACGGGGAGTTCTACTTCATTGAAATGAACACCCGTGTGCAGGTGGAGCACCCGGTCACGGAACTCATCACCGGCATCGACATCGTCCAGGAACAGATCCGCATTGCGGCCGGCGAAAAACTGTCCTTCCGCCAAAAGGACATTGTGCTGCGCGGGCATGCCATCGAATGCCGGATCAATGCCGAAGACCCTTTCACATTCGCCCCGTCTCCCGGCCGCATCACGCAGTACCATGCGCCCGGCGGCCCCGGAACCCGGGTCGATTCCCACATTTACCACAATTACTTCGTACCGCCTTATTACGATTCCCTGATTGCCAAGGTGCTTACCCACGGTGCCACGCGCGACCAGGCCATTGCCCGCATGCGCATCGCGCTTTCGGAAATGGTGGTGGAAGGCATCAAGACCAACATTCCGCTGCACCAGCAGTTGCTTCAGGACAAGGCTTTCATTGCGGGCGCAACCAGCATCCACTACCTCGAAGAAAAGCTCGCGCGGGACAAGGCCAAGCCTTCCTGAATGGCCTGGACCCGCCTGATTGCCGAGGTCAGCGACCGCGAGGCCGAAGCCCTGTCCGATGCACTGCTGGCCTGCGGCGCCTTGTCTGCCAGCATCGAGCAGAATCTGGGGTCCGGGCGCCCTGAAACCGAAGTGTTCGGTGAGCCCGGGGAGCCCCCGCCCGCACTCTGGCCAGAATGCCTGGTGGACGCCCTGCTGCCTGCCGAAGCAGACCCCCATGCCCTCATGCAGGAAGCCCGTATTCAGGCCGGACTGCCTGAGATGCCCGCCTACCAGAGCGATACCGTGGCCGACCAGGACTGGGTCAGCCTGACGCAGCGCCAGTTTGATCCGATCCCTGCAGCACCCGGTCTCTGGATCGTCCCCACCTGGCATGAGCCCCCGGACCCCTCGGCTCTCAACATCCGCCTCGATCCCGGACAAGCTTTCGGCACGGGAAGTCATCCCACCACCAGGCTGTGTCTGCAATACCTGTCCAGGGAAGCGCCCCGCGGCCAGGAGGTCATGGACTATGGCTGCGGGTCCGGCATTCTGGCCATTGCAGCCCACCTGCTGGGCGCCCGGCGGGCCGTGGGCGTGGACATTGATCCCGCTGCCGTAGCCACCGCCCGCGCCAATGCACAACGCAATGGAGTCGATGCAGAGTTTTTCCTGCCGGACGCCATCGCGCCCTCCGCCCAGTTCGATGGCGTGGTGGCCAACATCCTGGCGTCGCCGCTGATGGTCCTGGCTCCGCTGCTGCTGGCCTACCTCAAACCCGGCGGCTGGATTGCCCTCTCGGGCATCCTTGAAAGACAGGCCGGGCAGGTCATCGAAGCCTATCAACCCGGCTGCTGCCTGGTGGTCACGGCACACTCCGAAGGCTGGGTCTGTCTTTCCGGCCGAAAAGGATAAGCTATACTGCTCCAAGAAATAAGGATGGTCCCATGTCTGACCCCGAAGACCGACGCTATTCCCCGACACACCAATGGGCGCGCCCCAACCCTGACGGAACGCTTGCCGTCGGCATCACGGACTTCGCCCAATCCCAGCTGGGCGACGTGATGTTCATCCAGTTGCCCGAGGTTGGACGCGAAGTGGCCGCAGGAGAAGCCTGTGCCCTCGTGGAATCCGTCAAATCGGCATCGGATGTGCACGCACCTGCATCGGGCACCATTGTCACGGTCAACGAAGCACTGCCCGACCATGCGGAATCGCTCAACACGGAACCTTATGACAGCTGGCTTTTCACGCTGCGCCCAAAAACAACTCACGACTACGAAGCGCTCATGTCTGCAGCGCAATACCACTCGTTCATCCATCAGGAGACTTGAATGTCCAACGTCACGCTCGCAGGAAAACCCATTGCCGTTGCCGGTAACTTCCCCATGCCCGGCACCACCGCGCCTGACTTTTCCCTGACCGGGAAGGACCTGGCTGACTGCAGCCTTGCCACCTACGCCGGCAAACGCAAGATCCTCAATATCGTGCCAAGCCTGGACACCCCCACCTGTGCCACTTCGACACGCAAATTCAACGAACGGGCCAGTGCCCTCAACAACACGGTGGTACTGGTCGTTTCTGCCGACCTGCCGTTTGCCATGTCGCGCTTCTGCACCACTGAGGGCCTGGATCGCGTCGTCTCCCTGTCCACCTTCCGTGACCATGGATTCCACCAGCACTACGGGGTGGACATCACCGACGGTCCCCTGCGCGGCCTGACAGCGCGTGCCGTGGTGGTGCTGGACGAGAACAACCGCGTGCTCCACTCGCAGCTGGTCCCTGAAATCAAACAGGAACCGGATTACGAAGCGGCTCTGGCAGCGCTCGGCTGATGAAAACCCTGATTTGTGGTTCGCTGGCCTATGACACCATCATGGTGTTCGAGGATCGTTTCCAGAACCACATCCTTCCTGAAAAAATCCACATTCTCAGCGTCGCGTTTCTGGTTCCCGAAATGCGGCGCGAATATGGGGGCACCGCCGGCAACATCGCCTACAACCTCAAACTGCTGGGCGGAGACCCCCTGATCATGGCCACGGTCGGGCACGATTTTTCCGATTACCGGCAGCGCCTGGACCGCTTTGAAATTTCCCAGGCCCACATCCGGGAAGTGGAAGGGAGCTACACTGCCCAGGCGTTCATCACCACCGACCTGGATGACAACCAGATTACGGCCTTCCACCCGGGCGCCATGAACCATGCCCATCTGAACCAGGTATCGGACGCTCCCTCCATCCAGTTCGGGATCGTGGCCCCCGATGGGCGCGAAGGCATGCTGCAGCATGCCCACCAATTCCATCAGGGCGGCATCCCTTTCCTGTTCGATCCAGGCCAGGGTTTGCCCATGTTTTCAGGGGGCGAGCTGCTCGAATTTCTGGACCAGGCTTCCTACCTTGCCGTCAATGACTATGAAGCCCAGCTCCTGTCGGAAAAGACAGGCCTGGATTTCGAGGCACTGGCGGCCCGCGTGGATGCCGCCGTGGTCACGAAAGGAGGGGAAGGGTCCATGATCTACGCCGGAGAAGAGGTCATCCATGTTCCTGCCGTACGACCCGATGCGGTGGAAGACCCTACCGGCTGTGGGGATGCCTACCGGGCCGGACTGATTTACGGCATTTCCAAAGGGTGGCCCTGGGCTCAAACCGGCCGCCTGGCTTCGCTGATGGGCGCAATCAAAATCGCCCATCGCGGTGCGCAGAATCATCGACCCACACGGGACGAAATCGCAACCCGCTTCGAACAGGCATTCGGCATTCCCTTCGACTGATGAGGCAACGCATCGTCCTGACAATCCGGTCCGTGCGTCTGCTGTTGCACGTGGTTCGGGGAGTCACCACAACGGCTGTGATCCTGCCCTGGAGCAGCCGCAAGCTCCGTGACCGGCTGATACAGAACTGGGCAGCCGACCTGATGCGCCTGCTGCGCGTGACCGTGCGAATCCGGGGCACGCTGCCGGAACGCCACCATTTTCCGGTGGTGCTGACCGCAAACCACATCTCCTGGGTGGATATCTTTGCCATCCATTCCGTCTATCCCGTGCGTTTCGTATCCAAGTCCGAAGTACGCCACTGGCCGGTTTTTGGGTGGCTGGCCGCCAAAACAGGCACGCTGTTCCTGGTTCGCAGTTCACGCAAGCAAACAGCGGCCATCGGCCAGGAAATGGAAGACGTGCTGGCCACCGGAGACAGCCTGGGGCTTTTTCCGGAATCAACCACATCGGAAGGCATGACCGTCCTGCCGTTCCGGACTTCCCTTCTGCAGGCGGCCATCAACCGGGAAACGGTCCTCCTGCCTGTGGCCCTGCGTTATCGCCTGGAAGACGAGCGGCACAACCCGCATATCCCCTTCATCGGCGAGATGACCTTTGCCCGTTCGCTTGCTCGCGTTCTGTCATCCCCCCCTTCACTCGTGGAAATACGGATCGGAGCCATCGTCACACCCAACGGGCGGCACCGCCGGGATCTCGCACTGCACCTTGAACAGATCACCGCATCGCTTCTCAGCGACGCATCGCTTCCCCACCATGATGCGAACGTTTTTCGCAGGGAACCTGAAACAGGGCACGGTCTTCCAGACGCACCGCCGTAAGCTTTCCCCCCCAGAGACATCCGGTATCCAGAGCCAGGACATCGGATTCGAGATGAAGCCCCAACGCGGACCAGTGTCCGAAAACGATGGACTCGCCAGCAGACCGGCGACCGGGAACTTCGAACCAGGGCATGTAGCCCGCCGGAATATCGGCAGGCTCCCCCTTGTGGGTGAATTCCATGGCTCCGTCCACCGTACAGATGCGCAGCCGGGTCAATGCATTGGTGATGAGACGCAACCGGTCCATGCCGGTCAGGGATTCGCACCACTGAACCGGACGATTGCCGTACATGGTCTTGAGAAAATCCCGGTAATCCGGTGATCGCAGTGCCGACTCCACTTCGCCGGCCAGTGCCAGTGCCCGGGATACGTTCCATTGCGGCAGCAGCCCGGCGTGCACCAGCGCAACCCCCTGTTCCATATGCATCATCGGACGGTGGCGCAGCCAGTCGAGCAGTTCGCCGCGATCCGGTGCCTCCAGGATGGCATTCAGGGTGTCACCCTCATAATTCCGGGCATAGCCTTCTGCCACGCACAGGAGGTGCAGGTCGTGATTTCCCAGGACGGTCAGTGCACGCTCACCCAGCTGTCTCACGAAACGCAAGGTTTCAAGCGACTGGGGGCCGCGGTTAACGAGATCGCCCACAAACCACAGGCGGTCCTGCTGCCAGTCAATGGGAAGACGGTCGATGAGCGCTTCCAGGGGAGCCAGACACCCCTGGAGATCTCCAATGGCATAAATGCTCATTTAAAAGCGGGGATTGAAACTTCCTACCTGGCCGCAGCCACCATGTAATCCACTGCCGCCTTGACATCTGCATCGGACAACGCAGGATTTCCTCCCTTGGCCGGCATCGCGTTTTTCCCGTGCAGTGCACTGCGGTAAAGGGCATCCATGCCCTGCGCGATGCGGGGCGCCCAGGCCGTCTTGTCCCCATAGCGGGGAGCCCCCATGGCACCAATGCTGTGGCAACCGGTACACAGGGAATGATAGGTGCTTTCGCCTGACTTAGAGGCCGCAGGCGCAGCAGCGGCCACTGCCGGAGCCGACTTGGCCTCATCGGCAGAAGGGGCGCTTGTGGCCACCGCACCGGGCTGCGCCGATGCCGGCATCACTGCCGTCGTTGCCGCGACAGCATGGGGGGCTGTTGCCGCAATGGACACTTCGCCCAAGGGTTTGATGCGATCTTCCACTGCCTTCATCGTTGCCGCATCCTGGTGGGATGTGGCTGTGGCTTCATGCCGGGTGGCCAGCAGGCCTCGCAAAACGGCAATCACGGCAATCACCGCAACCAGGTAGAGCAACCATTTTCCGGCCGAAGCCTTGTTGCCTGCATTGTTTGTTGTCATGGACGGCTCTCTTGCAGAATTTGGACAGGGCACCGCGGAAATTATACCTCGGCCGATGTCCTGGCTGTGTTCAGGTAAACTGGACGCAACCCCGCAATTTTGCTAGAGTTTCAGGTCCCGCGCGCCCGTAGCTCAGTTGGATAGAGTGTTGGTTTCCGAAGCCAAAGGTCACAGGTTCGATTCCTGTCGGGCGCGCCACTCCCATACACTGCGCGCTCTGAAATCCCCACCGGGCCTAGTTGATGTTCAACACCGCACCGAGGGTCTGACGTCCCCTGACACGATAGAAGTAATAGCCCGTGACCAGGAACGATGCGAAAACGGCCCCGGCAAATGCCAGGCTGCTGAGGGCCAGCTGCATCCCGCCGGAAATGATGTGCCCGGAGGTGCAACCGCCGGCTGTGCGGGCGCCAAACAGCAGTAGAAACCCTCCTACGAACGCCCAGAAAAATCGCTTTCCGGGTGCATTGCCGTGATACCTTGCCCACAATTCGGGAACACTGGAAATCTGGAAACGACGTCCAGACACGGCAAATGCGAAGCCCGCCAGCAGGGCTCCGAAAAGGAACTGCAGTTCCCAGGCACCGGCCGAGGCGATTTTATGCCAATAGGCAGCCCCTTCCATTCCCGACAGCACCATGGCTGCAAAAGGAAAAGCCGAGGAGGCCCCCATGGGGCGTCCGGTTGCCCATGAGGCCGTGAGCAGGGCATTCAGCAGCGCCAAACCCACAGCCGCATACAGCCAGCGCCAACCCTGCCGCTGCAGCCGCTGCAGGGCCAGTGCAATGCCCATGAACAGGAGGGCCAGCGCGGTGCTGACCATGCCATAGAGCTCGGGATTGTGCACGAGGTGGCGTAACGATATTTTTCCCAGGTCAGGTCCAAGCATGGGTGCCAACACGGGATACAGGGCTGCAAACACCAGTGACCCGCACAAGCCTCCGATCACCCCCACCAGGGCGTCCAGACGCCCCTGTCCAAGTGATATCGCCACGGTTCCGGGGCAGTAGCCCAACAAGGCCATGCCCACCCCAAAAATGAGCCCGCCCACGATCACCCCCGTGAGCAGGAACGACTTGATGTGATAGTCCACCCACCCCAGTTGCATTTCAGCCTGAAACAGGAGGATGCCCAGGCCGATGGTAAAGGAAATGGTTTTGGCGATGCTGAAATCCTTCAGCACCGCCATTCCGGCGATCGTATCGAAGCAATTGAGCCGTGCAAACTGAAGAATGGCCCCGAACAGAAATCCCCACAAGACCAGTTCCATGTTGCACCTCCCCAATCAGTTCGTTGGATCGACCACGAAGTGCTTGTGGGCCTGGAGATAGGCGACCTCGGCAAACCCGGACGGCACGATATCGGCTTCGGACACTTTGTACAGCTTGTGGAAGTCGATGCCCTGTTCGCGCAGGGTATTGTCGCAGACAGCAAATTTGACGCCTTTCGCGCGCAGGGCGTCGAGCTGCTTCTGGACTTTTTCTTCCGGATTCTTGAGCAGGGTGATGCCCTTGGCATAAATCACCACCACGACATGCATGTTGCCTTTCCAGGCTTCCGCGGCCTGCAGGCCATTGGTGATGTTGCGCAGCTTCTTGCCCTGCACGCCTTTGTCATCGGTTGTCATCGGCACTACGATGTTCATCTGTCCGAATGACTCATGATGAATTTTCGGTTTGACGTATTCGCTTTTTGCTTCGGCAGCAGCCGGTTTTTCCGCCGCAAGGGCGATGTGGGTGGCAGTGGCGCCAATCACAGCAGCGACAGCCATCAATGCCAGTTTTTGTCGAAGTGCCATGGTGTTTCTCCTCTTGGGTGTTTTTGAATGAACGCGTACAGCGCTTACTTCGCTTTGCTTCCGGAATAAGACTTGAATCCGTAGCGCTTGAAAATTTCCTGGGCCTCACGCGAGGTGAGGAATTCGATCCACTGCTGTGCTGCTTCGGGATGCGGTGCGCCCTTGACCACAGCCGCCGCATAAATGCCCGTGGCATTCTGCTCTTCGGGAATGGCCACATGGCTGATCGGATTTCCGATCATTGCCTGGAATGCCGCCTCGGATTGCCAGGTCACACCGGCCTGTGCTTTTCCCTGCATCAGGTACATGGGCGACTGGCGATGGTGGATGTGCGTGAGGTGGGTTTCCCCATTCCGGACTTTGGTTTCGTACACGGCCTTGACCAGGGCTTGCCCCCCCGCCTTGGCCAGGCTCTCCTTGATCTGCCGCCCCACACCCTCAAAGGCCGGGTTGGGCATGACAAGGCGAATACCCGGCTTGCCCAGGTCATTGAGGCTGGTGATGTGCGCGGGATTTCCCTTGGGCACCATGATGGTGAGGGTGTTGGTGGCGTAGGGTACGGCAGCCCCGGTGGCGAGACCTTCCCTGATGGTGCTTTCCACGCGCCGCAGGCCGCCCGCATAGACGTCTGCATGGACGGTCCACGTCATGTTGCCAATGGTGATTGTGCCACCGTGGCGCAACTGTTCAACCAGCAGGCCAGGGGGCAATGTCTCGTAGTAAATCTTTCCCTTCAGTGCCGGATGCGATTGCTCAAACGCATGCACCAGCGGCGCCATCACGAAAAAGTAATTGCCCCCGACAAAAATCGACAATTCCGGATTGACGGGATTCCCATGCAAATCCGGCAGGTTATCCACTTCCGGCACCGTGAATTCCAGCCCTCTCGACTGGACAGGGTTGTTTGCACCGCTGCTCCAGGGAGGGTACACGCCCGGCGCCTGGCCCGCAGTATCGGCCATCGCCGTTCCCATCAGGCACTGGGCCATCAGTCCCAGCAGCAAACCTGCACCCGCTTTGGCAAGCGTGCGGCGTGCGCCGGTTGCTGCGCCAATCCATCGTGATATCGAAACCATGAGTCACTCCATTGCTTGCAGTTGTTAATCAGTACCGGGCATCAACCGGTTTGCCGCCCTTGGGCCAGTCCTTCTTCTTGGCCGCAAAATCTGGGCGCGGCATGTGCGTGAAGTACTGAGCCACATCCACCGCCTCCTGATCAGTCAGGCCACCCTGGCCCAGAGGAAAGGTGGAACTGGCCGATATGGGCATGTTGTGTTTGACGAATGCCGCAGCCTTGTAGGTCCGTGCCATGCCCGCACCAATGTTGAATGACTGCTTGCCCCACAACGGCGGGAACACATAGCTGCCATCCTGGCGCTGCAACCCTTCGCCGTTTTTCCCATGGCAGACGGCACACTGGTTATCGTAGACTTTCTTGCCGTTGGCCAGGTCAGGAACAATTTTGTGGTCCATTTTCCCTACACCGCGACCGGGTATCGGCTGACCCGCCTTCACATCAACCTTCATGCTGTCCATGAACGCCACCATGGCCGACAGCTCCCGGGACTCCTTGTCCAGGGGCTTGCCATTCATGGAGCGGCGCAAGCAGCCATTCAGCCGGTCCTTGATGTCGATGATCTTTCCCGAACGGGGACGATAGGTGGGAAACACCGCGGCCACGCCGGGGTAGGGTGCCGCATGGGCCACCGTGCCACCATTCAGGTGGCAACTGGTGCACTGAAGCACGTCTCCCACATGTTCCGGCATCAGCTCCTTGCTATCCATCATCAGCCGCATGCCATAAACCAGTTGGTCCGCATTCGGCCTGGCGAGAAAGTCTGCAAAGCGGGGCAGGGCCGCTTTCGAAGCTTCTTCCCCCCTGGCTTCAATTTCTTCACGCACTTTTTTGACATCGACCGCCGTCACCGGCAACCCGCGGTTCCCCCACTGGGCCCGCACGAATGTGATGATTTCTGCCAGCTCCTGGTCCCCCAGCCGGCTGTAGCTGGGCATGTAGAATCCGTGGCGCGCACTTTCCGTTACCGGTGATTTCCAGCCGCTCAGGATCACGTGGATCACTGAAGTGGGGTCTTTCGCCTGTACGGATGAATTGTTCGCCAGCGGTGGGAAAAACTTCTCCACACCACGGCCGTCGTACTGGTGACAGGTTGAACAGAATTGCACGTACCCCAGGCCGCCGCGGGTTTTGTACAAGTCCTTCTCGCTGGCCTTGACCACCTGGTGGGGCATGATGCTGTTGGTTTCATCGTTGGGGGATAGCGAACTCAGGTATTCCCCGATGGCAGCAAGATCACTGTCCGAGAAATGCTGGGAACTGTGGTGAACGACATCCGTCATGGTCCCATAGGCGGTGGCATAGCGGTTGTGCCCGGTTTTCAGAAATTGCGCGAAGGACTCGCCCGACCACCGGTTGCGCAGGTTCACGGCACGCCAGTGCTCCAGGGTAGAACCGGTGAGGTAGCTCAACCCGGCCTCCCCTTCGTCACTCTGGGCTTTTTCCTGCATGGCAATGCCGCGGGGCGAATGACAGGCACCGCAGTGACCCAGGCCCTGAACGATATAGGCGCCCCGGTTCCATTGGGCGGATTTGCTGGGGTCCGGCTTGAACGGGGTTTCCTTCAGGAACACGGCATTCCAGAACTTGAGCCCGAACCGCATGCTGAAGGGCCATTGCATGTGGTTTTTCTGGTTGGCCTGTTGAACCGGCTGCACCCCCTTCATCAGGTAGGCATAAAGGGCATGCATGTCATCCGGGCTGATTCTGGCAAAGGAGGTGTAGGGCATGACCGGATACAGGTTGTGCCCATCTGCCGCCACTCCCTGGCGCATGGCACGATCGAATGCCCCAAAGGAATAGCTGCCGATTCCAGTAAGGGCATCCGGCGTGATGTTGGTGGAATGGATCGTGCCGAACGGTGTCTGCATTTCAAGGCCACCCGCAAGCGGCTTGCCCCCCTTGGCCGTGTGACAGGCCACGCAGTCACCCAGGTGGGCGAGGTATTCCCCACGCTTGACCAGCTCGTCCTCCTGCACACTGCCAGCAGCCTGAAGTGCCGGTGCAATAGCAGACAGAAGCAGTGCAGCCATTGCGGCTGCTGCCTTATATTTCCCCCTCACAATTTCCCCCTGCAATTGATATAACTTTATCTAATAAGCATATGCTTGAAATAAATATCACATTTTGCCGGAAGTTACATAACTAAATGTAAGCGTCCCGCAAGCACTGCCACTACGCTCCGGATTGCGGCACACTACCTGAAATCGACCCGGGTTCCGGCAACCTGCCTCCAACGTTCAATGCGCATGAAAAGACTGATCATTTCCCTGCTGCTCGTCAGCGGCACCGCACTCTGCAGCCCCTTGCACCCCCTCACCACCCTGTCGGCAACCGATCTTGAAACGCAATGGCTGCCGCAATTTCCCGAAGACCAGCAGGCCTTGATCGGCAAACCCGTGTGCGGAATCCAGGTCGCCAAATTCACATACAACACGGTGGGGGGCGAAGACGAGCCCACCAATGCTTCAGGCGCCCTCATGATTCCCGACGGGTCCGACTCCCGCTGTCGTGGCCACCGCCCCGTCGTGCTTTATGCCCATGGCACAGCCATCGACCGGGCGGCTGACCTTTCGGCCATCCAGGATCCGAAGAATTCGGCCTTTCCGCTCGCACAGCGCCTGGCCCTGCTGTTTGCCGCCCAGGGCTTCATCGTGATTGCGCCCAATTACGCGGGCTATGACCTTTCGCGCCTGCCCTATGCCCCTTACCTGAATGAAAAACAGCAGGCGACAGACATGCTGGACGGCCTTGCCGCCGGTCGCAGGCTGCTGGCAGAAGTCACCCGGCGCGTCCGCGACAACGGCAAACTGTTTGTCACCGGCTACTCCCAGGGCGGCTACGTTGCCATGGCCACGCTCAAGGCGCTCGACGCACAAGGAAGGCCTGCGACCGCCGGCGCTCCGCTGTCCGGCCCTTATGCGCTTGCCGCCGCAGGCGATGAAGTGTTTCTCGGTCATCCCAACTTCGGCGCCTCCGTGTATCTGTCCATGATCGCCAACTCCTATGCCCACTTGCCCCACGGTTCCATCCATCTGGAAGATGTATTCAATCCCCGCTATGCCGATGCCCCCCGGCTGTTCCCCGGAAACGTCAACAAGGACACTTTCAAATTCCTGGTGCAGGAAGGAAAAATTCCCCTCGCTGCCATTTTTCAGTCGCCTCCAACGGGTTATGCCAACCTCGACGCGCTGCATGAAGGACTTCTCAATGCGGCGTGGCTTGATCCTTCCAACTATCTCGTCAGCAGCGCCTATCGCTCCGCCTATGTGTCGGACGTCACGGCCCACCCTGATGGCGCCGCTCCGGCGGATGGATCACAGCCCGATCTTTCCAGGACCGTTCCCAGACTGCCAACCCATCCGGGCAATCCCTTGCGGCAAGCCCTGAAGAAAAATGACCTGCGCGACTACACTCCCAGCATGCCGCTGTTCCTGTGTGGGGCACACCGCGACCCAGAGGTTTTCTGGACTCAGGGTGCTGCCACCATGAAAGTCCTGCTGGACAGCAAGACCAAAACCCATCCATCCTTGCGGTATGCCGTGCTGGACCTTGACACCCAGGGTCACTCCGCCCTGTTTTCGGATCACGGACTTTCCCTGCGCCAGCACCGAATCATGAAACGGATAGCCGGAACGGCCCAAAAAACCTTTGTCGCCCATCAATACCGGAACGCGATCGACCAGGTGTTCACCCTGCTCAGCCTGGATGGGTATCATGCAGCGGAAGAACCCTATTGCACTGCCGCCGCCCGCACATTCTTCGGCCTGTTTTCACGGTGAACGCGTGAAATTGCCGCGCTTCATCACCCTGTCATCAACGACCTCCATAGTCTCGTCCGCAAGCAGAGCATGCCTCTGGGACTTGCACCCGACCATTACTCCAAGCATCTGGAGGTCCAGTAATGTTTCGCCAAAAAAACATGGCCCTGACAACCGCAGCCACTAGCGTGGTTCTTGCGCTGTCTGCCTGCGGAGGAAGCTCTTCCGGCGTTCCTTCGTTGGCCACGGCCGACGCACTGCAGACTGCAACGCCCATCAAACATCTGGTGGTCATCTATAACGAAAACGTGTCGTTTGACCACTACTTTGGCACTTACCCCAACGCAACCAACCCTGCCGGTTCGCCGTCCTTCACAGCCACCAGCGGAACACCTGCCGTCAACGGCCTGACAACCGCCCTGCTGACCAGCAACCCCACGGCAAAAAACAGCAAGAACGGAACTGGCGCCGTCAATCCGTTTCGCCTGGATCGTTCCCAGGCAGCCACAGCCGACCAGGGACATGCCTACACCGCCGAGCAACAGGCCTACGATAATGGCCTGGTAGACCTTTTCCCGTATTACACGGGAAAAGGCACCAGTAGCAGCACGGGCACGTTCGCCACGACTGGACAGGTCATGGGCTATTACGACGGCAACACGGTCACGGCACTGTGGAATTACGCCCAGCATTTCGCCATGAATGACAACGCCTTCACGGACACCTACGGCCCGTCCACCCCCGGCGCGCTGGAAGCCATTTCAGGACAGACCAATGGCGTGCAACTGGTGGCCACCACCAAGCAGCCCTTTACGCTGGCCGCCTACTCGTACTACATCAATGACGGACAAGGCGGATACACCCTGATCAACGATGTGGACCCCGGCTACGACGTCTGCTCCAGCACCACTGACCAGATCATGATGACCGGCAAAAACATCGGCGACCTGCTCAATGCCGCAAACGTGACCTGGGGCGGATTCATGGGCGGCTTCAACCTGGGCGTCACCAATGCCAACAGTACGACAGGATGCAAACGCAGCACCAATTCGCCGGTGGTGAACAGCACGGTGACCGACTACATTCCGCATCACAACTGGTTCCAGTACTACAAGTCCACTGCCAATCCCACCCACGCGCGACCCAGCTCACTGCAAGCCGTGGGCTACACGTACCAGGCGGATGGAAGGACCCTGGATCCAGCCAACCATCAATATGACCTGCAGGATTTCTACGATTCCGTGAAGTCGGGCAATTATCCGGCCGTGAGCTTTCTCAAGGCGCCCGCTTACCAGGATGCCCACGCAGGCTACTCAGACCCCCTCGATGAGCAGGCATTCGTCACCCAGGTGGTCAACTTCCTGCAGCAGCAACCGGACTGGAAGAACACTCTGGTGGTCGTCACCTACGACGATTCGGATGGATGGTATGACCATGTGTATGTCAGCCCGACCAGCCCATCTTTTGACAGTCAGGCCGACCAGCTCAACGGATCCGGCGTTTGCGGCAGCGGCACGCCCCTGGCCGGCGTCAATGGAAAGCCGGTCAACGGACGCTGCGGCCCCGGAACGCGCATTCCGTTCCTGGTCATTTCGCCGTTGGCCAAGGCCAATTACGTGGACCATACGCAAATAAGCCAGGCATCGATCGTGCGCTTCATCGAAGACAACTGGCTGGGCGGACAACGTCTGGGCGGTGGCTCTTTCGATGCCAATGCCGGCAGCATCACGGGCATGCTGAATCTTTCGGGGTCCGGCAACACACCCCCGCTGTATCTGGACAGCACATACGGCACGCCGCTGAACACACCGCCAGTCATCCTCCATCAAGGACATTGACGGCTGCAGGTTGCCCCCTGAACGCCCCGGTTTCCGGGGCGTTTTTGCATGGGCTGCAATCCCACGCCTGCCCGGGGTGTGATAGATTGGGGGCCGACATGAGCCCGCTCGCAGGAAAACGTTATCTGGTGGTATGCACGCTTCGCATTGGAGACGTGCTGCTGACAACCCCCGTCATTCACGCCATCCGGCAATACGATCCCTCTGCTCGAATCGATGTGCTGGTGCTGGAGGGCATGTCGGGAATCCTGGAAGGCAATCCGGATATCGATCACATTCGGGTCACGCCCCATCGGTCCGGCTTTCTGGGGCGCATGAAGGAACTGGCAACCCTCTGGCGACGCTACGATGTGGCGCTGACACCCGTTTCTTCCGACCGTGCCCGCTGGTATTGCTTCATTGCCGCGAAAACTGCCGTTGGACCCTACAACCCCCACTCGGCGTGGCTCTCGGTACGACTCCTGAAAAGGCGCGTGCTGTTCGATGACCTTCAGACCCACACGGTGGTCATGGGGCTGAGGGTACTGGATCTGCTGGGAATTCCCCGCCTGTACAAGGTGGTTCCTCCCACGGCAGGCGGCGCGGTACCCGGTGGCCTGGAAGGACACCCCTACGCAGTGCTTCACCCCTATCCCAAATTCCGCTACAAAATGTGGCCCCAATCCCATTGGGTCGCGCTTGCCCGTCACTTGCAGGAGCGGGGAATGACCGTGGTTCTGAGCGGAGGGGCAGAAGCCGAGGAAATGCGCTACGTGAGAGAAATCGCGCAATCCTGCGAGGCACTGAACCTCTGTGGCGCGCTTTCCCTGGCGCAGGTGGCAGACCTGCTTGCCGGCGCGCAGCTGTTCGTCGGCCCCGATACCGGAATCACCCATGTGGCCGCCGCATCAGGCATTCCCACCATCGCCCTGTTCGGCCCCTCAAATCCGGTCAAATGGGGCCCCTGGCCTTCCGGTTACAGTGGCGAGAAAGGCCCCTGGGCCATGAAAGGATCGCAGCATGTCGGAAATGTCAGCCTGATCCAGGGCGAAGGCGATTGCGTCCCTTGCCGGGAAGAGGGATGCGACAGGCATCGTGACAGTTACAGCCGCTGCCTCGACAGCCTGACCGTCTCGAAGGTCCTGGCAGCCATCGAGCGGACCTGACGCTACTACGGATGGCCACTCCCGAAACAGCACAGGTTCAAGGAAGCGTCAGCCGTTTCTCGCTCAGTGCGCGCTCAATCAGCAGCCTGGACCCTGACTCCGTCAGGTGCCCGTAGTCAAAAGCCAATGGCTCAAGCTCGCTGGGCGATGCCGATATCAGGCAACCTTGCGCATTGCAAAGCGTGTCCAGGGGCGACACAAAATCGACGCCGTTGTCTCTGGCGAAGTCCCGCATCTGCTCATCCACGGGAAAATCCAGCGCATTGACGCTTTGCTTCGTCCTGTCCACTTTGTTTTTCTGGAAAAGTTTTCCGGCAACGATGGGCTGATCGATTTTGAACGTGGGCAGTTGCCCAAAAATCACGATGTGGGAAACTCCTTCCTTTTTCAATGCCTGGATCGTTGCGCGGAATTTCACGAAATCCAGTTGCGTCCAGTTGTTCAAGCGGCGGTTATAAAGCATCCAGTTGCCGCCAAATATGACGGTATGCGGCCGAAGCTGTTTAATCTGCCCGAAAACGAACTCGTTGATTTCCCTGCAGCCCGGGCGCTTGTCGATCTCAAACCCCATGAGGCCCGGGCACCCATTGGCTGTGTACTGGGCCAGGTCAAACCCCAGCAGCCCGCTTTCATGCCTCAGACCCCGATACAGGGAAGCGGCAAACGAGTCTCCCCAAAGCAGAACCAGCGGGGCCTTGTCATTGGCTCCGGAGCGACCAGCGCATTCCGGCCGGAATTCCGATCCCGGAGAAACCTTGCCGGACGATTCGATAAAGCACTCACCCGAACGAAACCCGCGCAAATGGTCATAGTGAAAGCTCAGCAGCCCCGCATTGGCACTACGCAGCTCAAAACCGTGCACCTTGTCGGTGGCCTTTCCCAGAATGGCAAACCCCACCATGAATACCAGCAAGGTTGAAACCACGGGTTTTCCAGGCCAACGCCAGCGCACGGGTTTTTCCAGAAACCGGTAAGTTGCCCAGGACAGTCCGGTGCCAGCCAGCATCACGGCAAGCCCTTCTGCCAGAGTCGGGTCTCCCAGCGTGTAAAAGCGCATGAACACCAGCAAGGGCCAGTGCCAAAGGTAGAGCGGATAGCTGATCAGGCCGATCCAAACCATGGGTTTTCGGGACAGCAGATGTCGGTTGATCAATCCCTGCGGGCCCGCGGCAATGAGCAGGAATGCCCCCAAAGTGGGCAGAAGTGCGGGCCAGCCCGGAAAGTTGCTGCGCGGGCTGATCAGCACAAACCCGGCCGCCATCAAAGCTGCGCCCAGTACCGACATGCTGCGGAAATGGCGGGAAAGGACTTCCGGTCGATGCATCTGCAGATAGGCCAGAACACCTCCCAGCATCAGCTCCCAAAAGCGCGACAGCGGCGAATAGAAAGCCACCGCGGCATCACTCCCCAGCGTTGCGATGTTGAACGCAAAGGACGCAAGGGCAATGGCCAGGGTGATCCATAGGAAATTCCAGCGACGGCGCCAGACCACCCCCAGCAGCAATGGCCAGACAATATAGAACTGCTCTTCCACCGCGAGAGACCACAAGTGATGAAAGGGGTCCGTTTCCCCCGTGGAATTGAAGTAATTCGTCTCGCGCAGGAGGGCAAAATTGGCAGTGAATGTTGCACCGGAAAACATGTGTTTGCCGGCCAGGGCAAAGTATTTTGCCGGCATGAGCATCCAGCCCAGAATAAAGCTCGCCCCAAGAATCAATACCAGTGCCGGAAAAATTCGCTTGATGCGGCGTGCATAAAATTCCGCGTAACTGAAATGGCCGGCTTCCAGGTTTTCAAAAATGATCGTGCTGATCAGGAACCCGGAAATCACGAAAAACACATCGACGCCGATGAACCCTCCATGCAGCCATGCGGGGAATACATGAAAGCCCAGCACCGCCAGAATGGCAATGGCCCTCAGGCCATCGATGTCGGCGCGGTATTTGGGGTGACTCAGATGCTGCTGTATGGCCATGATGTGACTTAAATAGTGAAAACAGCCGGGAATGGTAAAAGGTTATGCCGTCGCAAGCCGTTCGCGTTTGTAAAAAAGTGTGGGGCCCACCCAGTTGAAAAGCCTGTAGCCTTTTCCTGACAGAAACCCGTGCAGCTCGGCCGCAGTCAGATCCTCGAGCGACTGCACATAGGATTCCACGAGAACCATTTCCGGGGTATAGCGTTCAAAGTCCAGCCCCTTCAGGACATGCAAGTCATGCCCTTCGGCATCGATGTTGAGCAGTTGTATGGCCTTCCCCGCAAATGGTGAATGGTCCAGGATATCGGTCAGCGTCTGCGTTTCCATGACCCGCGACTGACCAAAGCCAGGCCTGGAACCCTGGCCTTCCAGGACAATTTGCTCACCCACCGAGAAATCCTTGTCTGTCTGTACGGTGACCGACCCCGGCCTGTCGGAGACGGCAGCCACCACGTTGTGATCTTCAGGACGCACCCAACGAAACGTCCTGATCTTGACCTCGCCCAGATCGATGTTGACTCCCCGCCATCCGCGGCGATAAAGGAACCAGGTATTGGAAAATTTTTTCGGGTGCCAACAGCCTACATCCACGTATACCCCCCGGGGTTGCGTAATGAGGTGCTGAAGGACTGCATCTTCCCCATATTGGGAATGGATGACCGTCCAGGATTTGATCAGAAAAGCCCTGCGGAATACCCTCAGGTCCGAGAAAAGTTTTTTGAAGGGATTCACGATGTCGGGTTTGTCTGAAAACGTTGAATATCAAAATCGTCCGGAAGGAAATGGGCCTCCAGATGCGCAGAGACCGAAGGAATAGGAACTCCGAGCGTCCTCTTTTTGAATCCGGCCAGGGTAGCGAGCCGGGCCATGGCTTGGCGCAGCAACAGTTTCACTTTGAGTCGCCCCCCGTGAAATCCCGGTCGTGTCAGGAATATCCAGTCATAGAAGTCCTGCAGCTTGGGTCGGAGCTTCAGCCGCCCTGTCCAGACCAGCCGGTCTTCCTTGAGGGTTTTCACATGGCAGGCAAAGGTATGGGTGGTGGAGTTTGTAGTTCTCCACAGCGCCAAAGCCCCCTTGAACACTCTCGTTGCCTCGGACAGCTTGCCTTCGTCCACGTAGGGGTTCCTGCCTTTCCCAAATACCCCGTATTTGTCGGGGTGGTCGTACAGGGTCACGTAATCGAACACGTGCAACCCTTCCTCCAGAACCTGGCCCGCTGCGGGCAGATGCAGGTAATCGTCTTCGATGAAATAGACGATATCCTCGTCCTGCAGCGTTTCAATGGCCATGTTGACCAGATGGTAGAAGGAGGCGGTTTGGCCAAGTCGTGTTTCTTCGAGCCTGAAAAACCCTTTGGCCCGGAGCAAGGCCAAGATCTCGGCGTCGCAGTTGTCCGCCAGGCAGATCATGCGATAGTCAGGAAATGCTGCCAGCAGATTGTCCAGGCAGACCAGCTTCGAAAAGCCGGCAATCCTGGGCTTTGCGTTGACCTTGCTGGAGATTCGGTAGAGCAGATATTTGTGCATGGAAAGGATCCGGTTCAAATCAGCAGGGCGGCCTGGGCTTTTTTCCAGCGCCGGCGCTTGTTGAAACTTTTCGGCAAAGACCGTTCCAGCGCGTTTTTCCTCAGGGCGATCCGCTCGGAAAAAGCGGTGAAGCCTTCTCCTGCCTGGATCATTTCCTCGAACAGTTTCAAGGTGGCCAGATTGCCGTCCCGCTTATGGGGCAGCAAGACATCCGGGTAACGCGCCGTGAACAAATCGCGATTGGTGCGAATCAGCCGTTTGGATGTGCTCGATTGCTTGAAGCTGGTCCCGCCCTGGTGATAGACGAACGCATCTTCGCACATCATCAGGCGGTAGCCTGCCTGGCGGGCGCGCACGCTGAAGTCGAAATCTTCGTAATAACCCAGCCCATAGGCGGGATCCAGGCCTCCCAACTGCTCCCAGACCTTGCGGCGAATCGCCACGCAGAAAAAATCCAGGCGGTAGACCGGAAACAGGCGATTCACCGGCTGTCTGCTGAAAAGGGAGGCGGCCTGAAGAATCTCATTGGCATCGCCTTCCAGAAAATAATCCTGCTCGTTGCCGGCCGCATTGGTTACCGGTCCAATGGCGGCAACATCCGATGGGGCGGAAGCCAGGGCATGCAACAGGTGCCTGAGGCTTCCGGGCGCAAAGACAGTGTCATTATTGACGAGCAAAAGCCATTCGCCGTGGCCTGTTGTGGCCGCATGGTTCATTCCCCCGGCAAACCCAAGATTTTGCGCCAGGCATTCATGCTCCAGCCCAGGGTGATGCCGGGCATATTCCCGGATGTCCGAGGGGCTCCCATCAGGCGAACCATTGTCGAGCAGCTGCATGCGCACGGTCGAAGCGATATCCCTCACCTGGGGCCACAGGGAATCCAGACAGCGCGCCGCCGTGGTCTTGAAATTGCGGTAATTCAGCACGACCAGGTCAACGGAGGTGGGCTTCGAATGCTCGGAAACCCGGGGTGCAATGCGGTCGAAGTGGCGTGGATGTGTCGGCTGATTCAGCATTCGGTCAATGCTGGCCGGCTCCAGTTCGAGAATGTGGGCTTTCTCATCCATGACGCCATAGGAGATCAGCACTCGGCCATCGCGACATGCCAGGCCGGCACAGAACTCGATGCCTTGCGTTTCAAAATGAAAAGCCGGCGATTCCCCCTTGACGTTGAAATTCCGGTCCATAAGCAGCAGATAGTGGGAAAAACGCACTTTCTTCCGCTGGTAATCGGGATCATGGGTCACATACTTCTTCACCAGGCGGGTTGCCAGCGGGGCAAAGCTCCGGTGATGGGTCACGGCCAGGAAATCTTCCCCCCAGGGAATAACCTGTGACGAGCCGGACATCAGCCCCTTCACTCCCTTGAATGCCTTCTCCCCCCGATGGACGAGGTGGAGTCGACTTCCGTCAAACCGGTAAATCTCCATCGGCTGCGTGGAATAGACCAGCAGGAGCTCCCCGTCCCGTACCCAGGGCATCCAGTTCTTTTCACGGCTTTGGTGTTTCGGGGAAGGAATGACCACGGGATCCGTCAGGCGATCTCCCTCAATCCGCGCCAGCAGCATGGTATTGAGAAAAGCCTTTCCCTGGCGTTTGAGTCCGCTGAAAAGCGCCCACAACTGCCCGGACCACTCAAAAAGCCGGCCATCCTCCAGTCCGTTCACCGTCTCAGGGCAAATTTCCCGTACGGCGTCATCATTCAGGCGCACTTTCGACACAGGCTGAAAATCCGCGCCATAGCGGATCAGCCAATTCTCGCTGCTGAGGTAGGGCAGTCCCGGTGCGGCGTAGGGCACCGGATCCAGCGCCCGGACAAGGGCCAGCCAGCCCTTTTCTGTCGCCAGCACCGAAGGGTTGCAAACGGGGTAGGGCGTGGGCACCTCGATGGAGACCGGTATCAGGCGCAAGTGATCGAGCAATTTCATATGGGCAACAGTATCCCCGAGGAAAGCACAATGGCATACCCCTCTGCAAAATCCAGGAGATAGGAGTTGAACAGACAGCCTGCGGCAAACACGACCCATTGACCCCGCAACAGCATGCCCACCGTCAGCGTCTGGCGGAATGATTCGCGCCATAGCGCCATGAAAAACATCAGGACGGCCGTCAGCCCGCCCCATCCCAGCTGCACTGCCCACATCATGAATTCGTTATGAAGATTCACCGTGGAGACGCGCGCCACCTCGGTACGGGCCCGTGACGCCAGCAACTCCGTTGCCGTCATGACCGATCCCGTTCCATGCCCCGCCCAGGGCCGTTCAGCAATCAGTTGAACGGCCTTGCGATAAAACTCCAGGCGGATTCCCTGGGACGTAATCATGCCGGTCTCCTGCGACTCGCGGATTTCCCGCGGCACGGAACCCAACATTGTGCGGGGGTTCGAAACAGCCCACCAGGTGGCCCCCAAAACCAGGACCATGCCTGCACCAATCAGGAGCCGTTGAAATTTCCGGCCAAAGGACTGCTGTCGCATCGTTTCCCACAATGCCCAGATTGCAATGACCGGCAGGATGGCTTTTCCCGTGCGTCCGACCATGACCCACGCAATGTCGAGCGCCGCCAGCAGCGACATGCCCCAGTAAAAAAAGCGCAGGGGAAGCGATCGTGCTTCCCGTGCCAGGCAGATGCCCAGAACCACCAGCAACGAAAACAGGGTGCCCTGCGGAATGTGCATCTTGAAAACGGCATCTCCTGGAGGGCCGCCATAAATGGGGTCACTGAGGTGTGTCCATCCCAGAAACTCGCTCCAGGAGACCAGCACGGTAAAAAATATGGACAGCGCCAATGCCCGCATGGCTGCAAGGCGATAGCGGTCTTCCTGGAAAAACGGAAGCAACATCGGGACGAGCAGCAGTTTCCGGTACTTGGCCAGTACGGCCAGCCCATCTCGCAGGCTGCCTTCGGTGTACAACAGGCCAGCGCACAACAGGAGCAACATGGCCAGCGCGGCCAGAACGACCGGTTGCCTGGGCAACTTGCCGCAAGCCTGCCACCACTCCTGCGACAGCAACGCAGCAAGAATGATCAGGGCTGCAAAAAAATTGACGCCCCCCACACTGACCGGCAACATCAGAAGCAGGGCATACGCCAGCAGGCGTACCAACGGCCCCAAGGCTGGCAGACGCCCGCTCATGCAGACCACCGGGTATGTGCCAGGATGGCTTCCACGGCCTGCTTCGTCCCGATCGGCGGACGGTCGGCGGAACGCATTCGCCCTTGTTCCCAGTCAAGATACATTTCTTCCAGCAGGGCCAGGACCCGTTCCCGGTCATCTACTTCCACGGCATAGCCACCGTGGTCGCTGATGAGCTGCATGAGCTGGGGGTTGAGGTGGACCAGGCCGATCACCGGGCGCCTTGCCCACAGATAGTCATAGAACTTCGATGGGATGTATTCGGCACAATCAGCCGTTGTGCCATGCAGCAGCAGCAGGCCGTCGGCCTGATGCATGCGTTGCTGGATCCTTTCCCGTCCTGACAACCGGGTCACAGGATCCCATTCCAGCCGCCCCTGATCCACAATATGGGCCTCCAGCCCGTGAGCACGAATGGCCTGTCGTGCGGAAGCATCGATGGCGCCCCCATAGCAATGCACGTAAATGCGGCTGGCCATTTCCGGTTGTCTTTTTCGGAACGCGGATAATGCCTCAACCATCGGCTTGAGGCTGCGAACCGTGGAGAGCGACCCGAAATGCCCCAGGATCAGGTTTTCACCTTTGACGTAGGGCGCGCTGGCCTGCGGTGGCTCCGCCCCCGGAAGAATGACCATTCCGCGCTGCCCCAACTCGGGATGGCGGTGTCTGGCGCTGGCCAGCGCCTGGTCCGTAAACCACCAGGCCAGGTCTGCCTCCCGGCAGATCATGCCTTCGAGCCTGGCCCAGAACTTGAGGTTGCGCGTGGCCGGCACCGTACCGGGAAAAACCATGGGATCATGCACTTCGGCAATCCAGCGGACCCCGGTGAGGCGCTTGAGCCAGAATCCTGCCCAATGCGCGGAATAGGCGCCTCCGGTCGAATAAATCAATGCCGGCTTTTCCTTTCTCAGGATCCACAGTCCATGAAAAACCGCGGCCGGCATCCAGGACCACTGGCTTTGAAGCCCGAACAGCAGTCGTTCGAGCAGGATGAACGGCACAAGCATGAGCGACACCAGGGTGGTGACTGTCCGATAGCGCCAATCCCGGCCCCAGCGCAAGGCCAGAAGATGGCGCAGATCGAAGCGAAATCCTGCAGGCCCCCAGGGCAACAACTGGTCGTGCCGGAAACGCTTATCCCGGGTCCCCGTCACGGCACTCAATACAATGGGCTCGATGCCTGCTTCCATCAGGTGAGGAATCTTGTCCGTGATGGTCAGGCTCGCCGCACGCCCATCCATGTTGAATCCGTGAGAAAGGATCAGCCACCGCTCCTGACGGTTGGCCATCGACGTCATTCCTCTCCTCGCTGAGACCCCAGCCGAATGCCCAACTGCTTGAGCTTCCGGTAAAGGTGCGTGCGTTCCAGGCCCACCCGTTCGGCCACCCGTGACATGTTTCCTGACTCAAGCCGGATATGGTATTCAAAATAGGACTTTTCGAACTGCTCACGGGCTTCCCGCAACGGCAGGTCGAAACTGGCCACCTTGGCCGCCGGCGGCTCAGGTGGATCAAACTGGTGCGCGAGTCGGGCAACATCTTCCGCCGTAATTTCCGACGTCAGGGCCGACAGTGCTGCTGTTCTCACCGCATTGGTGAGCATGGGCAGGTTGCCGGGCCAGTCCATTTGCCTCAGCATGTTCAGTGCCGCGGTGCTCAATGCGCGAACAGGAACTTCGCCCGCTTCCGTCATCTGCCGCAGCAAAGTGGTGGCAATTTCGGGAATGTCCTCCGCGTGCTCCCTCAAGGCAGGAATCGTCAGGGTCAAGGCAGAAAGTCCGGAAACCAGGGTGGTGTCCAGAACGTCGTCCCGTATCAGGACAGCCACCGGCTTGCTGCTGGCACAAATCAGCCGGACATGGTGCTTTTCCAGCTTGCCCAGCAATTGGGACAGGCCCCTCTGTTGCGATCTCGTGAGCTCGCAAATCTCCGGAATGAAAATCACGCCTCCCTGTGTTTCGGCCAGCGGCTCGAAGGGGTTTTCCGCAAGCCACTCATTGTCCGATGAGGAAAACCAGGGCGTATTGGGCTGGTGCAGATGGCGTGCGGCCAGTTCAATGCCGCAACCGGGTTCGCCGACCAGAAGCACTGGCGCATTGTGGCTGATTATCTGGTCGAGGCGCCGGCGCAGTTCGCTGATCAGCGGCCCCTTTCCGAGCTGACTGCTGGAAAGCCCCGGCCTGAATTCTGCCCCCCCCTTTCTCAGGGCCCGTTCCACCGTGGCCAAAAGCTTGGGAAGCGCAATCGGCTTCTCCAGGAAATCAAATGCGCCGATGCGGGTTGCCTCAACAGCCGTATCCACGGTGGCATGACCCGACATCATGACCACGGGCATCGTCAGCTGCCCCACAGCACCCCATTCCTTCAGCAGGGTGATGCCATCCATCTGGGGCATCCAGATGTCCAGAAGCACGAGGTCTGGCCGCTCTTCCTGCCTCAGCCGCTTGGCTTCAAGCGCATTGGCGGCAAGTTTCACACGATAGCCTTCATCACTCAGGATTTCAGACAACAATTCACGTATGCCGACCTCGTCATCGACCACGAGGATATGATTTGCCATCACACGATCTCCGGAAGGGGGAAAAGAATGCTGACCTCAGCTCCCCCAAGTTCTAAATTGGATACAGAAATTTTACCGTGGTGTTCTTCCACGATTTTTTTCACGATAGGCAGTCCCAGGCCAGTCCCTTTACTTTTGGTCGTGACATAGGGTTCGAAAATCCGTCCCAGCAGATCTTCGGAAAATCCTTGTCCGTTGTCTGCAACAGACAACCGGATGGCATCGCTTGCGCGCGCGGTAGAGACCACTACCCTGGGATCAGGAAGACCCTGAAGCGCATCCAGGGCGTTTTGCACGAGGTTGTGAATGACCTGGCGCAGGCGGGTGGCATCCCCATCGATCAAAGGCAGGGGGTCTTCCAGCCGAACCTCGATTTTCTCACCCATGGATTCGTACAGGACCAGCACTTCCCGGATCAGGCGATTGAGATCCAGGCTGCGCGTGGTCAGCTTGGAAGAGCGTGCGTATTCGCTGAAATCATTGACCATGTTCTTCAGCGCATCCACCTGGTTGACGATGGTTGCCGTGGAACGCTCCAGAATGTCCGCTTCGGCCTGGGGCAGTTTTTCTGAAAGCTTGAACTTCAAGCGTTCGGCAGCAAGCTGAATGGGGGTCAACGGATTTTTGATTTCATGGGCCAGCCGACGAGCCACTTCACCCCAGGCTGCATCCCTCTGAGCCTGAACCATTTGCGTGATGTCATCGAATACCAGCACGTAATCTCCGCCATGCTCTTCCGGCAGACGATTGCCCCGAAAATGGAATTTCCGTTTGCCCTGGCTTGAAAGGTAGTCCGCGTCCCCTTCCCAGGCAGCCCCGGCCGCCTGATGGAACTGTTGGGCCAAGTGCTGTGCGATGGGAAGCAGTTCGGGAACGCGCCCCCCCCAGTCCTCAAGGCATTCGCCCTGGACCCTGTCCACGCCCAGCATCTGGTTGGCACTCAGGTTAGCGCTTTTCAGGTGGAATGAAGCGTCAAATACGATGACCCCGGTAGAGAGGTTGGACAATATGCTTTCCTGGTAGGCTTTGGCCGCCGTAAGTTTTTCCTGGTCTCGCAGCCGCGCGGCGGAAGCTTCTCGCAGCTGTGCCGTCATGGTGTTGAAGGAACGGGTCAGCACGCCCAGTTCGTCGTCGCTGACGACCGGGGTCATTTTGGTATAGTCGCCGGCCCCGATGGCCCGGGTGCTTTCTGCAAGGGCACTCAACGGCGCCCCCAGGCGCTCGGAGATCACAAAGGCCAGTGCAATGGCCGTCAGCAGGGTCAACAGCAAGGCCAGCGTCAGGTTAAGTCCGTAAATTCGCTTGAGTCCGGTCCGGGCCAGCAACAGTTCCTGGTATCCGCGGTAAGCGGCTTCCACGCTGTCCGCATCGGCAGCCAGCTCACGGGAAACGGGTTGCATCAGCTGCAATGCCCGCAAGTCTTCGGAAAAGGAAAGCCGATTGACCGGAACCACCACGCGCAGGTAAAGCCCTTTCCCGGGAAGGGTTTCCACCATTTTGTAGGCCCGCAGGGAGCGGATCTGGTGGGTAATGGAGCTGCTGATGGGCAACGCTTCAGGAATCAACGCGTTGTTCAGGGCGCTCGAGAACGCCAGGACAGATCCGGACTTGGAAAAAAGCGTCGCCTCCTGAACGCCGAATTGTTCGCGCAGGTGATAAAGCAGGGTGGTCTCGTCCAGCGCCGAGGCGTCCGAAAGCTCTGCCGACATGGCTTCGCCCTTCTGTGCCAGATCGTTGAGCAGGCTGTCGAATGTGGTCTGGCCAAGGTTCAATCCGGCGCTCAGGGCCTTGTCCACATTGACGTCAAACCAGGATTCAATGCTGTTGGAAAGAAATTTGACCGACACGCCATACACCAGCGAGCCTGGCAGGACCGCCATGAGGGCAAAAATCACGATCAGCTTGAGGGTCAGTTTGGATCCGAACACGCGGTCGCGCAGCTTTCCGTAAAGCGTCCATAGCTGGAATGAAATCAGGGCCATCAAGCCCAATGCGACACCAGCCCCAAGCGCCAGAAGACGGGGGTAATGGGCGGAAAAGAGGGAGGTGTTGGCCGTTGCTTCAGACAGCATGTAGAGCAATGCGCCGCCAGCCAACACGGCAAGGGTAATGGCCCACTTCATGGGGTGATCTTCCATGTCAGGGGTCTTGACGTGAGGTTCCACTCATTGGACGACAAGGCGTCCACCTGGAACGGCTTGGGCAATTGCGCCACGTCCAGCTTCATTTGCAGATGGGCTTCGTAGCGTTCGCCTTTCCTGAGAAGTCCGGGACCGCCAAGGCGGATGCGGTTAAGCTGCGCGAGCGATTGCAGGGCATCCTGCAAGGAATTGAAGCTGAGATACAGGGAACCGATGGAAAAGCGGTAGGCCCGAGTCAGCGGATTGAAACTGAGGCGACGCTCCTGTCGCAAGGTGACCACATCCTTGTTAAACCAGTACCAGCGAGGCTCAATCACATCCAAACTGACCTGGAATGTCAGCGAAATGCCGCGTGACAGGGCTTCTTCCAGGGCAGGGGTAAGCTCAAGGCCAAACTCGGCATTCACGAAATAGCCATCATCAGCCGCAAACACATGGGCTTCACGCACAGCGATTCCCTCTGCCCAACTGCCCACGCAGCAAAGCAGAAGGGAGAGCAGCGCAAGCCAGCGACTAAACTTTGCGGAAAATCGCATAGAAAAATCCATCGTGCATTGCATCGGGAAGGATTTGCCCCTCCTCAAACAAGGGGTCCTCGATCGGCAGTGGCTTCGCGTCAGGATGCCTTTCCAGAAAGGCGTCTGCCTGCATCCGGTTTTCTTCGGCAAAGATGGAACAGGTGGCGTAGATCAGCCGTCCGCCCCGGCGCAGCAGGGGCCACAACGCGTCCAGAAGGCGCGTCTGGGTCTCCGCAAGCGCCGGAATGTCTTCGGGGCGACGCAACCACTTGATGTCGGGATGACGGCGCACCACTCCGGAGCCACTGCAGGGTGCATCCAGCAGGATGCGGTCAAAGGGAACGCCATCCCACCACCCGTCCGGCTGTGAAGCGTCTGCAACCTGACAATGAGCCTGTACCTTCAGGCGGGAGAGCGTGGCTTCCATTTTCCTGACGCGCCCTGCATCCTGGTCAAGCGCCCATACTTCAAGCCCGTTGCCGCGTTCAAGGATGTGCGCGGTTTTTCCACCCGGAGCAGCACAGGCATCCAGCACGCGCTGCTTGGGATGCAATGCCAGCAATTCGGCAGCGAATTGTGCCGAGGCATCCTGCACGGAAACATCCCCCTGGTCGAATCCGGGTAGCTGGGCCACGGAAACGGGCTGCTCCAGCACCAGACCGTCGCTGCCCACAGGAATTGCCGCCATCCCTGCCTGGCTCAGTCGCTGCTGATACTGGTCGCGACTGTTGTGACGGCGGTTGACGCGCAAGGTCATGGGCGCATGCTGCTGTGCGGCTTCAAGCAGGCTTTCCCATCGCTCGGGGTATTGGAGCCTGACTTTTTCGATCCACCAGCCAGGATGGCTGAACCGACCTTCCGGCGTCTCGTGAACCTGCTGCAACAATCCGTCCTTCTGGCGCAGCAGGTTGCGCAATACCCCGTTCACAAATCCTTTGGATGAAGGGCTTCCCATCTCGGCCGCCGTTTCCACGGCATGACTCACCACGGCATGATGGGCCGAACGCGTATGGAGCAGCTGGTAGGTTGCCACCATGAGCAAGGCATCGAGCGGCGGCAAAGGGTGTCGTTTGGGATACAGCTGCAGCAACACGCCTTCGATTTCACTGCGATAACGCAGCACACCGTAAGCAGCATCCTGCATGGAAGCACGCTGATGGTCCGTGAGCCGCCCTTTGGCCTGTTTGCGGGCATCCGTCAGGGCATGGTCCAGATTCCTGCCGTTCAGAACCTGCGCCAGAGCCAAAGTGGCCAATCTCTGTATTTCCTGCATTACGTCCCCATGCGGTCACCCGGAGCCACCGGGTAACCTTTCAGAAATTCACCCGCCGTCAAAGGCTTGCCGCCAGGTCTCTGCAACATTTTCAGCAGGAGTCGGCTGCCTCCGCCACAAGCAACGGCAATCCCGCCTTCATCCAGGGACATCACCGTGCCTGGATCGGCGTTTGCCGATTCCCGGGGCAAGGCTTCCGCCTCCCACACCTTGATCATTTCACTGCCAAGAAAGGTTCGGGAGACCGGTGCAGGGTTGAATGCCCGGATGTCGCGATCCAGCTGCACTGCCGGTTTGGCCCAGTCCAGAACCGTCTCCTCTTTCGTGATCTTGTGCGCATAGGTAACCCCTTCCCGAGGCTGGGGAACAGGTTTCAATTCTCCCTTTTCCAGCCGTTCCAGCGCTTCGATGATGGTGCGTGCACCCAGGTCAGCCAGGCGGTCATGCAGTGTTCGAGCCGTGTCCCTGGGCTGGATGGGGCAGGGACGTTCCAGCAGGACATCGCCTGTGTCCAGGCCGGCGTCCATCTGCATGATGCTGATGCCGCTGAGCGAATCACCCGCCTGGATCGCGCGCTGGATGGGCGCTGCACCGCGCCAGCGGGGCAGCAGGGAAGCGTGGATATTGAGCGCTCCCCAACGGGGAATGGACAGAAGAGGGGAAGGCAGCAGCATGCCGTAAGCACAAACCACCAGGACATCCGCTGCAAAACTGCGCAGAAGGTCCTGCACTTCAGCCGCATCCAGCCGATCCGGCTGGTAGACCGGCACGTGGGCCGCCAGGGCTGTCCGCTTCACCGGGCCAGGAAGCACCTTGAAGCCCCGGCCGACAGGGCGGTCCGGCTGGGTCAAAACGGCCGCTACGGTATACCCTGCCACAATCAGCGCGTCCAGGCTGCGCGCAGCAAATTCCGGCGTGCCGGCAAAAACGAGGCGCATTACAACGTTTCCCGGACCCGTTTGCGCAACTTGGTCTTGATGCGGTTCTGCTTGAGCTGGGAGAGGTATTCCACGAACACTTTCCCTTCAAGATGATCCATCTCGTGCTGCAGGCACGTGGCCAGCAGGCCTTCAGCTTGCAGGGTGAACGGCTTTCCCTCCCGGTCCAGCGCCTGCACCACAATCCGCTCCGCCCGCGTCACCCGGTCGTAGATGCCCGGAACGGAAAGACAGCCTTCCTCACGTTCAGAAAGGCCTTCGCTGGAAACCAGGCGGGGATTGATGAAGACCTGAAGGTGCTGCTGGTCTTCAGATACGTCCAGCACGATCACGCGCTGGTGCACATTCACCTGTGTGGCAGCCAGTCCTATACCTACTGCAGCCCGCATGGTTTCTGCCATGTCGTCCACCAGCTTGCGGATCCGGTCATCCACTTCCGCCACCGGCGATGCCCGGGTATGCAGACGGGGATCCGGATAATGCAGAATGGGGAGTAACGCCATAATTTTGCCTATGCCTGACAGATTTTCAGCTCCAAGGATACTATTATAGCTGTCTCCAACGGAGTGACCCATTGCGCCCTGATCCCGACCCCCTGCACCGGTGGTTTGACCCCGATCAAGCAGAAGCAACGCGACAATGGCTGTCCCAACCACGAAATCACTTCCTGACCCAGGAAGACCGGGCCTACCCCCCTTTGTTGCGGGAAATCGCCGATGCTCCCGAGTTTCTGTTCGTAAAAGGCGATCCCGCCCTCCTGGCCAAACCCATGGTTGCCATCGTGGGCAGCCGGCATGCCACCCGCCAGGGCTGCATGGATGCAGAATCCTTTGCCGAAGCCCTTTCCACGTCAGGCATCACGGTGGTCAGCGGCCTGGCCACGGGCATTGATGCGGCTGCCCACAGAGGGGCCCTGAAAGGTCCAGGAGGCACGGTGGCCGTCATCGCTACGGGCGCCGATCGCGTGTACCCGGCCTCCAACCGGGAACTGGCCCGGGAAATCGCTTCCTGTGGCGCCCTTGTTTCCGAGTTTCCACTGGGAACCGCTGCGCAAAAATGGCACTTTCCCAAACGGAACCGGATCATTTCAGGCCTTTCTTCCGGATGTGTGGTGGTGGAAGCCACCCTGACCAGCGGTTCCATCATCACGGCCCAACTCGCTCTTGAACAAGGCAGGGAAGTCTTTGCGATACCGGGCTCCATACATTCCCCGTTTTCAAAAGGATGCCACCGACTGATCCGGGAAGGAGCCAAGCTGGTGGAAACCGCGCGTGACATTCTGGAAGAACTGCATTTCCCCCTTTCTCCTGTCGCCGCCGGCGATGTTTCCCCTGCCGTACCGGAGGACACAATACCCCGGGACCCCAGGGACCTTCTTTTCCGTGAACTGCTCCATTCCCCCCTTACCCTGGATCAGCTCTGCCTGCGAACCGGCTTGACGGCCGGGCAGGTATCCCTCATGCTGACCTCGCTGGAGCTGGAAGGGGAAGTGTCCTCACTCCCCGGTGGCCGCTACCAGCGATTGGATTTCAGGCGGAGGTGACCACGCTCGGCCTGAACGAATTGACTCGAGAGGGACGGTTTCGATGGTCGACATTCTCATTTTCGTTTACGAAAATTTTTTCGCCAGCGGCATTTATCCGACCCATTCCGTGCTGCAGAACCGCCTCTTCGCTGCCGGTTTCAGGGAGGATGAAGTTGAGGAAACGTTGGCCTGGCTGGAAAACATCAGCCCGCTCGCACCAGCGGATATGGGCTCCGACCTTTTGCATGCTGTCAGCCAGCGTTGTCTTGACCCGACAGAATTTGAGCGCATTGGCGCAACCGGCTGGGGGTTCATCGCTTTTCTGGAAAACAACCAGATTCTCTCGGCCACACAGCGTGAACTGATACTGTCAGGCATCATGGCCCTGGATGAACCCGAAGTCGACCTGGACCGCCTCAAGCTGATCGTTCTGATGGTACTGTGGCGCCAAGGCTATTCCCTTGAAGCGCTCCTGGTTGAAGAACTCATTCACTACCAGGATTGGATCCTGCAATAGTTTTATCCCGTGTCCAAAAGCCTGCTCATCGTAGAGTCGCCCTCGAAGGCGAAAACTCTTAAAAAATACCTTGGTCCGGGATTCGAAATCCTGGCTTCCTATGGCCATGTGCGCGATCTGGTTCCCAAGTCCGGCGCTGTGGATCCAGCCGATCACTTCGCCATGAAGTACCAGTTGGTGGAACGCAATGAAAAGCATGTGGATGCCATCGCCAAGGCCGTCAAGCAGGCCGATCACATCTACCTGGCCACTGACCCGGATCGTGAAGGGGAAGCCATTGCCTGGCATTTGAGTGAAATCCTCGCAGCAAAAAAACTCCTCAAGAACAAATCGCTGCAACGGGTTGCCTTCTACGAGATCACCCAGCAGGCGGTACAGGAAGCGGTGGCTCATCCGCGCGACATTTCAATGCCGCTCGTCAACGCCCAGCAGGCAAGGCGCGCGCTGGATTACCTGGTGGGTTTCAATCTGTCGCCCCTGCTGTGGAAAAAAATCCGTCGTGGACTGTCCGCAGGCCGCGTGCAGAGCCCGGCTCTCAGGCTCATCGTGGAACGGGAAAACCAGATCGCCGCCTTCAAAAGCGACGAGTACTGGACCCTCCATCTGGACAGCCACAAGGACAGCCAGACTTTTTCCGCTCGCCTCATCCAGTTCCAGGGAGAGAAGCTGCAGCAACTGAGCATCGGCACGGAGGGACGGCAGGCGGAAGTGCTGGCAGCACTTGCCGGAAAACCGGCAAAAGTCCTGAAGGTGGAAAAAAAGCGCCGCCAGCGTCATGCGGCCGCTCCATTCACCACCTCCACACTGCAGCAGGAATCCGTTCGCAAGTTGGGTTTCACCACCGACCGAACCATGAAAATCGCCCAGCAGTTGTACGAAGGGATCGACATCGGTGGCGGTGCCGTGGGCCTGATCTCCTACATGCGAACCGATTCCGTGAACCTGTCGCAGGAAGCGTTGCAGGACATCCGGAAACACATACGGGATCATTTCGACAGCGAATACCTGCCCAAGAACCCGGTGTTCTATGCCAACAGGTCCAAGAATGCGCAGGAAGCCCACGAAGCCATCCGGCCCACGTCCATTGCCCGGACCCCCGCAAATCTTCGCGGGCATCTCACAGCCGACCAGTTCAGGCTGTATGAAATGATCTGGAAACGCACGGTGGCCTCGCAAATGACCCAGGCCCTGTTTGACACCGTGGCCGTCGACATTGCCCTGGGCGTTTCCGGCACATTGTTCAGGGCCAATGGCCAAACCCTGGTCTTTCCCGGCTTCATTGCAGTTTACCGGGAAGACGAAGACGACATCCCTGAAAAGCGGGGCAGCGAAGACTCTGACGACGAGGCCCGGCTGCCTCTGATGGTCGAGGGGGAAATCCTGCCGGTAGATCGCCTGTGGGGAGAACAGCATTTCACACAACCACCCCCCCGCTATTCCGAAGCCAGCCTGGTGAAAGCGCTGGAGGAGTTCGGCATCGGCCGCCCCTCCACCTATGCCAGCATCATCAGCACGCTGGTCAATCGCGAATACGTGGTGCTCGACAAAAAACGCTTCAAGCCGACCGACGTGGGCGACGTCGTCAACAAGTTTCTTACGGAACATTTCTCGCGCTACGTGGACTATGATTTCACCGCCCGCCTGGAAGACCAGCTGGACCTGATTTCTGAAGGCAAACTGGAATGGGTTCCGGTTCTGGACCAGTTCTGGAAAGATTTTTCCAACCAGGTGGAAGAGAAATCAGCAGTCTCGCGAGCCGAAGTCACCCAGGAGACGCTGGACGAAGCCTGTCCAAAATGCGGCAAGCCCCTGTCCGTCCGGTTGGGTCGGCGTGGCAAGTTCGTGGGTTGCAGCGGATATCCGGAGTGCGATTTCACTCGCAATCTTGACGGAGGCAGCGGCTCCACCGAGCCCGTGGCCATTGGCAATGCGCCTGACTCAGGATTGCCGATGTTGCTGCTGAACGGCCCTTACGGACCTTACCTGCAATTGGGAGAAAGCGCCGCGGAAGGGAAGAAACCAAAGCGCGTTTCACTGCCCAAAAACCTCATGCCCGACCAGGTCACTCCGGACATCGCGTTCAAGCTGCTGTCCTTGCCAAGGGAACTCGGTCTTCATCCGGCGAACGACAAAAAAGTGACCGTCAACATCGGACGCTTCGGCCCTTATATCCAGCATGACGGGGGTTTCCGCTCGATTCCCAAAGCCGACAACATTTTTGACATTTCGCTGGAGCGTGCTGTCCAGATTCTGGCGGAGCCAAAGAGCGCAGGGCGCGGCGCTTTGCGCATGCTGGGTGCCCATCCGGCTGATCAACAACCGGTAGGCCTGTACAGCGGTCGCTATGGCCCTTACGTGAAGCATGGCAAAGTGAATGCAACCCTACCCACCGGGGCCGATCTCGAAACGTTCACGCTGGAAGAGGCGCTGGAACTCCTGGCGAGCAAAGTCCAGAAGAGCGAATCGGCACCATCCAAGAAACCGGCTGCAAAAAAGGCTTCCGGCTCGACCCGCAAGAAGGCGGCCACGTCCACCGCAGCAAAAGCGACCACTGCAAAAAAGAAGCCTGCCGCCAAGAAGAAAACGACAAAAGAAAAAACCTGATCAGGTCATCAGGAGCTTCAGCTTTCCTCGCAAGCGATCCCAAAAATAACGCACCGTAGGCTCCGGTTCACCCAGCGACATACTGGTTGCCGGCTGCCCGCGGCGAAGATAGTGCCGGTCGAACGTCGATTGGGTCATGCCCCATTTTTTCAGGAACTGTTTCCGGCCGTCGTTTCGCACCACCTTTCCAGTGGATCGGGACATGAAGTGATAGACGCGCGAGGCGCCGACCCCAAAAAATATCCTGCAGCCTGCAGCCCACATTTTCATGGAGAAATCGTTGTCGCTGCTGATTCCTGGAGAAAACTCGGCGCTGTAGCCGCCCACCTTGTCCCACCAGCTTCGATGCACCACCGTGGGCGGCCAGGTGGCCCCGTACCAGTCCATTTTTTGCAAGGAAGGCAATTCTCGCAGCAGTGCTTCCTCACGAAAATTTTCTGGTCCGCTGCCGTAATCGCGCACGATCACGCAGGGGTTGCCGCTTTCCCGCGGTTCGATCATGGTTCCAGACAACATGAAGGCATCGGTGCCCAGCGACTGGATGCGGTCCATGAGCGCCGTGTCCCACCCCGGACAACACACCATGTCGTCGTTGAGATACACCACGTACGGTTGCGCCGACAGCGCCGCTGCCTGGTTGACCGCGTGGCAGATGCCGATGTTTTCAGGCGAATGGGTATGCAGGATGCCTTCCGACCGCACCCAGTCCAGGGTTCCGTCGCTGCCATCATTGACGTGCAGGGCCACTTCAAATGGCAGCGTTGTATGACGACGCAGGCTCTCCAGACACAGCTTCAGCAGTGCGAGGTTGTTCCAGGTGGGAATGACGATGGTCAGCACGCGGTGACGTCACATCCCCAAGGGGAGCCTTTCCGCATCAGACATCGAGATTGGTGACGCCGAGCGCATTGGATTCAATGAAATGTCGCCGGGGTTCCACTTCATCGCCCATCAGCGTGGTGAAAATTTCATCGGAACGAATGGCGTCCTCAATCTGAACCTTGAGCAGGCGCCGGGTGTCCGGGTTCATGGTGGTATCCCACAATTGCTCCGGATTCATTTCCCCCAGGCCCTTGTAGCGCTGGATGCCAAGGTTCTTGCGAACATCGTCGAGAAGCCATTCAAGGGCCTCCTGGAAACGGGTGACCGCAGTTTTCCGTTCTCCGCGAACAACCACGGCATCCTGCCAGACCAATCCTTCCAGCATGCCTGCCGCTTTCCGGATCTGGGCGTAATCCCCGGTAGCCAGGAAATCGCCATCCAGCACGCTGGCATAGGTATTACCGTGGGAGGTGCGGGTGATGACGAGGCGGAAGCCTCCCCGGCGCTCATCCGGCTGTACCGCAATTTGTACCTGGGCGTCTCCCATCATCTGTTGCAAGCGGGCTGCCGCCGTTTCCGCGTTCTGCTGCTGTTCCAGATCCGCTATGGGGGATTGCAGCAAGGCATGCAGCACGAGTGGTTCAATGACACGGCCGACCCGGCGAATGACTGCTTCAGCCAGCAGGTACTCGCGTGCAATGCTTTCCAGGCCGGGGCCACTGATGGTGGTTGGGCCACAGTGCAATTCGGCGCCGGTCAACGCCTGGGACAACAGGTACTGATCCAGCTCGAAATCATCTTTGAGATACTGCTCGCTCTTGCCATGCTTGACCTTGTAAAGCGGTGGCTGGGCAATGTAGATGTGACCGCGTTCCACCAGTTCGGGCATCTGCCGGTAAAAAAAGGTGAGCAACAACGTGCGGATGTGTGAACCGTCCACGTCCGCATCCGTCATGATGATGATGCGGTGGTAGCGAACCTTTTCTGGCTCGTATTCGTCCTTGCCAATGCCGGTCCCCAGTGCGGTAATCAGCGTGGCAATTTCCTGGGAAGAAACCAGCTTGTCGAAGCGGGCCCTTTCCACGTTGAGAATTTTCCCCTTGAGCGGCAGTACGGCCTGGAACTTGCGGTCACGCCCCTGCTTGGCTGAACCACCCGCTGAATCTCCCTCCACAAGATAGAGTTCGCACTGGGCCGGGTCCTTTTCCTGGCAATCCGCCAGTTTCCCCGGCAGCCCCAGTCCGTCCAGGGCTCCCTTGCGCCGCGTCATTTCCCGCGCCTTGCGTGCGGCTTCCCGGGCACGTGCTGCCTCAATGATTTTCCCTACGATGATCTTGGCTTCGTTGGGCTTTTCCAGGAGAAACTCGGCAAGCTTTTCGGCCACAACATCGTCCACCACCGGACGAACTTCTGAAGACACGAGTTTTTCCTTGGTTTGCGAGGAAAACTTGGGATCGGGTACTTTCACCGAAAGCACGCACATCAACCCTTCACGCATGTCGTCGCCGGTGGTTTCCACCTTGGCTTTCTTCGCCAGTTCGTTTTGTTCGATGTACTGGTTGAGGGTACGCGTCATGGCGGCGCGCAAGGCAGTCAGGTGCGTTCCGCCGTCACGCTGCGGGATGTTGTTGGTAAAACAGAGCACCGATTCCTGATAGGAATCGTTCCACTGCATCGCCACTTCCACGCCAATGCCATCGCGTTCCCCGGTGGCATGGAACACAGTCGAATGCAGCACCGATTTGTTGCGATTCAGGTATTCGACAAAACCGCGCACCCCCCCGGCAAAGGAAAAATTTTCTTCCGTGCCGGTGCGCTGGTCGATCAGGACAATCTTCACCCCATTGTTAAGAAAAGACAGTTCCCGCAAACGTTTGGCAAGAATGTCGTAGTGAAACTCGATGGTGCCGAATGTTTCCGTGCTCGGCATGAAGTGGACTTCGGTTCCGCGCCGGTCGGTTTCACCGGTCACTGCCAGAGGAGCCACCGCATCGCCATTGCGGAACTCCATTTGGTGAGCCTTCCCGTCCCGGCGAATCGTGAGCTTGAGCCAGCTGGACAGGGCATTGACCACGGAAACCCCGACTCCGTGCAATCCACCGGAAATCTTGTAGCTGTTTCCATCGAACTTTCCGCCCGCATGCAACACGGTCATGATGACCTCTGCTGCCGACCGGCCTTCCTCCGGATGAATATCGGTCGGGATGCCGCGACCGTTGTCGGTGACGGTTATGGAATTGTCCAGATGAATGATGACGTTGATTTCGTTGCAATACCCCGCCAGTGCTTCGTCGATGGCATTGTCCACCACCTCGAAAACCATGTGGTGCAAGCCAGTGCCATCATTGGTGTCGCCAATGTACATGCCCGGGCGTTTCCGCACCGCTTCCAGTCCCTTGAGGACCTTGATGCTTTCGGATGTGTAGCTGTTTTCTGTGGTCGTTCCGGATTGTTCCACGCGTCGTATTTCCTGAAAGTGAACTGCGGGCCCGATGGGGTCGTTAAATGCGCATGGGCATGACCACGTATTTGAACCGGTCTTCAGAACCGGGAACCGTGATCAGCACGCTGCTGTTCGCATCACCGAACGAGCACTGGATGGTCTCTGCCGTGAGATGATTCAGAACATCCATCAGGTAGGTGAGGTTGAATCCGATGTCGATGGCTTCCTGCCCGTAGACGACATCCAGGTCTTCCTGCGCTTCTTCCTGCTCATTGTTGGTACAGACCACGGCAAGGTTGTTCTTGGAGAGCAGCAACCGGACACCGCGAATCTTGTCGTTGGAAAGGATGGCTGCACGCTGAAGCGCCTGCAGCAGGTCTAGCCGCTGCAGCGACAGGTGTTTGCCGTAATTGGTGGGTATGACTCGCGCATAATCGGGAAACTTGCCATCGATGACCTTGGACAGCAGGTCGATGGAGCCAAACACAAATTGGGCCTGGTTGGCGCGCAGCGTGATCCGGACTGGATCGTCTGAAGCCGACAGCAGCTTGATGAGTTCGGAAACGGATTTGCGCGGCAGGATCACTTCGGCATTGCCGTACTCCTGGGGGAGTTTCTCGGCGGTATAGCTCAGGCGATGACCATCGGTTGCCACCAGGGTGAGTTCACCCCCACTCACTTTAAACAGCGTGCCGTTTAGGTAGTAACGCACATCCTGTTGGGCCATGGCGTACTGCACCCTCTCCAACAGGGCTTTCAGCGTTTTTTGGGGTAACGTGAGCTCGATGCCGGCGTCATCCGTGGCAGCCACTGTCGGAAAATCCTGGCCTGCCAGGGTCTGCAGGCTGAATCGGCTTTTGCCGGCTTTTACGGTCAGTTTGTTGTCTTTGGATTCCAGGGCGACGGATGCCTCTCCGGGCAGGCTGCGAAGAATGTCGTAGAGCTTGCGTGCCGAAATCGTGACCGACTGTTTCTCAGCCCCTTCGTCGATTTGGGCTGTGGTCCGGATCTGCACTTCCAGATCGGTGGCCGTGAGCGACAACTCGTGCCCGGAAGATTCGATGAGGACATTGGACAGAATGGGGAGCGTGTGTCGACGCTCGACAATCCCGATCACTGCCTGCAAGGGTTCCAGCAGACGTTCACGCCGTGTTTTAAGAATGATCATGGATATCTCTGGTAATAGGTAATAAGAAACGTTCCCAATGTGTGAGAAGTTTTAAAAAACCTTACAAAAACATTGCGTTAAGACCTTGGTAACCTTCTGGGTAACTGTTGAATTATAGCTGGATGAATTGTGGGTATCTTTCAATTTTGGCAAAAGTTCACTCTTATCCACATTTGTTCCCCAAGTTTTCCCCGAGTTGTCTCCAGGGTTATCAACCGTTCAGAATCTGTTGAAGGGCGAGAAAATCCCGTTGAATCGTGTTGTCCGTTTCACACAATTCCTGCATCTTTCTGCAGGCGTGGAGGACCGTCGTGTGGTCACGGCCACCGAAGGCATCGCCAATATCCGGAAGGCTCAGATTGGTGATGTCCTTGGCAAGGGCCATGGCCATCTGTCGTGGTCTTGCCAGGGCACGCGTGCGCTTTTTGGAAAACATGTCCCCGACCTTGATCTTGTAATAGTCGGCGACGGTTTTCTGGATGTTTTCGATTGATATCTGGCGGTGTTGCAGTGCCAGCAGATCCTTCAATGCTTCACGGGTGGACTGCAGGGTGATGGCATCGCCCTTGAAGCGCGAATAGGCTTGAACCCGTTTGAGGGCGCCTTCAAGTTCGCGCACGTTGGACCGGATGTGCTTGGCGATGAAAAAAGCCACATCCTCATCAAGGGACAGCCCCTCCAGTCGTGCCTTGTTGATGAGGATTGCCACCCTCATTTCCAGTTCGGGGGGCTCAATGGCCACTGTGAGGCCCCATCCGAATCGGGAAATCAGGCGTTCCTCCATGCCTGCAATTTCTTTTGGAAAACTGTCGCAGGTGATGATGACTTGGCGGTGTGACTCAACCAATGCATTGAATGCAAAGAAAAATTCTTCCTGTGTTCGGGCCTTTCCGCCAAAAAACTGGATGTCGTCGATCATCAACAGGTCCAGTGAGTGGTAATAGCGCTTGAAGCTGTCGAACGACTTGTGCTGGTAGGCGCGAACCACGTCAGACACGTACTTTTCCGCGTGAACGTACCTCACCTTGGCAAGGGGCTGTCGCTCCAGGATCTGGTTTCCGATGGCCTGGATGAGGTGCGTCTTACCCAGGCCCACGCCGCCGTACACAAACAGCGGGTTATAGGCAGCACCCGGGTTTTCGGCCACCTGGAGGGCAGCCGCGCGGGCCAGCTGGTTTGCCTTCCCTCCGATGAATGTGGAAAACGTGAAATTGGGATTGAGGCGATGTTTTTCCAGGCTGGCTTGCCTGGGGTCTTCCTGGTTGCCAGGGTTTTCCGCCGGTTTCTCTGCCGGGTTTTGTTGAGGCTCCAGCCGTTGCGTCAGGCGGATGCTGGCGATGCCATTTTGTTTCGCCTTTTCTTCGATTTGCCTGAGAAACCGGTCCCGTACCCATTGCAGTATGAACCGGTTGGGTGCCGTAAGGACAACACCGTCATCGCGGACTTCTGCCTGAAGCGGCTTGATCCAGGTGGTGAACTGCTGTTCGGGAATCTCCGAGCGAATCTGCTTGAGCGTGCTGCTCCAAAAATCGTCCATTATATTTATATGATATTGATTATTATGTTTTATTTTAGGGTTTGGTGCGGAGGCACTGCTTTTTTCCACAGACGATTCTAGCCTTGAAGGGATAACTTATCCACTGTTATGTATCTTCTGATGTGGATATATTTTTCTTGACTTATCAACCTGTTTCGGGGTTAAATCGCGGGTTCCGTCAATTGGCCTGAGATTCTGATCATGAAGCGTACCTACCAACCTTCGGTGACCAAGCGAAAACGTACCCACGGATTCCGTGTCCGGATGAAAACCCGTGGTGGTCGTGCAGTCATCAACGCGCGCCGAGCCCGTGGCCGCGCGCGCCTGGCCGTTTAACGCCGTTCCTGAATTCATCGGTGGTTTTCGGAAAGATTTCCGACAGCCATGCTTTCGAAGCAGTGCTGCGAGGCCGTTGCGCTGCTTCTGGCAGCCATCTTCGGATGATGGCCCGACCCAATGGTTTGGCGCATGCCCGTTTAGGGCTGATCGTTGGGAAAAAAGTTTGCCCCAGCGCCGTTGGCCGGAATTACATGAAACGCGTGAGCCGGGAATTGTTCAGGCGCCATTCCGCCCTTTTCGCCGGTCTGGATGTGGTCGTACAGCACAAGAAGCATTTTGCGTACGGCTTTTTTGATTCGATTTCGACTGAATTCGAGACCCTGGCGCTGAACATTCAGAAATGTCGCGACTCGTTCAAATCCTCATCCGCCTCTACCAGCTCGCATTGAGCCCCCTTCTCGGGCCTGCCTGCAGGTTCGAGCCCAGTTGCTCCCAATATGCTTCGGAAGCGGTTGGCCGCTATGGCGTTGCCAAGGGTGGGGCGATGGCCGTGAAGCGTCTGTGCCGGTGCCATCCCTGGCATCCCGGTGGTTACGATCCTGTTCCCTGAGAGTCTCCATGAACCTGCAACGTTTGATTCCGCTTGTCATTTTTACGATTTCCAGCTTCATGTTGTGGGATGCATGGCAGGCGCACCAGCACCCCGTTCAAACAAAGCCGGTGGCGGGGAGTTCGGTTCCCTCTCCGGTGTCCGGACTGGGTACAACACCCACTCCTACCGGTCAGGCCAAGGCTCCGCCGGCCATGACGGCGACCGCTGTGGATAGTGAAGGGCTGCGCCATGGCAACCGGGTTCAGGTTCGCACCGATGTACTGCAGGCTGAAATCGACACCGACGGCGCCGATTTGCGTGATCTCAAGCTTCTCAAGCATCTTTCTGCAGAAGACAGCAAAAAACCCGTAGACCTGCTGGAAGACCACGGCAGTCTCATTTATGTGGTCCAGAGCGGACTGTTGGGGCAGGGATTGCCCAACCACACCACGCCGTTTACCGCCGATGGTTCCCAGGCTACGTTGCAGCCGGGCCAGGACACGCTTGATGTGCGCTTGAAAGCCGAGGTGCCGGGAGTGGCCGAGGTGTCCAAGATCTACCGCTTCAAGCGCGGCAGTTACGTGGTGAACGTGGAGACGGTTGTCAAAAACCTCGGGACGGCCCCCATGTCACCCGAAGCGTATTACCAGTTTCTTCGTGTATCCAAAGCGCCACCTGGAGATCCCCGCTTTGTAAGCACTTACACCGGCCCAGCCGTCTACACGGCTGAAAGCAAGTTCCAGAAGGTTCCTTTCAAGGACATCGACAAGGGCAAGAAGGATTTCCCCAGTACCGCCAACAATGGCTGGATTGCGATGCTGCAACATTACTTCGTTGCCGCCTGGCTGCCACAACCGGGTGTTCAGCGCGAGTTTTTCACACGCAAGGTCGGGAACGACCTGTATACGGCAGGCGTCATTCTTCCCATGGGCACGATTGCGCCAGGTGCTTCCGTTTCCCAGACCGTGCCCTTGTACGCCGGCCCGCAGGAGGGCAGCAAGCTCAAGGCACTGGCACCAGGACTTGATCTGACCATCGACTACGGCTGGTTGACCATCATCGCCACGCCGCTCTTCTATGTATTGTCCTGGATACATGGGTGGGTGGGGAACTGGGGGGCGGCCATCATTCTGCTGACCGTCCTGATCAAGGCCATCTTCTTTCCGCTTTCTGCCGCAAGCTACAAGTCCATGGCCCGCATGCGCGTTGTCCAGCCCAAGATGGCACGCCTTAGGGAGCAATATGCCGATGACAAGGCGCGCATGAACCAGGCGCTGATGGAACTCTACAAAACCGAGAAAATCAATCCGCTTGGCGGTTGTCTGCCGATGGTGGTCCAGATCCCCGTTTTCATTTCCCTCTACTGGGTCTTGCTGGGCACGGTGGAGTTGCGGCATGCGCCCTTCGTGGGCTGGATTCATGACCTGTCGGCGCAGGATCCCTATTACATCCTGCCGTTGCTCATGACGATCTCCATGTTCATGCAGCAGCGCATGAGCCCCAAGCCGCCCGATCCTGTGCAGGCCAAGATCATGATGTTCATGCCGCTGGCTTTCAGCTTCATGTTCTTCTTTTTCCCTGCGGGCCTTGTACTCTACTGGGTGGTCAACAACGTGCTTTCCATCGCGCAGCAATGGCAGATCACCCGCATGATGGGTGATGGCAAGCGCTGACGTCATTGCCGCCATAGCCACAGCCCCCGGCCGTGCCGGGGTAGGTGTGATCCGTGTTTCCGGCCCGTCGCTGGCGGGGTTTGCAAGCCGCATTGCCGGCGACATTCCGCCCCCACGCGCCCGACAGGTGCGCCATGTCCGTTTTGTGGACGGTCAGGGTGAACCCATTGATGAAGGCCTGCTGATCTACTTTCAGGGGCCGGCGTCTTTTACCGGCGAAGATGTGGTGGAGTTGCAGGGCCACGGCAGCGATGCAGCCCTGCGGCTTCTTCTGGCCCGCTGTCTGGAACTGGGCGCACGTCTTGCCCAGCCGGGCGAATTCACGTTGCGCGCTTATTTCAACCATAAAATCGATCTGGCCCAGGCCGAAGCTGTGGCGGATCTGATTGCTGCCGAAAGCAACGCTGCTGCGCGCAGCGCCGTCCGTTCACTGACCGGTCAGTTTTCCCGGCAGGTTCATGCCCTGGTGGAGCAACTGGTTGAGCTGCGTCTGCGAATTGAAGGCTGCATCGATTTTTCCGACGAAGCCGTGGATTTTCTGGGGCAAACTGATGTGGAGGAGTCCCTCTCCCGGCTTCTTACGGCTGTCGACCGTCTGGCAGGCACGGCCACCCAGGGATTGTTGCTGCGTTCCGGATGCCAGACGGTCCTGATCGGCGCCCCCAACGTGGGCAAGTCCAGCCTGCTGAACGCCATTACAGAAGAGGATCATGCGCTGGTGACGGACATTCCCGGTACCACGAGAGACCTGATCCGGGCCTCGGTATTTATTGAAGGGGTGCCGTTTCACATGGTTGACACGGCCGGCATTCGGGAAACAGCAGATGTGGTGGAACAGGCTGGTATCGAAAGAACATGGCAGGCCGTTGCTCAGGCAGATCTGGCCCTGGTTGTTGCCGATATACGAACCGGATTGACCGAAGCCGACCGCTACCTGCTGGCCAGGCTGCCCCAGGGCATGCCACACGAGCTGGTGTTCAACAAGGCGGATCTGGCATCCCCCGCCCAGCGGGAGCAGGCAGGAACCGTGGTATCGGCCACCACAGGTGAAGGGATTTCCGAATTGAAGCGACAGCTGCTGCAAATGGCTGGATGGAATCCGGGAACAGAGCCCGTATTCATGGCGCGAGAACGCCATCGCGATGCGCTCATGCGGGCCCGATCCCATCTGGAGGCTGCGGGCAGGCAGGGAAATGCCCTTGAATTGCTGGCTGAAGAACTTCGCCTGGTCCAGAACGCGCTGTCGAGCATTACCGGAGAATTTTCCCCCGATGACTTGCTGGGTGAAATTTTTTCCCGGTTTTGCATCGGCAAATAGGGGCCGCACCCCCATTTTTTTCACGTTTCACGTGGAACATCAGCCCGTTGAGGTGGTTTCACGTGAAACAACCACAAGAACCGTTTGAGTCCGGAAGCGGCATTGCAGTATCATGCATCTCCCGCAAATTCCACCCGTCACATACAGAAATATTCCATGCATTTCCCGAAAAAGTTTGACGTCATCGTTGTTGGGGGAGGGCACGCCGGAACCGAGGCGGCCCTGGCCGCGGCGCGTTCGGGATGCGAAACCCTGTTGCTGACACACAGCCTGGAGACATTGGGCCAGATGTCGTGCAACCCCTCCATCGGTGGGATCGGCAAAGGGCATTTGGTCAAGGAAATCGATGCGCTGGGCGGGATCATGGCTCTGGCGGCAGATGCGGCGGGAATACAGTTCCGTATTCTCAACTCCCGCAAGGGGCCTGCCGTGCGGGCCACGCGGGCCCAGGCCGACCGTGTCCTGTACCGGCAATACATTCGCCATGCCCTTGAAAACCAGCCTGGACTGACCCTGTTCCAGCAGCCCGTGGACGATCTGATCGTCCATTCGGGGCGGATCCAGGGTGTCGTCACCCAAATGGGATTGCGGTTTGAGGCGCCATCTGTGGTGCTGACCGCGGGCACCTTCCTGTCGGGCTTGATGCACGTGGGGCTGGCAAAGAACCCGGGTGGGCGGGCAGGGGACCCTCCCGCAATCACCCTGGCCCACCAGCTGAGGGAGTTGAATCTTCCGGCGGGCAGGCTGAAAACCGGCACTCCGCCGCGCCTGGATGGACGAACCATTGATTTTTCAAAGATGGGGATTCAACCGGGGGATGAACCGGTTCCCGTTTTTTCTTTCATCGGCAGGGCAGATCAGCATCCGAAGCAGGTGCCCTGCTGGATCACGCACACCACGGAGGAAACCCACGACATCATCCGTGCCGGCCTGGATCGTTCCCCTCTTTTCACTGGCGTGATCGAAGGAGTGGGCCCGCGTTACTGCCCTTCCATCGAAGACAAGATCCATCGATTCAGCGACCGGGCCTCGCACCAGATATTCCTGGAGCCCGAGGGCCTGAGTACGCATGAAATCTATCCGAACGGGATTTCCACCAGTCTGCCCTTTGATGTGCAATGGGCGCTGGTTCGTTCCATACCGGGCCTTGAGCGGGCTCACATTCTGCGCCCGGGCTATGCCATCGAATACGATTATTACGATCCGAGAGCGCTGAAAGCTTCCCTGGAAACCAAAGCCATCGGGGGATTGTTCTTTGCCGGGCAGATCAACGGAACTACAGGATATGAAGAGGCGGCAGCCCAAGGTTTGCTGGCGGGCATCAATGCCTCACGACAGGCGCAGGGCCTCGACCCCTGGTGGCCGAAGCGCCACGAAGCCTATCTTGGGGTGCTGGTGGATGATCTTGTGACACGCGGCGTGACAGAGCCTTACCGCATGTTCACCAGCCGTGCCGAATACCGTCTGCAATTGCGTGAAGACAATGCCGATTTGCGCCTGACCGCGCAAGGTCGGGAACTTGGGCTCATCTCCGACGAAAGATGGCAGGCCTTTGAAAACAAAAAGGAAAATGTGGAGCGGGAAATCCAGCGCCTGCGTGGGACCTGGCTGCGGACGGGACAGGTTCCGTTGCCAGAGGTCCTGCGGGTTTTTGGGCAGCCCCTGGAGCGGGACCAGACGTTGCTGGAGTTGCTGCGGCGTCCCCAAATTGGCTATCACGACCTGATGACGCTGCCGGGAGCACGGGGAGCTGAATCGCTGGCGGCGGATGCCGCCGATCAGGTGGAAGTGCAGGTCAAATACGAAGGGTACATCGCACGACAGCAGGAAGAGGTGGCGCGTCACCGTGACCAGGAGCACCTGCCCATTCCCGATGACATGGACTTTGCTTCCGTGCGCGGGTTGTCACGCGAAGTGGAGCAGCTGCTGAGCCGGCACCGCCCGCAGACCGTGGGCCAGGCCAGCCGGATCGCGGGGGTTACGCCTGCGGCGGTGGCGCTGCTGCTGGTTCATTTGCGACGGGCTACGGCACCCATTTTGCAGGAGCCGCGGAGCGCATGAAAGAAAATCACGAACTGCCGGAAGGCGTCCAGGCGCTGGGTATTCCTTTGCCCAGCGGGGCAATTGAACGTTTTGAGCACTACCTGGACCTGCTGGAAAAATGGAATGCGGTGATCAACCTGACGGCAGTCCGCGACCGGGCGCGCATGGTCACCCTGCATCTGCTGGACAGCCTGACCGTGGTATCCCGTCTGCAAGGCAAGCACCGGCTGCTTGATGTGGGCAGTGGTGGGGGCATGCCGGGCATTCCGCTGGCCATCGCACTGCCCGCCCTGCAGGTGACCCTGCTGGAACCCAACCAGAAGAAAGCGGCCTTTTTGAGACAGGCCAAGCTGGAGCTGGGACTGGAAAACGTGCAGGTGGTGGCGGAACGGGTTGAACGCTGGCAGACCGATGACCGCTTTGACGCCATCGTGTCCCGCGCTTTTTCAGACCTGCCTGACTTCGTATCCGGTGCGCGCCGTCTTTTGACTTCCGACGGCACCATCATTGCCATGAAAGGGGTTGTCCCTTTTGAAGAAATCAGCCGACTCGGGCCGGACCTGACCCCGGAAGTGGTTCCCGTGGCCGTCCCGCATCTGGCAGCCGAACGCCATTTGATCGTCATTGGAGCAAGCCGCACATGATGCATGTCCTGGCCGTGACCAACCAGAAGGGGGGGGTGGGAAAGACCACCACCGTAGTCAATGTAGCGGCCAGCCTTGCCGCACTGGGCCGGCGCGCCTTGCTGGTTGACCTGGACCCGCAAGGGAATGCCACCACCGGCAGCGGCATTGACAAGGCCTCGCTGCAACACTCGGTTTATCACCTGCTGCTGGAGCAGACCGACTTCAAGGGGGCAAGGGTTCGCTCCGAAGCGGGCGGCTACGACGTGCTGCCTGCGAACCGCGAACTGGCGGGGGCGGAAGTGGAGCTGGTTGATGCGCCCTCGCGCGAGTACCGGTTGAAAAATGCCCTGACCCAGGCTGCTGACGAATACGATGTGGTGCTGATCGATTGCCCGCCGGCCCTGAACCTGTTGACCATCAACGGGCTTGCGGCAGCCTGGCGGGTGCTCATTCCCATGCAGTGCGAGTACTACGCCCTGGAGGGTTTGTCCGATCTCGTGCAGACCATTCGACGGGTGCGCGGGCATCTGAATACCGGCCTGGAAATCGAGGGTTTGCTGCGCACCATGCTGGATCCCCGAAACGCCTTGGCCCAGCAGGTTTCAGCCCAGCTTGAGCGACATTTCGGCGGCAAGGTTTACCAGACAGCCATTCCAAGAAACGTCCGGCTGGCGGAAGCGCCCAGCCATGGCCAGCCTGCGCTCAAATACGATCCGGTTTCCAAGGGGGCCCAGGCATATCTGCAGTTGACCCGGGAAATGCTGGAGCGCTTTGAAAACGGTCACGCATCACACTGAACACACGAAGAGGACGGAATCATGGCGAAAGCAAAGGGGTTGGGAAGGGGGCTGGATGCACTGCTGGGTGCCGAACCGCCACCGTCAGCCACGCAACAGCCCTCCCTTCTGCCGGTTCACCAGCTCCAGCCCGGTAAATACCAGCCCCGCAGTCGCATGGATCCTGAGTCCCTGCGGGAGCTCAGTGAATCCATCCGTGCCCAGGGGCTGCTGCAGCCGGTGCTGGTGCGTCCGCTCCCAGAGGGACGCTATGAAATCATCGCCGGCGAGCGTCGCTGGCGTGCCGCCCAGCTGGCCGGGCTTGCAGAAATTCCCGTGCTGGTGCGCCCGATTCCGGACGAAGCCACGCTGGCCGTGGCGCTGATCGAAAATATCCAGCGTGAGGACCTCAACCCGCTGGAAGAGGCGCTGGGTCTGGAGCGCCTGATCCGCGAATTCGGCATGACCCATGAAAGCGCTGCCCAGGCCGTAGGCCGCTCCCGCAGCGCTGTGTCCAATTTACTGCGTTTGCTCAACCTGCAAGATAGTGTGCGCTCACTCCTCATGGATGGCCTGCTTGAAATGGGCCACGCCCGCGCCTTGCTGCCACTGCCCACAAGCCGTCAGCAGGCAGTGGCGGCCGAAGTGGTGGCCAAAGGATGGTCTGTTCGCGAAACGGAACAGCGCGTGCAACGGCTGCTCACGGACAAGCCCAGCGCCGTGCGTGCTCCGTTGGCGCGGGATCTGGTCGCCTTACAGGACGAACTGTCCGACCGCCTTGGAGCAACCGTCACCTTCAAGACCGGACGGTCGGGGGCGGGAACCCTGTCAATCCGTTATCACAGCCTCGACCAGCTGGAAGGGTTGCTCCAGCTTTTGCGCGCTTGACCACTATCATTGACCCCCCGTTTCAAGCAGGTTTATAATCCAGCCGTTTGGCAGGCGCCCCCGCGTGATCAGTCGCAAAATACTCAAGATCATTGGCCTCCAAATTGTCGTTACCGCGGTGATTGGGCTGGCTTTGGCCACCCTATCCAGCAGGGACGCAGCAGTCTCTTCGGTCCTGGGCGGATCCATCGGTTTTCTGTCGGGTCTGTCCTATGCCGCGAGGAGCGCTTCGTCCCGCGGGAACACAGCGAAGCATTGGCTTCAGGCGCAGTATGCGGGGGAGCGGTTCAAGTTTGTAACAACCGTAATTCTGTTCAGTGCAACATTTATGTTGTACCGATCGTTGCGGTTACCCGAGTTTTTTTTAACATATATCGCAACGCTGCTGGTCTACTTCGCAGCGCTGCTGATGGACTGACATTGTCGAGATCATGAGCGAAAGCGCAGGCAACAGCACCAGCGAATACATTCATCACCACCTGACCAACCTGCAGGACGGTCATGGATTCTGGACCTTCAATCTCGATACCATCATCACTTCGGCACTGTTGGGCCTGATGGTCGTCGGACTTTTTGCCTGGGTTGCGCGCAAAGCCACTTCCGGGGTGCCGGGGAAGCTGCAGGCTGCCGTCGAAATGATCTTCGAAATGGTTCAATCCCAGGTCCGGGATACATTCCACGGAGAAAGCGGCGCCGTAGGGCCCCTGGCACTGACCATTTTCCTGTGGGTATTTGTACTCAACGCTGTGGACCTGCTGCCGGTTGACCTGGTGCCCATGATTATGGGTGCCCTTGGCGTGCACCACTGGAAGCCGGTTCCCACGACGGATCCCAACCACACCTTTGCCATGTCGCTGACGGTTTTCTTCCTGATCTTCTTCTACAACATCAAGGCAAAGAAATTTGGCGGGTTCATGCACGAAGTGCTGACCGTCCCTTTCGGGCCCAAAATGGCGCCTTTCAACCTGCTGTTCCGCATCATTGAAGATGTTGCAAAGCCGGTTTCCTTGGCGCTGCGGTTGTTCGGCAACATGTATGCCGGCGAGATGGTATTCATTCTGATCGCATTGCTCCCGTTTTACCTGCAGTGGATCCTGGGAGCACCGTGGGCAATCTTCCACATCCTGATCATCACCCTGCAGGCATTCATTTTCATGATCCTCACCATCATTTACCTCAGCATGGCCCATGAAAGCCATTGAGCCCGAGGGTGCGGACTGGAAGATTTGGCAGTAAACCTTTTTAACTTGTAATTAAGTAGATTTTAAGGAGAAATCAATGGAACACCTTGCATCCCTGCTCGGCAGCACCGCCATCGCCGTTTCAATCCTGATCGGATGTGGTGCGCTGGGAACCGCCATCGGCTTCGGTATTCTGGGCGGACGTTTCCTGGAAGGCGCTGCCCGCCAGCCTGAAATGATCCCGACCCTGCAAGTGAAAATGTTCATTGTTGCCGGTCTGCTGGATGCGGTGACCATGATCGGCGTGGGTATCGGCCTGTTCATGCTGTTTGCCAACCCCTTTGTCCCGATGCTGAAGGGCTAATAACCAGCAAGCCGAAATTTTGGGAGCACAGGCATGAACATCAATGCCACTATCATCGGTCAGGCCATCACGTTTGCGATCCTGATCTGGTTCACCATGAAATTCGTCTGGCCGCCGCTCGTGGCCGCTCTTGAGGAGCGGGCCAGGAAAATCGCCGATGGCCTTGCTGCAGCCGAGCGCGGCAAGCAGGACTTGGTGCAGGCCGAGCGTCGTTCCGAGGAAGCGTTGAACGAAGCCAAGGCCAAAGCCGCAGAGATCATTGCGCTCTCTGAAAAGCGCCGCAGCGAAATCATCGAGGAAGCGCGCCTGGAAGCGAAGGCTGAGGCGGACCGGGTCATTGCCCAGTCCAAGGCTGAAGTGGAACAGGAAGTCATGCGTGCCAAGGAGTCGCTGCGTGATCGCGTGGCTGATCTGGCCGTTGCCGGTGCCGAAAAGATCCTGCGCCGTGAAATCAATGCCCAGGCCCATTCGGAACTTCTGGCCTCCATCCGCACTGAGCTGTAAGGATCATCATGGCAGAGATGACAACGATTGCCAGACCCTACGCGGAAGCCGTCTTCAAGCTGGCTTTGGAAGAAAAAGCCCTGGAACGCTGGTCTGAATCCCTGCAATGGCTTTCAGCCGTTGCCAGTGATCCGGACATGGCTGCCCTGGTGGGCAATCCCCGCCTGGATCGCGCACAGCTGGCGGGCATTATCCTGTCCGTCTGCGGAGGAAAACTGAACGAGGAAGGGCGGAAGCTGGTCCAGCTTCTGGTGGACAACCACCGGATTTCGGCCCTGCCTGCCATCAGCCGCCAGTTCGAAACCCTGCGGCACCAGCATGAGGGGATGCTCGACGCACAGATCGTCAGCGCCTTTCCCCTCGCGGCCCAGGAGCTGGAACAGCTGGTGAGCGGGCTGGAAAAGCGGTTTTCCAGAAAGATCCGGGCAGAGGTATCGGTTGACGCGTCGTTGATCGGGGGCGTGAAAGTGACCGTAGGCGATGTGGTGATCGACGGCTCCGTCCGTGCCCGCATCGACCAAATGGCTGTTGCGCTAAAACGTTAAAGCAAAGGCGGGTTCAAAGAACCCGCCTGTCAGGAGAACACCATGCAGTTGAACCCGTCGGAAATTAGCGAACTGATCAAGGCGAAGATCCAGAGTCTTCCCGTCACGGCGGAAGCCCGCACTCAGGGCACGGTCGTGTCTGTGACGGACGGTATCGTCCGTATCCATGGACTGACCGACGTGATGCAGGGGGAAATGATCGAGTTTCCCAAGAACACCTTCGGCCTTGCCCTGAATCTCGAGCGCGATTCTGTTGGTGCCGTGGTTTTGGGTGATTACGAACACATCAGTGAAGGGGATACCGTCACCTGCACGGGCCGTATCCTGGAAGTGCCGGTCGGTCCTGAACTGATCGGGCGCGTGGTGGATGCCCTGGGCAAGCCGATTGACGGCAAGGGGCCCATCAATGCCAAGCAGACTTCACCCATTGAAAAGATTGCCCCCGGGGTGATCTGGCGGAAGTCCGTGTCCCAGCCCGTCCAGACCGGACTCAAGTCCGTGGACTCGATGGTTCCCATCGGCCGCGGACAGCGCGAACTGATCATCGGTGACCGCCAGACCGGCAAGACCGCTGTGGCCGTGGACACCATCATCAACCAGAAAGGTCAGAACATGACCTGCATTTACGTGGCCATTGGACAGAAAGCATCTTCCATTGCCAACGTGGTGCGCAAGCTCGAAGAACACGGCGCGATGGAGTACACCATCGTGGTGGCCGCCACCGCTTCCGACTCGGCAGCGATGCAGTTCATCGCTCCTTATTCCGGCTGCTCCATGGGCGAATACTTCCGCGATCGCGGTCAGGATGCGTTGATCATCTATGATGACTTGACCAAGCAAGCCTGGGCTTATCGCCAGATTTCGCTGCTGCTGCGCCGTCCTCCCGGACGCGAAGCCTATCCTGGCGACGTTTTCTACCTGCATTCCCGCCTGCTTGAACGCGCGGCCCGCGTCAATGAAGAATACGTGGAACGGGAAACCAAGGGCGAAGTGAAAGGCAAGACCGGCTCGCTTACCGCCTTGCCCATCATCGAAACCCAGGCGGGCGACGTAACCGCCTTCGTGCCCACCAACGTGATTTCCATCACGGACGGCCAGATCTTCCTTGAAACCGACCTTTTCAACGCCGGCATCCGGCCTGCCATCAACGCGGGCATTTCCGTTTCGCGTGTGGGTGGCGCGGCCCAGACCAAGGTCATCAAGAAGCTCGGTGGCGGCGTGCGTCTGGCACTGGCGCAGTATCGCGAGCTGGCGGCGTTTGCCCAGTTTGCGTCAGACCTTGACGACGCAACCCGCAAGCAGCTGGAGCGCGGCCGCATGGTGACCGAGCTGATGAAGCAGGCACAGTACGCGACCCTTTCCGTGGCTGAAATGGCGGTCACTCTGTTTGCCGTCAACAAGGGCTATTACGACGATGTGGAAGTGAAGCGTGCCCTGGCTTTTGAATCCGGCCTGCGCGCATTCCTCAAAACCAAGTATGCCGCCATCGTCGAAAAAATTGCAGCCACGCAGGACCTCGACGGTGAAACCGAAAAGGCGCTGGATGCAGCCATCCAGGATTTCAAGAAAACAGGCGTTTACTGAGTCCAGGGGCGCGACGGAGCTTAAGAAATGGCGGGTTCAAAAGAAATCCGGATGAAGATCAAGAGCGTGCAAAACACGCGCAAGATCACCAAGGCCATGGAGATGGTGGCCGCAAGCAAAATGCGCAAGGCACAGGAACGCATGCGGGCTTCCCGTCCTTATGGCGAGAAGATCCGAAAGGTGGCCTCCCACCTGGCACAAGCTCACCCCGAATATCGCCATGCGTTCATGGTGCGCCGTGAACCGGTGCGCAACGTGGGGGTGGTGGTGGTGACTTCCGACAAGGGACTGTGCGGCGGCCTCAACACCAACCTGCTTCGGCTGGTGACCCAGTCCATGAAGCAATGGGAAGAGGGTGGTGCCAAGGTGCAAACCGTTGCCATCGGCAACAAGGGTTTGGGCTTTCTGCAACGCGTCGGGGCACCGGTCGTTGCGCAGCTGGTCCACATCGGAGACACCCCCCACCTGGAAAAGCTCATCGGACCGCTCAAGGTGATGCTGGATCTGTATGCCGAAGGCAAGGTGGATGCGGTTTACCTGGCCTACAACCGCTTCGTGAACACCATGAAGCAGGAACCTGTGGTCGAACCCCTGCTGCCGCTGCCCAAGGAATACCTGTCTGGCGAAACGGCAATCGAAGCGGCTGCCTGGGACTACATCTACGAGCCGGACCCCCGTTCCGTGGTGGATGAACTGTTGCTTCGTTACGTGGAAGCCCTGATTTACCAGGCTGTCGCGGAAAACATCGCCTCCGAGCAGAGTGCCCGCATGGTGGCCATGAAAGCGGCATCGGACAACGCAGGCAACGTGATCGACGAACTCCAGCTGATCTACAACAAGACCCGGCAGGCCGCGATCACCAAGGAACTGTCCGAGATCGTCAGCGGCGCCGCAGCGGTATAAACCCAATTCATACATAGATAACGTTTAGGACACGCAAATGAACCAAGGAAAAATTGTCCAGTGCATCGGTGCCGTGATCGACGTTGAGTTTCAGCGCGACCAGATGCCGGCCATATACGACGCATTGGTCATGGACGGCAGCGAAC
>JAGWIW010000131.1 GCA_028866015.1 Betaproteobacteria bacterium
GTCATCGCCGGGGCTGATATCCGCCATATCCGCATGACCCCGGGGGTGGATTTCTTCGAGGAGCTGGAGGCCGGTCTGCGCGGCTCCTATCCCCGCCCCAAGCTGCTGATCCTCAATTTTCCCAGCAACCCCACCACCCAGTGCGTGGACCTGGCCTTCTTCGAGCGCGTGGTGGCCATTGCGCGCGAATACGGGATTTACGTGGTGCACGACCTGGCCTATGCCGACATTGTGTACGACGGCTACAAGGCGCCTTCCATCCTTCAGGTGCCGGGTGCGAAAGACGTGGCCGTTGAATTTTTCACCCTGTCCAAGAGCTACAGCATGGCGGGTTGGCGCGTCGGCTTCATGGTGGGCAACCGGGAACTCGTGGCCGCCCTGGGCCGCATGAAAAGCTATCACGATTACGGCACGTTCACGCCCATCCAGGTGGCATCAATCGTTGCGCTGGAAGGTCCACAGGAATGCGTGGAAACGATCCGTTCCACCTACCAGAAACGCCGCGATGTGATGGTGCAGGGACTGCACAACATCGGCTGGATGGTGGCCAATCCCAAGGCCACCATGTATGTCTGGGCGAAAATCCCCGATCACTACCGCGCCATGGGTTCGCTCGAATTTTCCAAAAAACTGCTTCAGGACGCCAAGACGGCCGTCTCCCCCGGGGTCGGCTTCGGTGAACTGGGCGATGATCATGTGCGTTTTTCACTGATCGAAAACGAAGCCCGCACGCGGCAAGCGATCCGGGGCATCAGAGACATGTTTCGCAAGGATGGATTGATATGAAACCCATACGAGTCGGGTTGTTGGGCCTGGGCGTGGTCGGTGGCGGCACCTACGCCATTCTCGAGCGCAATCGGGAAGAAATTTCGCGTCGTGCCGGAAGGGAAATCCGGGTCACCATGGCCGCAGTCCGTGAGGCCGACCTGGCCCGCGCAGGAGAGAAGACCGGCGGGAAGATTGCACTTACCACGGACCCCATGCAGGTGGTGAACTCCCCGGAAGTGGACATCGTGGCCGAGCTGATGGGCGGCATCCATCCGGCCAAGGAACTGGTGCTGCAGGCGATAGCCCAGGGCAAGCACGTGGTCACCGCCAACAAGGCACTGCTGGCCCTGCATGGCAATGAAATTTTCAAGGCGGCGCATGAACGGGGCGTGATGGTGGCCTTCGAGGCGGCGGTGGCCGGCGGCATTCCCATCATCAAGACTCTGAGAGAGGGGCTTACTGCCAACCGCATCGAATGGATTGCCGGAATCATCAACGGTACCAGCAATTACATCCTCACCAGCATGCGCGACCGTGGAGTGAGTTTTGCCGATGCACTCAAGGAAGCGCAAGCCCTGGGTTATGCGGAAGCGGATCCCACCTTCGACATCGAAGGCATCGATGCCGCCCACAAGCTCACCATCATGGCCGCCATCGCTTTCGGCATTCCCATGCAATTCGAGCGGGCTTACACGGAAGGCATTTCCAAACTGACCGCGGAAGACATCCGCTATGCGGAAGAATTCGGCTACCGCATCAAGCTGCTGGGCATCACGCGCCGCACTGCGCGTGGCATCGAATTGCGCGTGCACCCGACGCTGATCCCCGCCAAGCGCCTGATCGCCAACGTGGACGGTGTGATGAATGCCATCCTCGTCAAAGGCGATGCCGTCGGCACTACCCTGCAT
>JAGWIW010000132.1 GCA_028866015.1 Betaproteobacteria bacterium
GGCGAACGCGGCGTGTTGCGGATCGGCATGGAATGCCACCCCTGCTACCAGTGGCTGCTGAAGATCGTGTCGCCTTACCTGGCCGCATGGCCCGCGGTGGACGTGGATGTGAAGCAAAAATTCCAGTTCGGGGGCATCGGCGCCCTGTTCAATTACGAAATCGATTTGCTGGTGACGCCCGATCCGCTCTACAAGGTGGGGCTCACCTTCGAGCCGGTGTTCGACTATGAACAGGTTCTTGTGGTTGGCCCAGACCATCCCTTACGCCAGTGCGCCTTCGTGCAACCCAAGCAGCTGTCCGATGAAACCCTGATCACCTACCCGGTCGAGATCGACCGGCTCGACGTGTACACGCGGTTTCTCACCCCGGCCGGCATCAGCCCCAGACATCACAAAACCATCGAAACCACCGACATCATGCTGCAGATGGTGGCCAGTGGACGCGGCGTGGCCGCCCTGCCCCGCTGGCTGGTGGAAGAACAAGGCGCCAAATTTGACGTTGCCCCGGTCAAACTCGGCCGCAAGGGCGTGGACAAGCAGATTTTTGTGGGCTATCGCGAAGCCGATGCAGAGATCCATTACCTGCGGGCATTTGTAGCGCTGGCGCGCAGCACCCGCGAAAGCCGGTGATTCCTGCAATAGCAAGATCCGGGTCGCCAGAATGCGGAGGGGCCCGCACAATGTGCGCTCGCACCCTGCAACCGGACGGAACAGGCACACGGCTATGGAAACGCTGCTCACGGACTTTCAAGGATTTTACGGGCCGGGGCCCGACTAAATGTCAGACTACGACCGCATTGCCCAGGCCATTGCCTACCTGACTCGCCACGCCAACAATCAGCCCACGCTGGCTGACATTGCAGCGCATTTGCGGCTGAGCCCCTTTCATTTCCAGCGCCTGTTTTGCCGCTGGGTCGGCGTCACCCCCAAGCGCTATCTGCAGGTATTGACCGTGGAGCGGGCCAAGCAGCTGTTGCGCGAATCGCGGCCCCTGATCGATGTCACCGATGCGGTGGGCCTTAGCAGCGGATCGCGCCTGCATGACCATTTCATTCACCTGGAGGCCGCGACCCCGGGGGAATTCAAGGCGGCCGGAAAAGGCATGGCCATCGAGTTCGGCCTGCATGAAACGCCTTTCGGCCCCGTATTTATTGCGGCCACCGCGAGAGGAATCTGTGGCCTCGAATTCGTGGAAGGCGGTGGCATCGAAACCGCGCGAACCCGCCTGGCCCGCAAGTGGCCTTATGCCCATATGCGCGAAAACCAGAGTCAAACGCGTGCCCTGGTCGACACCCTGTTCAGCGGCAACGTCTCGCCGGACCGTCCATTGTCCCTCTATGTTTCCGGCACAAATTTTCAGGTCAGCGTATGGAAAGCACTGCTACAGATACCCAGTGGCCAGATTGCCAGCTATGCCAGAATCGCAAAAGCCATTGGCCGGCCCCGAGCGTCGCGCGCGGTAGGCGGAGCGGTGGGTGACAACCCGATAGCCTTCGCCATCCCCTGCCACAGGGTCATCTGCCAGAACGGAGATTTGGGGGGCTATCACTGGGGGGAAATACGCAAGCATGCAATCCACGCCTGGGAGGCGGCAAGGCAAGACCCCCTTCTGTAAGGCGGGCCTATCCAAGGCTTCAGTGCC
>JAGWIW010000133.1 GCA_028866015.1 Betaproteobacteria bacterium
TCGGCGATCGGATCTGTCATGCTCATCGGGTGTCGCTCCTGCTACTACCAGCTGGCCTTGATGATGCCCGGGATTTCTCCGCGCATCGCGATTTCGCGGAGCTTGTTACGCCCCAGACCGAATTTGCTGTAAACGCCGCGCGGCCGGCCCGTCAGGGCACAGCGGTTGCGCAGCCTGGACGGGCTTGCGTTGCGCGGCAGATCCTGCAGCGCCGTACGCGCCTCATGGCGGGCTTCTTCAGTCGCCTTGCTGTCATTGATGACGCTCAGCAACTGGGCTCGCTTAGCGGCAAATTTCTTCACCGTTTCGCGGCGCTTCTGCTCTCGGTTGATCAGTGCAAGTTTCGCCACAGGGCACCTCAGACTTTCATAGGGAATTTGAATGCCAGCAGCAAGGCTTTTGCTTCGGCATCCGTCTTTGCGGTGGTGGTGATGGTGATGTTCATCCCACGCACTGCGTCAATCTTGTCGTATTCGATTTCCGGGAAGATGGTCTGTTCCTTGACACCCATGCTGTAGTTGCCACGGCCGTCGAAGGATTTTCCGGAAATGCCGCGGAAATCGCGAATACGGGGGATCGCCACGGAAATCAGGCGGTCCAGGAATTCGTACATGCGCTCGCGGCGCAGGGTGACCATGCAACCGATGGGGTAACCCTGGCGAATCTTGAAACCGGCGATGGACTTGCGCGACTTGGTCACCACCGGCTTCTGGCCAGCAATCTTTTCCATGTCGCCAACCGCATGCTCGATGACTTTCTTGTCAGCCACGGCTTCGCCCACACCCATGTTGAGGGTGATTTTGGTGATACGGGGCACTTCCATCACCGACTTGTAACCGAACTCCTTGACGAGGCTCGGCACCACGGTTTCTTTGTAAAAACTGTTCAGACGGCTCATGCTGGTTCCTTACGCGTCGACAACTTCGCCATTGGATTTGAAATACCGGACGCGGCGCCCATCTTCCAGGACACGGACGCCCACGCGATCCGCCTTCTGGGTGGCCGGATTGAACAGGGCCACATTGGATGCGTGAATCGGCATTTCCTTCTCGACGATGCCACCCTGGTCGCCTTTGACCGGGTTGGGCTTCTGGTGCTTCTTGACGCGGTTGATGCCTTCCACCACGAACGCGGAATCATCGATCACGCGCAGCACGGCACCACGCTTGCCTTTGTCCTTGCCAGCGATGGCGATCACTTCATCGCCTTTACGAATCTTGCGCATGTTCTGCTCCTATAAGACTTCGGGCGCGAGCGACACGATTTTCATGAAGCGCTCGGTCCGCAGTTCGCGCGTCACGGGCCCGAAAATACGCGTGCCGATCGGTTCGAGCTTGGCGTTGAGCAGTACGGCGGCGTTGCCGTCGAACTTGACCAGCGAACCGTCCGGGCGACGGACGCCCTTGGCCGTACGCACCACCACGGCGTTGTATACCTCGCCCTTCTTGACGCGACCGCGCGGCGCAGCAGACTTGATGCTGACCTTGATGACGTCGCCAATGTTGGCGTAACGGCGCTTAGAGCCGCCCAAAACCTTGATGCACATTACCGATTTGGCGCCGGTGTTATCGGCGACATCGAGCATCGATTGCATTTGAATCATGGCTAA
>JAGWIW010000056.1 GCA_028866015.1 Betaproteobacteria bacterium
GCCACCGGTGTTTGCCATCGCTACGCCGATGTGCTGGAGCAGCTTGGGGAAATTCGCGACGTGCTGGTCTCCAGCGGGGATAGCCTCAACATCGGCATTTGCGGGGGGGGGACCCACAGCTTCCAGCATTGGAGCGAAAGAAAGATCTCACCCACCGAACGCTTCGACTACCTGTCGGATCTGTACGGTTACCTTGCCAAGCAGTTCACCATCTTCGGGCAGCATGTGCACATCGGATGCCATGACCCCGACCTGGCGCTATATCTGCTGCACGGGTTGTCCCGGTACGTTCCGCATTTCATCGCCCTCAGCGCCTCATCCCCATTTGTGCAAGGGCACGATACCGGATTTGATTCGGCCCGCTTGAACTCTGTTTTTGCATTTCCCTTGAGCGGGCGGGCCCCCTTCGTGGAAACCTGGGACTCCTTCGAGGCTTATTTCGAGTCCATGGTGAATACAGGGGTTGTGAAAAGCATGAAGGATTTCTACTGGGATATCCGGCCCAAACCGGAATTCGGTACGGTGGAAGTTCGTGTCATGGACACGCCCCTCACCATTGCCCGGGCGGCGCAGCTGGCGGCTTTCATCCAGTCGCTGGCCCGCTACCTTCTTGAAGAGAAGCCGTTCAGGCCTGGCGAACGCGATTATCTGGTCTATACCTTCAACCGGTTCCAGGCTTGCCGGTTCGGGGCTCAGGGTGTCTATGTGGACCCCCAGACCAACGAACACAGGCCGCTTTCTGAAGAACTTGCCAGCACTTTTGCAAAAATTGAGGTGCATGCCATGGCCATCGGTGCCGATCGCGCCTGCGCCGAACTGCTGCAGGCGCTGCGCGAAGGTGTCAGCGATGCAGGGATGTTGCGGGAAGAATATGCCCTGACCAGATCATTTCCCGAACTGGTTCAACGACAATGCCATCGCTGGAGGACTGGCTGAAACAAGGGCTCGGAGTAGTCCTGATGCCGGTTTTCGGGTCACCGTCTAAAAGCAGACAAAAGGAAAAGAACACAGGCAACCCCAATGCATTGAGCGGGGGGCTGCCTGTGCTTGAGGGGGACCATTTCACTGGCATCCAGAGCACAGAGCCCAGTTGATGTTTCCCATACTAGGCGTTTCTGTTCCGTCGCATTTTGATCTGCCTCAATTAAACTCAATATTTTTCTGCCACCACGAAAAAATTGCGATTGCGAAATATCAATATTGCGATTGCGTGTTCTCAATGTAATTACCACATTTTTCTTCTAGCCTTTCTCCAGCTTTAGCAATCACACGGAGAAAGACATGCCAAAGCACATCGTACGCCTCATGATTCTGGTGGCCGTGGTTGCTGCGGCGGCTGTGGGTGCAAAAGCCTACTTCACGGACAAGTCCTATTATCGCTACGGTCATTATCGCGGTGATTCTGTAGCAGAAATTGCAGGGGATTCGCCCCGTTTCCGTGGAAATGCCTACTGCAAATCCTGTCATCAGAAGCAATACGCGGCCTGGGAATCAAGCCCGCACAACAATCCTGCTGCCGGCAAGCATGTGCGCTGTGAGGTTTGCCACGGGCCTGTCGGCCAGCATCCTTCATCGGTCGCCACACCCCTCAGCTTTGACGAGCGGATTGCACTTGGCGGCCACGCAGCGGTTCTTACGGATAAAAGCGCGGCTTCCGGGTCACTGTCCCAGCCCAAGGACAGGACCCAATGCATTCAGTGCCATGAAGCCATGCCCGGCCGCCCTGCTGCGCAGCGTCAGGTGGCATTGGCTTCGCATTCCGGAATGGCTGCGTGCAATTCCTGCCATGACCCCCATGAGCCGAAAATCAATTTTTCGGAGTTGCCGCGCCCCGCGCAAGGCAATCCCGTGCTCGGGAAAACCCTGGCAGCGCAATGTGCGGCATGCCACGGTCCGGACGGACACAGTGTCAACCCTGAATGGCCCAATCTGGCAAGCCAGCATGCAGGTTATCTCCTGAAGTCGCTGCAGGCTTTCAAGGCCGGTACCCGTACTAACGAAATGATGTCTGGGATGGCGGCCGGGTTGAGTGATGCCGACATGGAAAACTTGTCGGCCTACTTTTCGAAGGAAGGCTGTAAAAGAGTCGCCGGTGACCAGGCCCTGGCGTCCCTGGGGAAAGCACGTTCAGCGACTTGTGCGCTTTGCCACGGTGCGGCAGGGGTAGGGGGAAATCCTTCCTGGCCCAACCTGGCTGGACAGAATGTGTCGTATTTGACGGCATCCCTGAAATCCTTCCGCAGTGGCAGCCGTTCCCATCCCGTCATGACCAGTGTGGCGAAGACCTTGAGTGATGATGACATCGATCGCCTGGCGGCCTTTTATGCCAGCGCCAATTGCAAGTGACCTTGTCTTGGAGCATGAAAATGGATCGTCTGGACAAAGAAAAAATGCCGAAGGCGGCAAATGCACTGCGGAGAAATTTTCTGCGTACGGTCGGAATTGGGGCAGCCTGTGCAGGCACCTGGGTCAGCAAAACCTTGCCCGCCGCCTCATCACCGCAGGAAGCGCCGATACCGAACATTCCGGGATATGACTGGCGCAAGCACAAATGGGCATTCGGCGTGGATGCCACGCGCTGCATCGGTTGTCTGCGCTGTGTGGAAGCCTGCAAGGCAGAAAACGGCGTAACACGGGATGCCCACCATTTCAGAACCTGGGTCGAGCGCTACGTGTACCTGAAAGGCGACGACCATGCCCATGTGGATAGCCAGAGCGAGCCGGGAAATATTGCAGCTTCGGGTTCGGAGCAGGCATTTCGGTTCGACAACCGCTACCAGGATGCTCCGGTGGAAAAAGCATTTTTTGTGCCGAAGCTTTGCAACCATTGCACCCACCCTGCCTGCGTGCAGGTTTGTCCCACAGGAGCAACCTACCAGACAAGGGATGGGGTGGTCCTGATAGACCATTCCTATTGCATCGGCTGCCAGTATTGCGTGCAGGCCTGTCCTTACGGCGCACGCGAGTTCAATCACACGATGGGTGTCACGGACAAATGCACCTGGTGCTATCACCGGATCACCAAAGGGCTGCAGCCTGCCTGCGTGGAAGTTTGTCCTGTGGAAGCCAGGGTGTTTGGCGACCGCAACGATCCGGAAAGCCCCATCAGCCAATTTATCAAAAACAACCGGGTCTCGGTGTTGAAGCCCCACACAGGAAACGCTCCCAACGTGTTTTATGTGGGCATCGACAAGGAGGTATCTTGAATGATTGGAACCCTTGCTAATGCCGCTCCCTATGTCGGCTACGTCTATCCCAACGAGACCGACATTCCCTGGAGCGTGCTCATTGTCATCTATCCCTACATCACCGGCCTGGTAGCCGGGGCATTCATCGTGTCCAGCCTGTACCACGTATTCGGCATGAACCAGTTCAAACCGGTGGCGCGATTCGCTCTGCTCACGGCGGTGAGTTTCATGTTCTTTGTTCCCATGCCGCTTCTGTTTCATTTGGGCAATCCCCAGCGGGCATTCAATGCGGTGCTGACGCCGCATTGGACCTCAGCCATGTCCGCGTTCAGCTACGTGGCGGGTTTTTATGTTTGCCTGTTGCTGCTGGAAATATGGTTTGCCTTTCGCGCAGACATCGTCGCCCTGTCAAAAGCGAAGTCCGGGCTTCAAGGGCGAATTTACCGCCTGCTGAGCCTCGGTTCGGATGACGTCTCGCCGGCGTCCCTAGCCATCGATCATCGCTTCGCCACAGCGTTGGCCATCATCGGCATTCCTGCCGCTGGCGGCTTGCATGGGTACGTGGGCTTTCTGTTCGGATCCGTCAAGGCGCGCGAATGGTGGTCGTCGGATCTGATGCCGATCATTTTCCTGTTGTCAGCCATTGTTTCGGGAATTGGTCTGCTGGTGGTTCTGTACGTGGCGTATTCGAAAAAACGCAAGGTTCCTGCCAGCGAGCAGGCGCTGATGGGTCTTGCCAAAACACTTTGGGCGTTCCTTCTGGTGGTGTTGCTGATTGAAGGACTTGAGCTTCTGGAGATGTTCTACAAGCGGCTGGAAGGCATTGACACCGTTGAACGCCTGATTGAGGGGCCGATCCGTTACGGCATGGTCCTGCAATGGGGGTGTTCGATCGGCGTGCTGGGGTTGCTGACTGTACTGATTGTTTCCAAAGCCCGAGGCCGGACGCTGGTTGCTGGAATGACCGTATCAGGCATTGCCATGATGATTGGCGTGGTCGCCATGCGCTGGAATGTGGTGATCGGAGGGCAAGAGCTTTCCAAAACCAGCAAGGGATTGCTGATTTATTACCCTGAAATTCTGGGGCATGAGGGTCTGTTGGCCGTTGCTTTCATTTTCTTGTGCCCTTTTGTCGTCCTGTGGCTGATCACCCGCTTTCTGTCGCCATGGGAAGTTGAAGCCGGGAAGGAGGTTTCACCATGAAATCAAAGTCAATTATCTATGGGGTATGTGCAGCGCTTTCTGCCGCGGTTCTGCCTGCGTGCGGTCAACATGAGGTGAGTTATCACCAGGACGTGGTTCCCATCCTCAAGGCGAACTGTTTTGAGTGTCACCGGCCCGGAGGCATTGGCTATGAGAAAAGCAAGCTTGACATGAGCAGCTACGACTCATTGATGAAGGGGACGCAATTTGGGCCCGTGGTCAAACCGGGGGATACCCTGACCAGCGTTTTGGTGATGCTGATCGAGAACCGGGCCGATGCATCCATTCACATGCCGTACCAGCGAAATTTATTGCCGCAGAAAAATATCGAGACAATCAAAACCTGGGTCGCCCAGGGTGCCAAAAACAATTGAAAATTTGAGTCGGGTTTGGCCCCTGTTGCGACAAAAAGGAATATACTTAAAAAATAAAAATATAGGCATGACTGAAAAGTCTCGCTGAATGGCCACCGGGCTTGTGGCCGGTAGATAAAATGCTGAACTGTCGCTGCCAACATGGCCAGTGCGTGCTTTGCGGTGCACTGGTCACCTCCGGCGACCACGGAAAGGCGCAGGTCTGCGAAATCCGTGGGGTGCTGAATCGACGCAGATATGCGGCGGGGGAGGTTGTTTTTCGGGAAGGCACCCCCTGTACCCAGCTGCTGGTCCTGCGCACAGGTCAACTGAAGCTCACCACCATGCCCTTGACCGGACGCGAACAAATCCTTGGTTTGCTGGTTGCTGGGCAACTGGTCGGTTTTGAAACTTCAGACGCCACTTACCCCTACACAGCCACCGCCCTGACCCCGGTGGAAGCATGCTGCATCACGCACAAGGAGATGCTGCGGGTGCTGGAAGAGAATCCTGCCGTGGCACTCAGTGTGATCCAGCGTTTCCGGGACGAGTTGGTGCAGGCCCAGATCATGATCCGCAATCTGGGCATCAAGCCCGCGCACGCTCGCGTGGCTTCTTTCATCCTTTCACTGATTCCGGCGGGAGCCAATCATGAGGAAACCTTTCCGCTTGTGTTGTCCCGTCTTGAAATTGCCGAATTGCTGGGATTAAGCGAAGAAACCGTGAGCCGGGTTTTTGCCGAAATGCGGCGCAACAGCCTGATCGATGCGCCACACGGCGAAATCCGTCTGCTGGACATGCCCCGCATTCGCCGGATTGCGGGCATTGGGAACGGGGAATCGTGGCATGGTGACCTGCTTTAGCCAACTCGCGGCAATTTCTTGCAGCAACCCCTGCGTTAATAGTAGAATTCAAAGTTCTGCAGGCGCGTAGCTCAGCTGGTTAGAGCACCACCTTGACATGGTGGGGGTCGTTGGTTCGAGTCCAATCGCGCCTACCATTTTCTTCATCCCTTTCTACCAGATCCACCACGGTGTCCTCCTTCTCCTGATCAGGCTGACCAGGCTTGCTGTGCTAAAATCCTGCATCTTGTATCTTGAGGATTGCCGTGATCACGATTCGATTGCCCGACGGTTCGGAGCGGAATTATCCCGCCCCGCTCACAGTGGCCGAGGTGGCTGCCAGCATTGGTGCCGGACTGGCGCGCGCTGCATTGGCAGGCAAGGTCAATGGCCGGCTGGTGGATACTTCCACTGTGCTTGATGACAGTGTGGATTTGGCCATTGTCACGGACCGCGACCCTGAGGGGGTGGAAATTCTCCGCCATTCCACAGCCCACTTGCTGGCACATGCCGTGAAGGAGCTCTATCCCGATGCACAGGTCACCATTGGCCCGGTCATCGAAAATGGCTTCTATTATGATTTCGCCTACAAGCGCGCTTTCACGCCGGAAGATCTGGCAGCCATCGAAAAGCGCATGACAGAAATCGCCAAGCGCGACATCGCGGTGCAACGGGAACTGATGCCACGGGATGATGCCGTGTCCTTTTTCAAGGGGATCGGAGAGGCCTACAAGGCCGAGATCATCGCCAGCATTCCGGCAAACGAACCCATTTCCCTTTACAGGCAGGGCAATTTCATCGACCTGTGCCGCGGGCCTCATGTGCCATCGACCGGGAAGCTCAAGGTATTCAAGCTGATGCGGGTTGCTGGCGCCTATTGGCGAGGGGATTCCCGCAATGAAATGCTGACCCGTGTCTACGGTACTGCCTGGGGAAAGAAGGAAGAGCAGGAAGCCTATCTGACTCGCCTGGAGGAAGCCGAGAAGCGGGACCACCGGCGGCTTGGCAAGCAGCTTGATCTTTTCCACCTGCAGGACGAGGCGCCGGGCATGGTGTTCTGGCACCCCAAAGGCTGGGCCTTGTGGCAGGAAATCGAGCAGTACATGCGGCACGTGTATCGTGACAACGGCTACCAGGAAGTGCGTTGCCCGCAAATTTTGGATCGGAGCCTGTGGGAAAAGTCTGGCCATTGGGCCAATTTCCACAAGAACATGTTCACCACGGAATCAGAGTCGCGTGATTTCGCCATCAAGCCCATGAACTGTCCCGGGCATGTGCAGATTTTCAACCAGGGCATCAAAAGCTATCGGGATCTGCCGGTACGTTATGGCGAATTTGGATCCTGTCACCGCAACGAACCTTCCGGCGCTCTGCATGGGGTGATGCGCGTGCGTGGCTTCACCCAGGATGATGGCCATATTTTTTGCACCGAAGCGCAAATCCAGGCTGAGGTGGCTGATTTCATCCGGTTGTTGCGCAAGGTTTATCAGGATTTCGGCTTTACCGACGTACAGTACAAACTGGCCACCCGCCCTGAACAACGCGTGGGTTCTGACGAGATATGGGACAAGGCGGAAGCGGCTTTGAAGCTGGCGCTGGAAGCCACGGGTGTTCAGTTTGAAGTGTTGCCAGGCGAAGGCGCTTTTTATGGCCCCAAAATCGAATTTCATCTGAGGGACAGCATTGGGCGTACCTGGCAATGCGGCACGATCCAGGCGGACTTTTCCATGCCCGGACGCCTGGATGCCAGCTATGTGGCTGAAGACAACACCCGACAGACGCCAGTGATGTTGCACCGGGCCATCCTGGGTTCGCTCGAGCGATTCATCGGCATCCTCATCGAGCATTACGCCGGGGCCATGCCGTTGTGGCTGGCGCCAGTGCAGGCTGTGGTGATGAATATCTCGGAAGGACAGGCCGAATATGCCACTTCTGTTGTAAAAACCCTGAAAGATCAAGGGTTCCGGGTAGAGCTGGACTTGCGGAATGAGAAAATAAACTATAAAATCCGAGAGCATAGTCTTCAGAAGCTTCCTTTTCAGCTGATTATTGGCGACAAGGAGGCTCAGTCGAAGCAGGTGGCGGTCAGAAGTCGTGGGGGTGAGGATCTCGGGCAAATGTCTCTCGAGGCGTTCATCTCCCGTTTCAAGGCTGAAGTGGCAGCCCTTTCGGGCGCTGCTGAATAACCGCAAGCAGGTGCGCCAGCCCGGTGGCTAAGGGCTTGGGTGCATATTTGATTTTAATTGTCAGGAGGTTGTTGCTATCGCTCAATCGAAGGAAGTCAGGATCAACGGAGAAATCACTGCATCCGAGATCCGTTTGGTCGGGGTGGAAAGTGAACAGTTAGGTGTTGTAAAGCTGTCCGAAGCCCTGCGTATGGCCGAGGAGGCCGAAATTGATCTGGTGGAAATTGCGCCCATGGCGGTGCCCCCGGTATGCCGTCTGATGGATTACGGCAAGTTCAAGTACCGCGAGAGCAAGCGCCAGCACGAAGCCAAGGTCAAGCAAAAGCAGATCCAGGTCAAGGAGATCAAATTTCGTCCAGGAACCGATGAAGGCGATTACGCCATCAAGGTACGAAATCTGATCAAGTTCCTTAACGAAGGGGACAAGACCAAGGTCACGCTGCGCTTCCGGGGCCGTGAGATGACGCACCAGGAACTGGGATACAACCTTCTCAAACGCGTTGAAGCCGACCTCCTGCCTTATGGCGTGGTAGAACAGTTTCCAAA
>JAGWIW010000017.1 GCA_028866015.1 Betaproteobacteria bacterium
GTACAAGACGCTCAAGGCGCGCCGCCTGTGGGACGTCATCATGTCCTCCACCTACGACTACGCCGAACCCGGGTTCATCCTGATCGACCGCGTCAACGAAATGAACAACAACTGGTGGTGCGAAAACATCCGCGCCACCAATCCCTGCGGAGAGCAACCCCTGCCCCCGTACGGCGCCTGCCTGCTGGGCTCCATCAACCTGACCCGCTTCGTGCGCCGCCCCTTCACGGAGGAAGCCCATTTCGACTGGGACGAGTACCGCGAGGTGGTGCGCGTCTTCACCCGCATGCTGGACAACGTGGTGGACGTGAACGGCCTGCCCCTCAAGCAGCAGCAGGACGAAATCATGCGCAAGCGGCGCCATGGCATGGGCTACCTGGGCCTGGGCTCCACCCTCACGCTGCTCAGGATGGTGTACGGCTCGCCCGAATCCCTGCAATTCACGGAAGAGGTGACGCGGGTGATGGCGGAGGAAGGCTGGAACACCGGCCTCGAACTGGCCGCGGAAAAGGGGCCCGCCCCCATCATGGAAGAGGAATTTGAAGTCACAGCCGAAATGCTCTCCAAGCGCCCGGAAATGACGGCCGATGGCATTCGCGTGGGCGACAAGGTCAAGGGCCGCGTGCTGCTGGGGCGCTACAGCCGCTACATGCAGCAGTTCCCCGAAACCCTGCGCGAGCGCATCGCCAGCGAAGGGGTGCGCTTCACCCACCACAGCTCCATCGCCCCCACCGGGACCATTTCCCTGTCCCTGGGCAACAATGCCAGCAACGGCATCGAACCGTCCTTCGCACACCATTACAGCCGCAACGTGATCCGCGAGGGCAAGAAGTCCAAGGAGAAAGTGGATGTCTATTCCTACGAACTCCTGGCCTACCGCGAACTGGTCAACCCCAGGGCCATGCCTTTCGCTGAAACGGGTGAAGCACGCCTGCCGGACTACTTCGTGGATTCTTCCAGCATTCCGGCAAGCGCCCATGTGGACATCCAGGCCGCGGCCCAGAAGTGGATTGACAGTTCCATTTCAAAAACCATCAACGTGCCCACGGATTATCCGTACGAGGACTTCAAGGACATCTATTTCTATGCCTATGAAAAGGGCCTGAAGGGCTGCACCACCTTCCGTTTCAATCCTGAAGCGTTCCAGGGCGTGCTCGTGACCGAAAAGGACCTGGAAAACACCACCTACCGCTTCACGCTGGAAGACGGCTCCACAGTGGAAGTCAAAGGCAATGAAACGATCGAGTACGACGGCGAACTGCACAGTGCAGCCAACCTCTACGACGCCTTGAAAGAAGGCTATTACGGCAAATTCTGACGCGGAGCCCCTCATGACCCTCAAGATAGAAAAGAAAATCATCGGCTACTCCGTGGTCACCGACTCAGCGGAAGCCGAGCCCGTTCAGAAAACCGCGGAAATCCACCAGCTGGGTGAGCCCCTGTCGCGCCCGGACAAGCTGGTGGGCAACACCTACAAGATCAAGACGCCGGTTACCGACCATGCGCTCTACATCACCATCAACGACGTGGTGATGAACGAAGGCACGCCACAGGAACACCGGCGCCCCTTCGAGATCTTCATCAACTCCAAGAACATGGAGCATTTCCAGTGGATCGTGGCCCTCACGCGCGTGATGTCGGCAGTGTTCCGCAAGGGCGGCGACATCACGTTCCTGGTGGAAGAGCTGCAAAGCGTGTTCGACCCCAAGGGCGGCTACTTCAAGAAGGGCGGAAAGTACATTCCCAGCCTGGTGGCCGAGATCGGCGAAGTGCTGCGGGAGCACCTGCACGAAATCGGCATGCTCAAGCGTCCCGAACATGAAGCGGAGCAGAAGGCGTTCCTCGAAGCCAAGCGCCAGGAATACGCGGAACGCCAGGCTCAGGCCGGCAGCGAAAGCGGTTTTCCGGCAGGAGCCACCCTGTGTGCCAAATGCTCCACCCAGGCCGTCATCAAGATGGACGGGTGCCTGACCTGTCTCAATTGCGGCGACAGCAAGTGCGGCTGATGCAACGCCTGTCGCCTGAAAAGCGCGCCTCCCGGGGCGCGTTTTTTTGTGCCTTGCAGCATCGCCTGTTCCCGACAAATTAGGCACAATGGTCCCTATAAAAACAATGCACCAAACCGATACGGGAGAAGGGGTTGCAAATCACGCAGCTTCGCTGGGCGCCGGAATCCAGATCATGGGATGGCGGTGAAGCGTTTGACCGGGCCGACCTGGTGCTTGTGTTCGCCCATGCCGACCATTTCCAGACAGAGGCCTGCTATCACGAACTCAGAAACCGTTTCCCGAAAGCGCTCATCGTGGGCTGCTCTTCTGCCGGCAGCATTCTGGGAACAGCCATCAGCGACGGGGATGTGGTGGCCACCGCCGTGCACTTTGGTCACAGCCGGGTACAACTGGCCTGCGCCCATGACGTGGGCTCCTCGAAATCCGGTTTGCGCAGCATCACCCGCCGCCTGATGGATGCGCTGCAAGGCCCCGACTTGCAGCATGTGCTGGTTTTTTCCGACGGCCTGGAAGTGAACGGCAGCGAGCTGGCCGCCGGCCTGAGCGATTGCGGGGTGCCTGTGACCGGCGGTCTTGCCGCTGACGGCACCCGCTTCGCCCGCACCTGGGTCATGGCCGACGCCCCGGCCCGGCCGGGTTCGCTGGCTGCGGTCGGCCTGTATGGCGACCTGCACGCGGCCAGCGGCTGTTTTGCCGGCTGGCAGGAATTCGGAGCCGAGCGGCATGTGACGCACGCCGAAGGCAACGTGGTTCATGCCATCGACGGTCAGCCGGCACTGGCCCTGTACAAACGGTTCCTGGCAGACCAGGCCAACGACCTGCCGGGCAACGGCCTGCGCTTCCCCCTCAGCATCCGCGCCAGCCGGAATGAACAGCCCGTCATTCGCACCCTGCTGGCGGTGGACGAGGCGTCACAGACGCTGACCTTCGCCGGCGATGTGCCGCAAGGCAGCCTCTGCCGCCTGATGAAAACCAATCTTGACGACCTCATCGAAAGCGCAGGGCTGGCTGCTGCCGCCGCACGTCGCGGCCCGGGTGAGCCGGGCCTTTGCCTGGTGGTGAGCTGCGTTGGACGCCGGCTGGTGCTGGGACAGCTCACCGAGGAGGAACTGGATCAGGTGCGCGACACCCTGGGTCCGGACATGGCCATCACTGGCTTTTATTCCTACGGCGAACTCGCGCCGTTCAGCGACCTCCAGCAGTGTCAGCTGCATAACCAGACCATGACGCTCACCACGCTCCATGAATAGCACGGTTCCGCCTCCCGACAGCACCATGCACCGTTTGCTGGCGCGTCAGCTGCAGCGCCATTTCGGCAAGGATTTCGTTCCGGGGAACGAGTGGGGTGCGCTGCTGGAAGCCGTGAGCCGGCATTACCACGAGACTGAAAACGAACGACGCCTCCTGGAGAACGCACTGGGCGTGAATTCCCAGGAGCTGACCGAAGCCAATGAACTGTTGCGCGCCAAGGCGGCGCAGGAACAGGCACTGCTGCGCAGCGTGATGAACTCCATTCCCGACATGATTTTCATCAAGTCACCGGAAGGCATCTACCTGGGCTGCAACCATGCCTTTGAGGCGTTTCTCAGCCGCCCTGAAAGCGAAATCCTGGGCCGGCGCGACATCGATTTGCTGGACCCTGCCCTGGCCCCCCTGGCCCGACAGGAAGACGAGCGCACGCTCACCCAGGGTTCTGCGCGCGTGAGCGAATACTGGGTCACCTACCCCAACGGGCAGAAAGTCTGCCTGGAAACCCTGAAAACCCCTTATGCCGACGAAAAAGGGCAGCTGCTTGGCCTGATCGGCATAGGCCGCAACATCACGGAAAGAAAGCGCGCGGAGCAACGCGAGCGGTTGCGCAGCCAGGCCCTGGAACAGCTGGCCCGCGGCGCCTCGCTCACCGATGTGCTGAAAACCATCGCCCTGGGCGTGGAATCGGAACGGCCGGACATGCTCTGCACCATCCGCCTGCTCGATCCGAACAACACCCAGCTGGTCATCGCGGCCGCACCCAGCCTGCCCGAGTTCTACCGCAAAGCCATTGAACGCCGGCCCATCGGCATCGGCGTCACATCCAGCGGCCAGGCAGCCCATACTCGAAAGATGGTGGTGGTGGAAGACATCACGACCCACCCCAACTGGGCCGCATACAAGGATCTGGCCCTGCAGGCGGGTATCTGCGCCTGCTGGTCCCAACCCATCCTGAATGCCGCCGACCGCCTGCTCGGCACCTTCGCCATCTATTTCCGCTCGCCGCGCACACCCGATGACGATGACCTGGAACTGGTGATCCACTATGCCAACATTGCGGCCATCGCCATCGAACGCGGGGAACTGGAGGAACAGTCCCGCCTGTCCTCCCTCATCCTGCAGAACAGCGGCGAGGGCCTCGTGGTCACCGACGAGGAGAACCGCATCGTCGCCATCAACCCGGCTTTTTCACGCATCACCGGCTACAGCTTCGAGGAAGTGAAGGGAATGAGCCCCCGCATGTTCAAGTCGGACCGTCACGACGCGACCTACTTCCAGGCCATGTGGCGCGACCTGCTCACCCACGGCCAGTGGCAGGGGGAAATCTGGGACCGGCGCAAGAACGGGGAAACCTATGCCAAGTGGCTCACCATCAACACGGTGCACAACGATGACGGTTCGGTGCACCGCTACGTGGCGCTCTTCTCCGACATCACCGAGAAAAAGCAGTCGGAAGAACTGATCTGGACCCAGGCCAATTTCGACTCGCTCACCGGCCTGCCCAATCGCAACATGTTCCGCGACCGCCTGTCGCAGGAGCTGAAAAAATCGAACCGCACCCATCAGCAGGTTGCCCTGCTGCTGATCGACCTCGACAAGTTCAAGGATGTGAACGACACGCTGGGTCATGACGTGGGGGACACGCTGCTGAAGGAGACGGCCTATCGCATCCGCACCTGCGTGCGCGAATCCGACACGGTGGCAAGACTGGGCGGCGACGAGTTTGCCGTCATCCTGCCCGGGCTGGACGGCCACGCCAACCTCGATGCCATTTCCGGAAAAGTCATCGAACGCCTGGCCGAGCCCTATCGCCTGGGCAGCGAAGTGGCCTTCGTTTCGGCCAGCATCGGCATCGCGCTTTACCCCAACGATGCCGCAGACATCGAGACGCTCATCAAGAACGCCGACCAGGCCATGTATGCCGCCAAGAACAACGGGCGCAACCGCTACAGCTATTTCACCCTATCGCTGCACGAGGCGGCCCAGCGCCGCATGCGGCTCACCAACGACCTGCGCAGCGCACTGGCCGCGCACCAGTTCCGGCTTTACTACCAGCCCATCGTGGAACTGGCCACAGGCCGCATCCACAAGGCGGAAGCGCTGATCCGCTGGCTGCATCCGGTACGCGGCCTGCTCAGCCCCACGGAATTCATTCCGCTGGCGGAGGAAACCGGACTGATCCTCGACATCGGCAACTGGGTGCTGGGCGAATCGGCGCGCCAGGTGGCGCGCTGGCGCCAGACGATCGACCCGGAATTCCAGGTGAGCGTGAACCGTTCTCCAGTGCAGTTCTATGACCCGGCCCATAACCTGGCCTGCCTGGACGAGCTGCATGCCCAGAACGTTCCCGGGCGCGCCATCATCTTTGAAATCACCGAGCGCCTGCTGCTGGATGCCCAGTCGAGCGTCAGCGACACGCTGCTGCGCTTCCGCGATTCCGAAATCCAGGTGGCCATCGACGATTTCGGAACGGGCTACTCTTCCCTGTCCTATCTGCGCAAGTTTGACGTGGATTACCTCAAGATCGACCGCTCCTTCGTGGAACACCTGGAAACCGATGCCAACAACGTGACCCTGTGCGAAGCCATCATCGTGATGGCGCGCAAGCTGGGCCTCAAGGTCATTGCAGAAGGCGTGGAAACCCAGGCCCAGCGCAACATTCTGCTGGCTGCGGGTTGCGACTATGCCCAGGGCTACCTGTTTGCCCAGCCCATGCCCCCGGAAGCTTTCGAAACCCACACCAGAAAGCCGGTTTGCTATTAGCTTGGGGCTGACCGCCGTTTTTTGTGGGCCGGGATGTTTTTTTCCGGGTGCTACAATGGGCATTCTGAAACCGCAGCACGACGTGTTTGGGGGAATCGTTGCTGGTCGGCAATTACAATAGCCTGTTGGTCTTCTTCTCGCTGATCGTGGCAATCCTGGCGTCCTACACGGCGCTCGACATGGCAGCAAGAGTGACCACGACACAGGGCCGCGCCGCCCGCTGGTGGTTTGCGGGTGGCGCCTGCGCCATGGGATTCGGCATATGGTCCATGCACTTCGTGGGCATGCTGGCCTTCAGCCTTCCCATCCCCCTGGGCTACGACCCATTCATCACCCTGCTCTCGCTGCTCATCGCCATCGCTTCATCCGCCTTTGCCCTGTGGATTGTCGGACAGGAAAACCTGCCCTGGCCGCGGCTGGCCCTCAGCGCCCTGCTGATGGGCTCGGGCGTGGCCGGCATGCATTACACCGGGATGGCGGCCATGCGCATGATCCCCGCCATCCATTACGAACCGGCACTGCTGGTGCTTTCCATCCTGATTGCCATCCTCGCCTCCGGCGCCGCCTTGCACCTGGCTTTCCAGTTGCGGCAACACACGTCCCGGGTGCGTGCGTGGCGCGCGGGAGCGGCCGTGGTCATGGGCTTTGCCATCGTCGGCATGCACTACACCGGCATGGCCGCTGCCGAATTTCCCCAGGGCAGCATCTGTGGCGCGGCCCACAGTCCGGTGAGCGCCGGCTGGCTGGCTCTCGTCATCATCCTGATCACGCTGGCCGTGATGGGCATTGCCCTGCTCACGTCCCTCATGGATTTCCGCATGGAAATGCGCACGGCCGTGCTGGCAAACTCGCTGCAGGAAGCCAACCGCGAGCTGCGCTACCTGACCCTGCACGATGCCCTCACCAAGCTGCCCAACCGCATGCTGCTGGAAGATCGCCTGGCGCAGGCGATCCAGGTGGGCGAACGGGAAGGCATCAGCTTTGTCGTGCTGCTCATGGACCTGGACAGCTTCAAGAGCATCAACGACGCCTACGGCCACCAAGTGGGCGATCAGCTCCTGGTGGAAATCACGCTGCGCATCGAATCCGCCGTGCGCGCCCAGGACACCGTGGCGCGCCTGGGCAGCGACGAATTCGTGCTGCTCGCCACCATCCCGGAACTGCCCGATGCCGCGGCCATTGCCGACAAGCTGCTGTCCGTGCTGCATGCGCCCTTTCAGGTGGAGGGGCATGAGCTGCGCATCTCGGCCAGCATCGGCATCGCCGTGTATCCGGAAAACGGACGCCAGCCCAACGATCTCTTCACCAATGCCAGTGCCGCCGTGCAACAGGCCAAGGCCCAGGGACGCAACACCTACTGTTTTTTCGAGTCGTCCATGAACACCAACGTGCACGAACAGCTGCAGCTTGCGCAGGACCTGCATGCAGCCCTGGACCGTCACGAGCTGGTGCTCTACTACCAACCCAAGGTCAGCGTGGCAGAAGGCAGCGTGATCGGCGTGGAGGCCCTGGTGCGCTGGCAGCATCCGGAACACGGGCTCATTCCTCCGGACCGATTCATTCCCATGGCGGAACACACCGGGCTCATCGTTCCCCTCGGCAACTGGGTTCTTGACGAAGCCTGCCGACAGATGGCGCAATGGCTGCGTGAGGGACGGGCGCACTGGACCATGGCCGTCAACCTGTCGGCCCTGCAGTTCAGTCATGCCAGCCTGGTTCGTACCGTGGAAACGACGCTGGCGCGCCATGCGCTGCCTCCCCGCTGCCTGGTTCTGGAAATCACGGAATCCACGGCCATGCGCGACGTGAACGCGAGCCTGCGCATCCTGCAGCAGCTGCACCGCATGGGCGTGAAAATCTGCATCGATGATTTCGGCACCGGCTATTCCAGCCTGCTCTACCTGAAGCGCCTGCCGGCCGACGAACTCAAGATCGACCGCGGGTTCGTGAGCGATCTCGCGCACGACTCGGAAGATGCGGCCATCGTGACCGCCATCGTGGCGCTGGGGCGGGCACTCAATCTGGAAATCGTGGCGGAAGGCGTGGAAACCCACGAACAGAAGGAATTCCTCACGCGCCTGGGCTGCCACATGTTGCAAGGCTACCTGCTGGGACGCCCGGTGCCGGCCCACGAACTGCCCCCCTGAAAGTTTTTCTTACAAACCGTGCACAGTCCGAAACGGGTTCCTGGTTACCATGACGCCATGCACCGTTTCCTGCTCCCCGTTATTGCCCTGTTGTGCGCCGGGCTTTCTGCCTGCAGCACGATGGTTCCCGAGCCGCTGGCCGGCAACAGCTTTGCCGATGTGACGATCGGCCAGGCGCAAAGCCAGCCGGAAGTGATGGGGCTGCATGTGCGCTGGGGCGGCACCATCGCACACACCCTGCCCGGCCCCAGGGACACCTGTTTTGAAGTGGTGAACCGCCCGCTGGATGAACAGGCACGCCCCGAACAGGATGACCGCAGCGACGGCCGCTTCATGGCCTGCCTGTCGGGCTTCTACGATCCGGAAGTGTATGCGCCCAAACGGGAAATCACCGTCATCGGCACCCTGCAGACGCCCACCATCGGCAAGATTGGCAACCACGACTACGTGTACCCGAAAGTGGCCGTGGACACGCTGTACCTTTGGCCGCGGCGGGTGCTGCGGCCGTTCAACCCTGCCATGAACTTCGGTCCCGACCCCTTCATGTACCAGGAACCCTGGTTGTACGGCCCCATGGGCCCGATGGGGGAGCCCTGGGGCATGGGCTGGTGATTCAGGTGCCTTCGGGAGGAGCCTGGCGCGCGGACGCTTCCAGCAGCCAGGAGCGGAACGCCTGCACCTTGTGAAAGCCGGCGCGCGTGGGCGGCACCACCAGATGGTAGCCCAGCGACGTGGCAATGGTCTGGTCGAGCAGGTGCACCAGACGCCCGGCCTGCAGGTCATCCACCACCAGACTGTACCAGGTGAGCAAGGCTCCCAGGCCGGTGCTGGCCGCTTGCAGGGCAAGGCTCGTGTCGCCGAAGCGGCGCACGCGCAGCGGGGCCTCACTGCGCACGCCGAGGGTGGCCAGCCAGGTGGCCCAATCCGGAAACATCCCTGACCCCGCATTGGACTCGTCTTCCAGCAAGGGGCTGCGCGCCAGGCCGGCCGCCGTGCGGATGTGCTCTCCCAGCGCCGGCGCGGCGACCGGAATGATGGCTTCCTGCATCAGCCGCTCCACCTGCAGCCCGGGATACTGGCCCGCCCCGAAGCGGATCGCGAGGTCCACATCCTCCAGCTGAAAATTCACCAGGCGCTGGGTGGCCAGCAGGCGCAGCTCGATGCCCGGGTGGCGCGCCTGGAATTCCTCCAGGCGGGGAATCAGCCAGCGCGCGGCAAACGCTGGCGGCGTGGACACCACCAGGGTATTGCCCGCACCCTGCTGGCGCACTTTGGAAACCGCCCGTTCGATCTGGTCGAAGGCATCGGCCACCAGCGGCCACAACTCTCCGGCCGCATCGCTCAGGGCCAGGCGGCGTCCGCGCCGGAACAGGGTGATGCCCAGATCCTCTTCCAGGGACTTGATGTGCTGGCTCACCGCCCCCGGCGTGACATGCAGCTCCTCGGCGGCGCGCACAAAAGACTGGTGGCGTGCAGCGGCTTCGAAAGCGCGCAGGGCATTCAGGGAAGGAAGGCGTCTTGGCATCAGTTTTTCTAAACAAACAGTAAAATTTATTTCGTTTGTTCGTTATTAAACAACGAAATATAGTTCAACATCCATAATTTTTCTAACGGAGACTGCCATGCCTGGATCGACCCGGACTGTGCTCCTGGTGCTGGTGGCTGCTTTTTTCTGGGGTGCGAATTTCGTACTGGGCGGCTACGTGCTCGTGGATCTGCCGCCCCTGTGGGCCGCCGCCCTGCGTTTCCTGCTGGGAGCGCTCCTGATGTTCGCCTACTGCAACCTGCAACAGGAACCCCTGCTGCCGCTCGTACGGGCCCATGCGCCCCGCTACGCCCTGCTGGGCATAACCGGTATCGTGGGCTTCAACCTGTTCTTCTTTTTCGGCCTGCAGCTCACCTCAGCCAACAACGCGGCGCTCATCATGGCCACCAACCCCCTGCTGACCACGCTGCTGGCCGCCTTCCTGCTGCGGGAACCGTTGTCGGCGCGCCACCTGATGGCCCTGCCCGTGGCATTGCTGGGGGTGGCGGTGGTGGTCACGCAGGGCCATGGCGCCGACACCCGCAGCCTGTCGCGGGGTGACCTGCTGATGCTGGCGGCGGACGCCTGCTGGGCACTCTACAACGTGCTGAGCCGGCGCTACATGCCGGCCCAGGGTTCCGCCCTGGCCAACACCACCTGGGTCATGGCCGCCGGAGCCCTGGTACTGACGGCTGTGGCACTGGGCAGCGGCGAAAGGCTGACGGGGCTTGGCGCAGCAGCTGGGGGAGCGCTGGCCGTGATGGTGATGGGCGGAACGGTGCTGGCCTACCTTTTCTGGACCACCGGCATCGCGCGCCTGGGCGCCGCACGGGCAGCCATTTTCCTGAACCTGGTCCCGGTCGCGGCAATGGCCGTGGGAGCCCTGCTGGGGCAGATGCCCACGCCCACCCAGATGGCTGGCGGGCTGCTGGTGCTGGGCGCGGTGTCGCTCACCATGCTGCCCCAGCGCAAGCTCGCACGCGCAGCCTCCTAGGGCCCGGCCTGCCGGCTTGAGCCCTGTCCCAGGGCAAGATAGTAAGCCGTGGTGTCCTGCAGGCGCAGGGCACGGGCCTGCAGCACAGCCAGGTTGGCCTGGCGCAGCTGCACCTGGGCCGTCAGCACCTGCAATCCGTTGGCGATCCCTGCCTGCTCGTTGGCCTCAAGCAGGCGGGCAGCCGTTTCCACTGCAGCCTGCGCCTGCAGGGCGGCCTGCAGCGTTTGCGCGTCATGCTCCAGCGCGCGCAGCACGTCCGCCACCTGGGCGAAGGCGTTCAGCACGGTCTGCCGGTACAGCGCGGCACTCTGGGCGTAAGTTTCCTCAGCCGCCTGGCGGCGTGCCCGCAAGGTGCCGCCGTCGAACAGCGGCGCCGCCACATCCACCCCCAGGTTCCAGAAATTGCCGCCGCCCGCCAGCAAGGTGCCGGTGGACGTACTGTACTGGCCGTAGGCGCCACTCAGGGTAAAACTCGGGAACTGGGCTGCAGTGGCCACTCCCACTGCTGCACTGGCCGCATGCAGCGTCGCCTCGGCGGCGCGGATGTCGGGGCGTTGCCGCACCAGTTCGGACGGCAGCGACAGCGGCAGGTGCTCGGGCAGCTTCAGCGAATCGAAAGCCAGCGGCGGCATCTGCCAGCGGGAGGGCAATGTACCTGAAAGCGTGGCCAGCAGATGCTGCGCCTGATCGGCTGCCTGCTGCAGCGGCGGCACGGTCGCTTCAGCCTGGGCCAGCTGGGCCTGCAGCGCCAGCACGGCACTGTAAGGCACCGTGCCGGCCTGCGTCTGGAATTGCGCCAGCGTCAACTGCTGGCGCAGCAGCAGCACCAGGGCCTGCGTCTGTTCCAGCTCTGCCCCATAGGCAGCCTGCGCGATGGCGGTGTTGACCAGGTTGCCGGCCAGCGCGAGCGTGCTGCCTTCCAGTTGCGCCTGCTGCACATCCTGCTGAGCCGCAAGCCCTTCCACCGTGCGCCGTGCCCCGCCAAACACGTCCAGTGCATAGCCCACCGAGGCCGACAGGGTGAACAGGTTGAACGTGGGTCCGGGCGAAGTGCTGCCGAACAGGGCCGGAGAAAATTTCTCGCGCGAAGCGCCCGCGCCCGCACTCACCTGCGGATAGAACACGCCGTAGCCCGCCTGCAGCGCCCGTGCGCTCTGGCGCAGGCTGGCCTGCGCCGCCTCCAGGCTGGCGTTGCGGGCCAACCCCTGGGTCACCAGCGCATCCAGCGGAGACGAACCAAAGGCGCGCCACCACTGGGCTTCCGGCTTGGCGGAGCGCTCGAAGTGCTGGGCCCGGCCGTCGGCCGCCGCAGTGGAGGACGGGTCCTGCTGCGCCAGATAGCGCTCGCTGTCCGGCGCAGCCGGCGCCTTGAAATCAGGACCCAGCGCACAGCCGGCCAGCAGCAGCGCCGGCAGCATCCGCAGGAGTGAATGCCTGGACATCAGCGGTCTCCGATGTACACGTCCACCAACTGCCCGGGGTAGAGCGTCATGTTGGCCGGTTTCCTGAACTTGAACACGAGGGGCAGCACGCGCACGTCCACCCGTTCGGTGCGCTGGTTGGACAGTTCGATCTTGGGCGACACGTAATGCTGGATGCGCACGAACTCGAGCGGCAGGTCCACGGTGGTGCCGCGGATGAACATGCGGGCCTTGATTTTGGCGGGATCGGGCAGACGCTGGATGAGGATTTCGTCCACATAGCAGCGCACCGCCAGTTCGTCACCGCCGCTGCCCATGACCACGGGCGGCAGCATGGCGCCGGTGTAGCTGTCATAGGCCCCCTGCGGCGAAAGGTAGCCGCCGGCCGCGGCATTGACCGCCATCACCGTGCCGGCCACCGGCGCCTTGAGCTGGTATTTCGAGAGCAGCACCTGCGCCGCCTGGGTGGCCTTGGCAGCCGCCACGGCCTGCTTTTTCGCCACGTCGAGCGTGGCCCGGGCCACGTCCACTGCATGGCGGGCGGTGTCGAGGGCATCGCGACTGACGGAACGCGCGTCCAGCGCATGCGAGGCCCGTTGCTTGCGCCACTGGTCTTCCAGATTGGACAGGCTGGCCTGGGCCAGCGTCACCTGCGCAGCAGCCGCTTCGGCCTGCGCCCGCAGCTGTTCCGTGGTGGCCCGCTGCACGCTGTCGTCAAGCTGCAGCAGGGGTGCGCCGGCCGCCACCTGCGCGCCTTCGGCTGCCAGCACGGTGGTCACCGTGCCGGCCACTTCCGGGTAGAGGTTGATGTTTTCGCCGCTGCCCTGCAGGCTTTCGATGAGCCCATTGGCGTAGATGCCCTTTTCGTACGGGTTGGAGGCCGGCGCGAAGGCCGGGGGCTGCGGCTTGCTGCGGACGCCGAACAGGTAGGCGGCGGAAAGCGCCGCCAGGACCCCCAGCAGGGCCAATGCGAATATCAGCTTAACTTTCATGCAGGCCTCCGTTGGCGATGCCTGTGAGCCGGCCGTCTTCCATGTTCATGATGCGGTCGGCGTATTCGAAGATGCGGCTGTCGTGGGTCACGATCACGATGCAGCGCCGGGCGTTGAGGATGTGCTCCTTCACGAAGGACACGATCTTGCGTCCGGTATCGCCGTCAAGGGACGCCGTGGGTTCGTCAAAGATCATGATGTCCGGCTCGCTAGCAATGGCGCGCGCAATGGCCACGCGCTGCTGCTCGCCGCCGGAGAGCTTTACCGGGGGCAGTTCCGCCTTGTTGGCAAGCCCCACCACTTCAAGAAAGCCGTGCGCCCGGACCAGCGCCTCGTTCCAGGGCACCTGCTTGAGGATGAGGGGAATCGCCACGTTTTCCGCCGTGGTCAGGCGCGGAAACAGGTGGTAGTCCTGAAACACGAAACCCACCTTGTGCAGCCTGAAATCGGCGATGGCATCGTCGGACTGGTGCCACAGGTCACTGCCTTCCACCAGCACCTGGCCTTCATTCGGGCGCAGGATTCCCGAAATCATGCTGAGCAGCGTGGTTTTGCCGCTGCCCGACGGGCCCACGATGTAGAGGATTTCTCCGAATGACGCCTCGAAGCTCACCTCTTTCACGGCCAGCGTGCGCGCCTCCCCTTCCCCGAACCATTTGGTGAGCCTGACGGCCTGCAGCGCGGTGCTCATGTCAGCCCCTGAAAATGTCGAAGGGCTCGATCCGGATCACTTTCCGGATGCCGATCAGGCTGGAAATGGCCGCGATGACCAGCACCATCACGAAGGCCAGGACCAGGTTGAGGTACGTGATTTCCGCCGCGTAGCCCGGCAGGCGCAGGCGCGCCACCGTCATGAGCAGGGTGGCCAGCCCCACCCCCAGGCCGTAGGCGGTGAGCGCGGTGAACGTGGCCTGGAACAGGATCATCAGCACCAGTTCGCGCCCCTTGGCGCCGATGGCCTTGAGCGCCCCGAACTTTTCCAGGTTTTCCAGGATGAAGGTGTAGAACGTCTGGGCGGAAATGGACAGGCCCACCGTAAAGCTGATGATGGTCATGAGCAGCACGTTGGTGCCAAGCCCCGTCTGGTAAATGTAGAAATCGGACACCTTCTGCACGAACTGGTCTTCCGTGAGCGCCTGGTATCCCAGGCGGGCAACGGCTTTCTGGATGGCGGGAATGGCCGCGTCGCTTTTGGGTTGCACCAGGATGAAGGCGGCGGTGTAGCGCATGGAAGGGATGTAGGACACCGCGCGGCTGTAGGTGGTGTAGAGGGTGGGAATGCCAAACAGCCCCGAGGTGGCCACATGGGCAATGCCCACGATCTTGCCGCGATGGTCGTTGATTTCGAATTCGGAACCCAGGCCGGGGTTTCCCAACTTGGAGAATTCGGCGTCCTTCACCACCACGAAAGCGTTTTCGCCGTAGATGTCCTGGATATTGCCCTGCAGCAGTTGCGGCCGGCCGAACAGGCTGGCGTCGTCCAGGCCGATGACGGTGGCCGCCTGGTACGTGCCGCCGCGCAGCTTCACCAGGGCCACGGAGGAATAGAGCGGCACGGCGTACTTCACGCCGGGAATGCTGCGCGCGGCATCAAGCACGTAATCGGGCATGGGAATGCTGCTGGCCACGTTGTTGACGGCGGGATCCATGATCCACACCCGCGCCCCCACATTGAGCACCGTGGCGGAAGACCTCTTGAGGATGCCGGAGAACATGGAAGTCATCATGATCATGAGGAACACGGCAAACAGGATCCCCACCAGCAGTGCAGCAAATTTCCCCCGGTCGTTCACCAGCAGCTTGAACGCAATCTTGAGGGTGCCAGGCACTGCAGCTCGCGACATTTTTTGTTCTCGGTTATAACCAGTATAACCGTTTGCCCACGAGGCTGCCCTGAGCGGAAACCGTTCCCGGGTAAATTTTGGTTAAGCGCCCGGGGGCGCCACCCGGCCGTCACAACTCCTTTCGAATTCGCACTAGGCAGACCTGCCAATCGCAGGCATCATGCCCATTTGTCTGTGCCCGCTCCCTGGATCGAAGCCCGAAACGGAACCCTGCATCCATGATGCATTTCACGCCCTTCTCGGTGGCTGCGTTGAGCTACCTTTTCATGCTTGTTGCCTATTTCCGGCCCAAAGTGCGCGCCTTCCACATGCCGGTGATGGCGGCCAGCATCCTGTTCGACATTTCCATGCCGTTCTACCTGGTGACCCATCGCCACTGGTGGCACCGCCTGGTGGAGCAGGGTGACCTGTTCTCCTTTCTGGCCTGGATGCATTTCGGCCTCATCATCACCACCTATGCCCTGGAAGCGGCGCAAGTGTACAGCGCCGTGCGCATCCTGAAGGAACAGCCCGGCGCACGCGCCACCCACCACATGCAGGGGCGGGCGCTATTGATGGCGCGCGGACTGGTCATTGTGACCGGGGGCTTTTGGGCGTGACGGGCCAACGGGTGTAGACTGAAGCCCGGTTTGGACTGGTTCCAAAATCTCCCGGACCCGCCAGGCCACCCACCCAAAGGAGACTTCCATGCGCGCAACCACCCTGTTGGCCCTGGCCCTGTTCGCTGCCGCACCAGCCTGGGCTGAAATGCTCCACTTCAAGGCCCATCTCGACACCGCTTCCGAAGTACCCCATAAAACCGGCCCCGGTCACGGCACGGTGGATGCAACGCTTGACACGGCCACGTCCCGCCTCCGCTACACCATCACCTACGCCGACCTCTCGGGTCCGGTCACCGGCGCCCATTTCCACGGGCCGGCCAGCCCCACGGAAACCGCCGGCGTGGCCGTCAAGATCACGGGCAACCTGGCCAGTCCCATCCACGGAGAAGCCCAGCTGACGCCACCCCAGGTGGATGCGCTCACCCACGGGCGCTGGTATGTGAACCTGCATACGGCAGCCAACCCCGGCGGGGAAGTGCGCGGGCAGGTGATGAAGTAAGGTCCTAACGCTGCGAACGATATTCCGCCCGGCGGCCGCGCCGCGACAGCACCAGCTGCCACAGGCGCCCTTCGCCGGAGCGGAACAGGCCGGCACAGCACAGCAGGTAATAGCGCCACATGCGCCCGAAGCGCTCGCCGTAGCGCGGTGCCAGCGCGGGCCAGGCAGCCTCGAAACGTTCGTGCCAGGCCATGAGGGTGCGGTCGTAGTCGTGCCCGAAGTTGTGCCAGTCCTCAAGCTGCAGCTCGTCGTCCAGGGTGCGCGTGAGTTCCTCCAGCGCCGGCAGATGGCCGTTGGGAAAAATGTAGCGGTCGATCCAGCCGTCCGTGGTGGGCACCGCGGCCGCGCTGCCGATGGTGTGCAGCAGGAACAGCCCTTCGGGCCTGAGCAGGCGCAGGACGGTGTCGAAGTAGGTGCGGTAGTTTTTCGGGCCCACGTGCTCGAACATGCCCACCGACACGATCTTGTGGAAGGACCCGGTGAGCTCGCGGTAATCGCACAGGCGGATGGTGACCGGCAGTCCCTGGCAGCGCACCTGGGCCAGTTGCTGCTGCTCCCTGGAAACCGTGATGCCGAGCACCGAAACCTGGTAGTTCTCTGCCGCATAACGCGCCAGCCCGCCCCAGCCGCAACCGATGTCGAGCAGGGTTTCGCCCGGCTGGAGTTCAAGCTTGCGGCAGATGAGCTCGAGCTTGTCGTGCTGCGCCTGCTCCAGGCTCGCCGCCCGCGCCCAGTACGCGCAGGAATAGATCATGCGCGAATCGAGCATGGCCTCGAACAGATCGTTGCCGGCATCGTAATGCTGCTCGGCCACCTGGAATGCCCGGCTGCGGCTCTGGCGGTTGGTGAGGCGGTTGCGCAGCACTTCCAGGCCGATTTTGAGGCGCAGGCCTGGCGGCACCTGCTGGTCAACGCGCGCCCACAGCACCCGGTTGAAAAATTCGTCGAGGCCTTCGCAATCCCAGTCGCCGTCCATGTAGGACTCGCCCAGCCCAAGGGACCAGCGGGCAAACACCTTGCTGTAGAACGCATCGGGGCGGTGAATCTGGGGATCCCAGGAATGGGGACCGTTCAGGCGAATGCCCGCGGGATCGAGCAGGGCCTGTATCTGGCCTGCAGTACGGTCAGAAATGATCGGCATGGTTGCTGGGGTGATCTCGTCTCTTTTGTTCTTGATCGGGCCAGACACTGCATCCACACTGTCATCCTAACATGAGGGCTGCCACCCATCCACCCTGCCCCGAACCCGGAGAACGTCATGCCGCGCTTTGCCGCCAACCTCACGCTGCTGTACAGCGAAGTCCCCTTCGAAGCGCGCTTCGCCGCCGCACGCGCCGATGGCTTCGAGGCCGTGGAATGCCTGTTTCCCTACAGCCTGCCCGCTCACGATTTCCGGGCGCAGCTGGAAGCCGCAGGACTGCGTCAGGTGCTGTTCAACGCCCCCCCGGGCGACTGGGCCGCGGGCGAACGCGGGCTGGCCGCCCTGCCCGGACGGGAGGCTGAATTCCGGCGCAGCATCCTGGAGCAGGCCCTGCCCTATGCCGACACCCTGCGCTGCCCGCTGCTGCACGTGATGGCCGGCATCCTGCCGCCGGGCGCCGACCCCGTCGCCTGGCGCGACACCTACCTGGAAAACCTCTCGTGGACCGCAACCCAGGCGGCATCCCATGGCGTCACCCTCACCATCGAACCGCTCAATCCGGTGGACATGCCGGGCTATTTCCTGCAGCGCCAGGCGGAAGCCCATGCCATCGTGATGGCCGTGGGTGCCGCCAACCTGGGGGTGCAGATGGACCTGTACCACTGCCACCAGGTGGAAGGCCAGCTGGCCGTGCAGCTGGCCGATTACCTGCCGACGGGAAGGGTGTGCCACCTGCAGGTGGCGGGCTACCCCGGGCGCCACGAACCGGACGTGGGCGAAATCGACTATCCCCCCCTGTTCAGGGAGATCGACCGGCTGGGCTATGCGGGCTGGATCGGCTGCGAGTACCGGCCGCTGGCCGGCACCTCGCAGGGATTGGGTTGGCTTAACAAACTCAGAAAATGACGGCGCCGCCGGGCTTCACGTCCAGCACCTTGGTGCGGGTGGGACCCAGTGCCTTGATGAATTCTTCCGGCGTGCCCGTGAGCTGGGGAAACGTGCCGTAGTGGATGGGCAACGCGTAGTGCGGACGCAGCCAGTAGCGCACGGCAAAGGCGGCATCCCGCGGACTCATGACGAAATGGCCGCCGATGGGAATCAGCACCAGGTCGGGCCGGTAGTAGTCGCCAATGAACTTCATGTCGCCGAACAGGCCGGTGTCGCCCATGTGGTAGATCTTGAAGCCGTTTTCCATTTCGATGATGAAGCCCACCGGCTCGCCGCCCACATGGGTTTCATCCTTGTTGGTGACTGGGTTGTGCCACACCAGCTCGGAACTGTGCTCGGCGTGAACCATGGTGATGCGGATGCCGGGGCCGAGCGGCTCGATGGTGCCCGACTTGTTCATGCGCGGCGCCAGCTCCGGCGGCAGCACGCCCAGGGTGATCAGCGACTGGTCCAGCCCGGCCGGCCCGATGAGGGGGATGTGCAGCTTCTTGGCCAGGTCAGGCCCATCGCCCAGGTGGTCGGCATGGGCGTGGGTAACCAGGATCAGGTCGATATGGCCGAGCGCGTCGAGATTCTTGTATTCCGCCGGCGTCTTGGGGTTCTTGGTGAGGAACGGATCCACCAGGATCACCTTGCCGCCCGGGGTGGTGATGCGGGTGGCGGCTTGCCCCAGCCAGAGCACTTCGGTCTTGCCCAGCAGGTCGGGACGGGCCGCGGTTGCTGCCGAAACCGGGGCCGGTGTGGTCAGGGTGGGTGCCGGATCGGCGGCCTGTGCGGTCAGCCCCCCCACCAGCAGGGGTAGCGCCAGCGCGCCCAGGCGCGCCCATCGATGCAGCATGTCAACGTGGCTCATGTGGTTTTCCTTCTCTCGAATTTGGAATCCTGACGGGCTTTCAAAGTGCAGTCCGGGAATTATGCCAAAAAAGGGGAGCTCGCCCAAACCCAGGCGTTAGGACACGCCCAGCAGCGCGCGCACGCCGGCTTCGTCACCGGCTTCGAGCCGGCTGCGCAGCGCCACCAGGCGCTCCTCCAGCAGTGCCGGCTCGAGGGCCGGTTCAGCTGCGCGCATGATCTTGGGATGCATGGTGGGCGATGCCGCACTGCTGGCGATGAGCAGTTCCTCGGTGAGCTTCTCGCCCGGGCGCAGGCCCGTGTAGACGATGTCGATGCCTTCCTGGTAGCCCGCCATGCGGATCATGTTGCGCGCCAGGTCCGCAATGCGCACGGGCTCGCCCATGTCCAGCAGGAAAATCTCCCCGCCGTGCGCCAGGCTGCCGGCCTGGATCACCAGTTCCACCGCTTCGTGGATGGACATGAAATAGCGCGTCACGTCCGGATGGGTGACTGTCACCGGACCGCCGGCCGCGATCTGTTCGCGAAACAGGGGAATCACCGAACCGCTCGAACCCAGCACATTGCCAAAGCGCACCGCGCAGAAGCGCTGCTCCCGGCCACCCTGTGCCGCCTCGCGCGCCGCGGCCTGGACGATGAGTTCGGCCCAGCGCTTGGAGGCCCCCATGACATTGGCCGGGCGCACGGCCTTGTCGGTGGAAATCAGGACGAAGGTGGAAACACCCGCAGCGACGGCCGCGCGCACCAGCGTCCAGGTGCCCAGCACGTTGTTGCGTGCCCCTTCCAGCACGTTCTGCTCCACCAGCGGCACATGCTTGTGGGCCGCCGCATGGAACACCGTCTGCACGGCGTGGGCAGCCAGCAGGCGCGCCACCAGGGCTGCATCCGTGACCGACCCCAGGGCCGGCACCAGGGGAAAATCCGCGATCGCCCGCATTTCCCGCTCCACCTGGTAGAGCGCGTGTTCGGAGGCTTCCAGCAGGACCAGGACAGCGGGCTTGAGCAACACGATCTGGCGGGACAGTTCGGAACCGATGGAGCCACCCGCGCCGGTCACCAGTACGGCTTTTCCGGTGATGGACTGTCCCAGCAGCTGCGGATCTGCCGCTACCGGATCGCGCCCCAGCAGGTCGCCGATGTCGGCTTCGCGCACCAGCTGCACCAGGTGCCGTCCGTTGGCGATGTCGGCCAGCGCCGGCAGGATGCGCACCCGCACCGCATGCCGTTCGAGAAAAGCCACCACGTCGCGGCGGCGCGCGCTGGACGCCTGGGGCAGGGTCACGATCACGTCGCGGATGTCGAAGCGCCCGATCAGGCTGGAAAGCTGGGAAGGCGCGTACACGCGCAGCCCCCCCACGTCCTTGCCGTGCAGGGCCGGATCATCGTCCAGGAAACCTGCCGGAAAGTATTCGCGCCCCTGGCGCAACGCCGCCGCAAGCTGCCAGCCCGCATCGCCTGCGCCGTAAATGAGCACCTGGCGCCCGGCAAAGCGTTCGCGCAGCGGCAGCCACAACAGCCAGCGCGCCAGAAAGCGCGCACCGCCCACACCAGCCATGCCGATCAGCCCGTACAGCAGCGGTACGGAACGGGGCACCCCCTGCAGCCCCGTCATCTGCGTCATGAAGGCCAGCAGCGCCCACAGCAAGGCGGCCAACCCCACGGCCTTGACCACCGTCCACAGGGCCTGCTCGCCCAGATAGCGGATGACGGAACGGTACAGTCCAAAGCGCAGGAACACCGGCATGGCGATGAGCGGCGCTGCCAGCATGAGCAGCAGCTGGGCACGGTTGGGCAGGAACCATTCGCCCAGGCGCAGCGCGTAGGCCGCCCACACCGAACCGGCCAGCAGCACCGCATCCACCGCCAGCATGAGCCCCTGCTTGGCCGGACGCGGAAGCTGCAACAACAGGCGGGACAGGGTGTTATCCGGAACGTCAGCGCTCATCAGCCCTCCCTGCTCCAGCATGCCACACGCCCAGCAGCGCCGGCGTAAACGCGAGTCCCAGCCACAGCCCGCTCCACTGGGGCGACACCTGGTCCGCCACGGCCAACGGCGCCAGCCAGAAGCCGTTGAAGGCCAGCAGCAGCAGCGTCACGTGGCGGTGGCTGCCCCAGCGTCGCGCCAGACGCTGGTAGGCATGGCTGCGGTGGGCCTGCGTGACGCGCTGGCCGGTCAGCATGCGCACCACCAGCGTCACGCTCGCATCCGACATGAAGCCCGCCCCCAGGATCAGCCAGACCGGAGGCTCGATCCATCCGGCCTGGATGGTCATGAGGGCGAACGCAAAAATCATGAACGCCATCCACGTGCTGCCCACGTCGCCCATGAACACGCGCGCCGGCGGCCAGTTGGTGCGCAGAAACCCGGCTGCGGCCGCCGCCAGGCAGGGCATCAGGATCCATACGGGATGCACGAAGCGCTCGGGATGTCCCCAGGCGGCCAGCAGCGCTGCCATGGACAACATGAACAGCGCTTCGGTACCGGCAAAGCCGTCGATGCCGTCCATGAAATTGAACAGGTTGACCCACCACAGCCCGGACAGGAACCAGAAGACGAACAGTCCGCCGCCCAGCATCAGGGGCAATCCGCCGCCGGGCGCCGGCAGCACCCCCATGAGGGCCAGCAGCGCGGCGCACAGCAGGGCCTGAACCGCCAGGCGCAGGCCGGCCGGCAGGGGCCGGACATCATCGCGCAGCCCCAGCAGGGCCAGCAGGCCCGCCAGGATCAGCACCCCGCCCAGCAACGGCATGGCGCGCGTCCAGGCCAGCCAGCCGCCAATGGCGCTGCCTGCCAGCACCATCCCCAGGCCGCCACCATGGGGCGTGGGCCTGGTGTGCGAGGAACGGGCATTGGGCAGGGCCACCAGGCCCAGGTGCGACGCCGCGCGGCACACGAACAGGGCCCCCAGCCAGGACAGCAGGGCCGCCAGCAGCGCCCAGCCCAGGGCGGCCGTCAGGGCGTCGGCAGCGTTCATGGCAGGTCCTCCGCCGCCGGCCGGAAGGGGCGTGGGGAAAAAGCCAGGTCGCGCGCGGCCGGCCCGTGGTCGAACACCAGGTCGGCATTCATGCGGGCCACCATGGCCGGCGACCAGTGGCGGAAACGCGGCAGCAGGCGCAGCAGCCGCAGGCACATCACCACGGCCCAACCCGGCAGCGACAGCAGGCGCGGCCGGCGTCCCAGGGACTGGAACACGCGCGCCACCATGTGGCGATAACTGAGCGTTTCCCCGCCCGACAGGGCATACACCTGCCCGCTCGCCTGCGGCGCCGTCAGCGCCGCCACGCAAGCCGCCGCCACATCGGCGGCATGCACCGGCTGGCGACGCCCGCGTGCGGCTCCGGCCAGGGGAAACCAGCCAAAGCGGCGGATCAGGCGGGCAATGTCGCTCACGTTGCGATCCCGTCCGCCACCGTAGATGAGGGTGGGCCGCAGCAGCACCCATTGCACGCCTTGGCGCCCGCCCCAGGCCTGCAATGCGGCTTCGCCCACCTTGAGGCGCGCCACCAGCGCCTGTTCTTCAGGGTCGCGGGAGGCACCCTTGCCTTCCACGCTGGTGGAAGACAGGGCCACCACGCGCATGGCCCCACAGGCGCTCCACAGCGGGAAATGTTCCGGCACGGTCCACACCGGCGCCAGGGTGATCCAGTGCGCGATGTGCGGGACGGATTGGGGGTCCGCGTGCCGTCCGCGCAGCCAGGGCACCGGTGTCCAGCCGGCAGCGGCCAGCTGCGGCAGCAGGTAGTGCCCCACCAGGCTGCTGGCACCGATCACGCCCACCGCCCGCTCAGCCACGTGCCCTCCCGCCGGTCAGGTCGCGCAGGGCCTGGCGCGCCGCCACGGCACCGAAACGCAGCCACACGCCCAGCGCCACCAGCAGCATGAGCGGCCCCGGATAGTCCTCGCGAAAGAACTTGCGGTAGAAACGCAGCATGCCGCGGTGCTTGTGCCATTCCACAAAATAGGGGCGACGGCGGCTGCAGGCGCCCTGGTGATGCACCACCGGCGCGTCCGGCACGAACAGGATGTCCCATCCGGAACGCTGGAAACGCAGGCACCAGTCGAGGTCTTCGCAATGGAGAAAATAGCCTTCGTCCCACGGTCCCACCTGGGCCATGGCTTCGCGTCGCACCAGCATGCAGGCGCCGGAAATGGCTTCCACCGGCTCCGGCCCGGCAGGCAGCGGCTGTCGGTGCAAGTGGAAATCGGGCAGGCGGCGCGACAGGCGCGTCAGGCCCAGGGCGCGCAGGAGTGCCCGCCCCGGCGTGGGAATGCGGCGCCGACCTCCGCCCTGCTCGCTGCCGTCGGGATTCTGCAGCAGGCCGCCCACCATGCCGGCGCGCGGATGGGTGCGCAGCACATCCAGCATCCGGGCCATGGCGCCCGGCGCCGGGCGCCCGTCGGGATTGAGGAACAGCAGGAAAGGCTGGTGCGCATGGCGCGCGCCCAGGTTGCAGGCGGCGGCAAAGCCCAGGTTGCGGCCGGCTTCAATCACCTGCAGGCGGTGCTGGCCCGGGGCCATCGCGCCTGACGTGGCCAGGCCTTCCAGCAGCGCCAGGCTGCCGTCCGTGGAACCGTTGTCCACCACGATCACTTCGCTGACCGTATCCAGCACCGAACTCACCGCGTCCCGCAACAGCGGACCGGCGTTGTAATTGACGATGAGGACCGAGATGGGCAGGGCATTCATCCCGGGAGTTTATCTTGCCCTGCGCTTACAGCGCCAGCGAATCCCCCCGCTGCGGCCGGTGCACCGTGGTGCCGGAGAGCTGGGCGGCAAAGGCGTCCATGACTTTTTCCTCACCATGCACCAGGATGGTGTGTTCGGGGGCCAGGGCGCGCTGCCAGGCCAGCAGCTCGTCGCGGTCGGCATGGGCGGAAAAGCCGTTGATGGTGTGGAGCCGGGCGCGCACCGGGATTTCGTCGCCGAACAGGCGCACCGTGGGGGCCCCGTCGATGAGCCGGCGCGCCAACGTGCCAGGCGTGGCGTAACCCACGAACACCACGCTGGAATCCTCGCGCCACAGGTGATGGCGCAGGTGGTGGCGCACGCGTCCGCCGGTGGCCATGCCCGAACCCGCCATGATGACCGCGCCCCCCGTCACCTGGTTGAGGGCCACGGATTCTGCCGTCTCGCGCACGAAGCGCAGGCCGGGCAACTTGAACGGATCGTGTCCGCTGGCAAACAGGGCACGCGTTTCGGCATCGAAGCAGTCGGGGTGGCGGCGGAAAATTTCGGTGGCGGAGATGGCCATGGGGGAATCCAGGAACACCGGCAGATGTCGCGGCAGCACTCCCTGTTCCACCCCTTCGCGCAGGTAGTAGAGCAGTTCCTGCGCCCGCTCCAGGGCGAAGGTGGGAATGATCACGTTGCCGCCGCGCGCCAGGGTGTCGCGGATGGCTTCGTAGAGCTCCTGCACCGATGGGGCGAAAGGCTTGTGCAGGCGGTCACCGTAGGTGGTTTCCATCACCACCGCGTCGGCCCGCGGCGGCACTTGCGGATCGCGCAATAGCGGGCGGCCCGAATTGCCCAGATCCCCGGAGAAAATCACCGAGCGGCCATCCCCCTCCAGGCGGATGCTGGCCGAACCCAGGATATGCCCGGCATCGTGGAAGGTGGCGGAAAGTCCCGACGCCAGCTCGATGCGTTCACCGTAGCGCACGCTGCGCCCGAACTGGCCTACGGCCGACAGGGCGTCCAGCGTTTCGAACAGGGGTTCCGCCACGGCGCGTCCGCGGCGCACGTTGTGCCGTTGGTGATGACGCGCTTCCTCTTCCTGCAGATGGGCCGCGTCCAGCATCACCACCCGCGCCAGTTCGCGCGTGGCCGCGGTGGACACGATCTCCCCCCTGAAGCCGCGCTTGAACAGGAGCGGAATGCGCCCGCAGTGGTCAAGGTGGGCATGGGTGAGCAGCAGCAGGTCGATGGATGCCGCATCAAAGCCGAAGTCGCCGGCGTTTTCCTCGTCCAGCTCATGTCCGCCCTGGTACATGCCGCAGTCCACCAGCATGCGCTTGCCCCCTGCCTCCACCAGATGGCAGGAACCGGTGACGTCGCGGTCAGCTCCGTGAAAAGACAGTTTCATGGCAGTCTCCATCGATCGGGACGCGCAGCATCCCAGTAGGTGCGGTAGGGTTCGGGCAGCGCTGCGGCGGCTCCCGGCCGGAGCAGCACGCCGGGCTCGAGATCCGGCATGAGTTCGGCAAAGGACGCCACCGCTCCGGTTTCGAGACGTCGCATGAGGCTGCGCTTCCCGATGTGGGCAGGGTGACTCACCCCGGCTGCTGCCGTCAATTCCGCCAGCGCTTCCAGCGTGTGGCGGTGGTAGTTGACCACGCGCCGGGCACGGTCCTCAACCACCAGTGCCCGCTGGCGCAAGGGATCCTGGGTGGTGATGCCGGTGGGGCACTTGCCGGTGTGGCAGGTCTGGGCCTGGATGCAGCCCAGGGCAAACATGAAGCCGCGCGCCGCGTTGCACCAATCGGCCCCCAGGGCGAGCGTGCGCACCATGTCGAAGGCCGTGATCACCTTGCCCGAAGCCCCCAGGCGCACGCGTTCACGCAGGGCAGCGCCGCGCAGCGTGTTGTGCACCAGGCGCAGGCCTTCCTGCAGGGGCATGCCCACATGGTCGGTGAATTCCAGCGGAGCGGCCCCGGTGCCGCCTTCAGCGCCATCCACCACCACAAAATCAGGCACAAGCCCCGTTTCTCGCATGGCCTTCACCAGCGCAAACCATTCCCAGGGATGGCCAATGCACAACTTGAGCCCGGCCGGCTTGCCGCCCGACAGGCGCGACAGGGTGTCCAGCCAGGACAGCAGTTCCATGGGGTTGCCGAAGGCGCTGTGGGCGGCCGGCGAGACGCAATCCACCCCCAGGGGCACAGCGCGCGCTTCGGCAATTTCCGGCGTCACCTTGCCCGCCGGCAGCACCCCGCCGTGACCGGGTTTGGCCCCCTGGGACAGCTTGATTTCGATCATGCGCACCTGGGGTTCGGAGGCCGCCCGCACGAACCGCTCGGGATCGAACCGCCCGTCCGGGGTGCGGCAGCCGAAATAGCCCGAACCGATGTTCCACACCAGGTCCCCGCCGTGGCGGCGGTGGTAGCGCGAAATGGACCCTTCCCCGGTGTCATGGGCAAAGCCGCCCAGGCGCGCCCCCAGATTGAGGGCTTCGATGGCATTGCCCGAAAGCGCACCAAAACTCATGGCGGAAATGTTGAACACGGACAGGTCGCAGGGTTGGGCCCTTGCCCCGCCCACCTGCACCCGGAAATCCGGGTCGGGACGATGGGACGGCACCATGGCGTGGTTGAGCCACTCGTAACCGGGAGCGTAGACGTCCATGCGCGTGCCAAAGGGGCGCTTGTCGGTCTGCTGCTTGGCGCGCTGGTAGGCGATGGCGCGCATGGTGCGGGAAAAAGGCGTGGGGGTGATGTCGTCTTCCAGGAAATACTGGCGGATTTCCGGGCGGATATATTCCAGCATGAAGCGCAGGTGACCCAGGATGGGGTAGTTTCGGCTGACCGCGTGATACGGCTGCACCAGATCGACCACACCCAGCACAAACAGCCCGGAAAAGAGCGGCACGCCCCAGTCCGACCACAATCCCTGCGGCCACACCCACAGGACGAGGGCGCCAATCCAGCACAGATGCAGCGCAACAAAACGCCAGGCCCACCAGCGATGCATATGCCCCCTCCCGACAAAAAGACGGTTATACCCGCAATCCTGAGCCTGGATGTAACGAAGGGCAACCCCGGGAGGTAGGGCCTCTACCTCTTTTGCGTGGATGAAAGTGGGGTTTTTTTGATCTACATCAAAATCTGCCCCTCAGGAACTCGATACCGTGCATCCCATGGGGACGCCACTTGCGGACCCGATTTCGTTCATAAAGGGGAGGGGGCACCATGGATGCGATCGTCTGGTACGAAATCATCGGCATCGTCGGATTTGCCATTATTGTCACGTTGCTCGACAACGCCGTCTGGCACAAGTAATCCATAACAACAAACCCGGCAGTATTTGGCGCTGCAACCCGGCGGGTTGCAGCGCAATTTGCCATTACATTTAAACCCTATCTAAATTCCGCCACTTCACGTTACAATCTCCTCACCTGCTGCCTCCAGCGGGTGCAGTCGTTGCAGTGCTTCACCTGACAATAAATAATCTAATTAGGAGATTGCAGATGGATATGGCATTGACTGAAATTCTGTGCATCGCCGGTTTCGCCGTGTTCGTGATCATCATGGACAACGGCAACTGGGAACGGAAAAAACAGTAATTCCGCAATACCCCGGGGTGCGGCGCCTGACGCCGCGCCCCGGTACTGACCCCCCCTGCTAGGTCCTGAAATGACCCACGGCCGCTTCCAGCTGGCCGGCGGTATGCTCAAGCTCGTTGGAGATCTTCACCGAGCCTGACGCCTTCTGGGAATTGTCTTCCGCCATCTGGGCGATGCGTTCCACCGATTTCGCAATCTCGTTGGTGGCGGCGCTCTGTTCGCGCAGGGTGTCGGCAATGCCGATCACCGCCTCCCCCACCTGGGCCGCGCTGTGACGGATGGAATCCATGCGGGTGCTGGCCTGGTCAGCCAGCGCGGTACCGTCTTCCACGGCCTGCACCGAGCGGCCCATGGTTTCCACCGCAGACTTGGTCATGCTGCGCACGTTTTCAAGCAGGGTGGTGATCTGGTCAGTGGAGCTGGAAGCCCGCTCCGCCAGCTTGCGCACTTCGTCCGCCACCACTGCGAAGCCGCGCCCCTGCTCCCCTGCCCGCGCCGCCTCGATGGCGGCATTGAGCGCAAGCAGGTTGGTCTGCTCGGCAATTTCCTTGATGACGTGCGTCACCTGCCAGATTTCCTCCGATTGGCGGTCCAGTGACGAAATCACTTCCGAGGACTTTTGCACGGTTTCAGAAATCCGGCGCATGTCGGAGATCACCTGCGTGATCACTTCGCCACCTTCAGTGGCATTGCGTCCGTTCTCTTCCGACAGGTTCTGCATGGCCTTGCTGTGGGCCGTGGTCTGGTCCATGCCCACGGAAATCTCCTCCACGCTGGAGGCCATGTTGGCGGCGGCATCCGACTGCTGCTGGGAGGCATCGGCCACTTCGCGGGAAGACTGGATCAGGTTGCCGGAAGCCCGAAGCACCTGTTTGGCGTGATCGCCGATCTGCCCGATCACCTGCTTCAGGTTCTGCTGCATGCGGCCCAATGCCTGCAGCAGCTGCGCCGTTTCATCCTTGCCGGAAGCCGTCACGGCCTGGGTCAGGTCGCCGGCCGCAATGGCTTCGGCCACGCCCACGGCACGGTTGAGGGGGCGGGCAATCGAACGGGCAATGGCAAGCCCCAGCAGGCTGCCGGCAACGATCGCCCCAATGGCCAGCACCGCAATTTCCAGCAACGCGGACCGGTAGGTTTTTTCAGCCTCGACTCCAGCCATCTTGGACATCTCGACCTCGAAATCCGTGAGCTTTTTCAAGGCATCGATATAGGACCTTTGCCGTTCCCGCACGGACACGGTCAACACCACCTTGGCCGCCGGGGTATCGCCACTGGCCACCAGGCGCATGAAGGCATCCTCAGGCCCCTTGTACTCTTCATAGGTTTTTTTGACGGCTGCCAGAAGTTCCGGTCCCGCGCCATCCCGCACCCGGGAGGAAAGGAATTCCAGCGCGTCATGCGTCACGGTTTTTGTTTCGTCGAAAGCCGCGATTTCCGCCTTGATCTGGTCCGGATCGTCCACGATCAGCATGTTGCCCATGTGCCGTGCCGAATTGAGCGTGGCCACATTGAGGCGGTCCAGCATGATGAGTTTGGGTACCCAGTTGTTGGCCAGCTGGTTCGTGGCCTCGTTGAGGGATTTGAGCTTGAAGCCTGCGATGACGCTGACCAGGATGAGCAGGCCCACAAGCACCCCAAAAGACAGTGCCAGACGCGAGCCTATTTTGAGTTGGTTCATGCCCTCTCCCCGGAAATGGCGTATATGGTCAGGAATACCGACCTCATTGTCAGATAACATCGTAACAATTCGGAAAAACTTTAGCCCTATCGGTTATGCTTGGCGCCATGGAACCATCCGCAACGTCCCTCACCCAAGCCGCACTGCAACAGGCCATCCTTCATCATATTCCCGATCCGGCCTGGCTCAAGGACAGCGCCTCACGCTACATCCTGGTAAACGAAGCCTTCATCGCCGCGGCCGGCCTGCCGGTGGAGGCCATCCTGGGCCGCACGCCCAGGGACGTGTGGCCTGGCCAGTGGGGCGAGCATTTCATGGAAACGGATCGCAACGTGGTGGAAAAGGGCTCGCGCCTGCGTTTCGAGGAGGAGCGGCCGGGCCCGAGCGGCGACCTGCGCTGGTTCGACACGGTCAAGACCCCGCTGTTCGATGGCCAGGGAAGCGTGATGGGCATCGTGGGCATTTCACGCGACATCACCGACCGCAAGGAAATGGAACAGCGCCTGCGCGAGTCACGCACCCAGCTGCGCGAGCTTTCGGCATACCTGCAAACGGTGCGGGAAGAGGAGCGCAGCCGCATCTCGCGCGAGCTGCACGACGAGCTGGGGCAATCGCTCACGGCCATCCAGCTGGGCCTGGGATCACTGGAAGAACGCCACGGCGACCCGGCCGTCTGGCGCGAGGCGCTGGCCGAACTCCAGCGCCTGACCCGCGACACCGTCACTTCCATGCAGCGGCTGGCTTCCGACCTGCGCCCGCCCCTGCTGGATGACCTGGGCCTGCCGGCCGCCATCGAATGGCTGCTCACCACCTTCACGCAGCGCACGCGCGTGGACCACACGCTGCATCTGCCCGAAACGCCCGCGGGTTGCGACGCGGACACCAGTACGGCGCTGTTCCGCATCGTGCAGGAGGCGCTCACCAACGTGAGCCGCCACAGCCTGGCCACGCACGTGACCGTGTCGTTGCAGGCCGGTGCCGACGGCACCCGGCTTTCCGTTGCAGACAACGGCAAAGGCATGGACGAGCGGCTGGCCACCGCCCCTTCCAGCCTCGGGCTGATCGGCATGCGGGAACGCACCCTCATGCTGGGGGGGCACCTTGCCATCCGCAGCACCCCGGGAGCCGGCACCACCGTGGACGTGCACATTCCCGCCAACCTCGCTCAGGCCCAACCCTCCTCCAGCGCCTAAGGCCCCATGGACTGCAAGGCAATGCCCAGCCACTCGTGCAGGGCCATGCAGCTGCGGTCAAAGGCGCCGATCCTGGGCAGCACCCGGGACGGCCACAGGAGGTCTTCAGTGGCATAGCCGATGGGGGCAGGCAGCACGGTCAGGCCCGCTTTCCGGAACAGGGCCACGGCCCGTGCCAGATGCCAGCCCTGGCTCACCAGCACGATGCGGGTGACGCCGGCCTGCTTGAGCAGGGGCGCGGAAAAGGCGGCGTTTTCAGCCGTGTCGCGGGAGCGCGCTTCCACCCAGCGCACCTGCCCGTGGAAATCCTCCTCCAGCGCCTCTTTCATGGCCTCAGCCTCCGGCCGGCCGCCATAGGGGGCGCCCCCCGTCACCAGGATGGGCAGCCCCCCCTGATGCTGCAGGCGGGCGCCGTAACGCAGGCGCTCCAGCGTCCAGCGGTTGACCGTGTCGCGGCCGCCGTACTCCGGAGCCGCGGGATATTGCCCGCCGCCCAGGATCACAATGGCCTGGGCCTGCGCAAGGCCGTCCGCCGACAGGGGGGCAAAGCGCTCCAGACTGTGCATCAGGCCATCCGCCACCAGCGGGAGGGACAGCACGCCCAGCGTGGCCAGGGCCAATGCCGTCAGTGCCAGCCCCGGACGACGGTGCCGGCGTGACAGCCACAGACCGACAAGCCCCAGCAATGCCAGCCCGAACGGCGGCAGCACCAGTGACGAGAGGATTTTCTTGAGCAGGAACACGGGGCCCGAGCCTGCCGGGGCCCCGCTCAGCGGACCGTGCGCCGGATGGTCACGGGCCGCTGGCGCAGCTGCGGACGCGGCCGGTAGAAGTACACCACCCACCAGGAAAAGACGGAAAGCGTCCAGCAGGCCACTTTGGCCGCCAGGGAGTCGATGACCAGCAGGTTGAGCTGCAGGGCCACGGTAAACATGGTGATGTGCAGCGACAGCAGCGCCGACACCAGGAAGGGGATGTTGAAAAGCTTGCTCATGGCGCTACCCTACCGGGTACCCATCCATTTGTCGATAACCCCGAGCCAGACCAGCAGAAAAAACAGGGCGATGCCGATCAGGATGCCCAGGCCGAAAGATTGCACCACGCTGTCCATTATTGGGCCTCCAGCTTTTTGCGTGAATAGGCGCCCGCCAGCACTTCGCTCAGGATGCCGCCGAGATTGGCGGCTTCCACCGCCAGGATCACGCAAGGCCCCCAATAGTGCAAGTGCAGGGAGTAGAAAAAATCCCCCGGAGCATGGTCGAGATAGTACAGCTTGGCATAGCTTGCCGCGCGCACCACCAGGGGCGGCAGGCAGGCCAGCCATTTCCCCCCTTTTTTGCCATACACCCGGCCCACGACCATCCCGGTCAGAAACGGCACCAGGAACACATCGACCATCCAGGGGAAAGTGAAGGTGGCAATGCCTCTGAACACCTCGATTTTCACGCCCAGAAGCCAGTCGCCCAGGGCGTTGAAGGCAATGCCGAGAAACACCGCGAACGCGCCGCGGATCTTGAAATTGGGGGTTGCGGAATCCATGGGGTTACAGTACAAGACAAATTTCTGACAATACAGGTACAGTTTGTCTCCTGAAGGATGCACCTGTACCGGGAGCACCACCATGCCAGTCGTGAGCCTCAACCCCAAGGACGACACCCCCCTCATCGACCAGATCGTGCGCGCCGTGCGCCGCCTGGTGGACGACCGGGCCCTGCGTACGGGCACGCGCCTGCCTTCCATCCGCGCCTTTGCCCAGGATCATGGCGTGAGCCGCTTCACCGTGGTGCAGGCCTACGACCGCCTGGTGGCCATGGGCTACCTCCAGTCCCGCCTGGGCTCCGGCTTCTACGTGGCGCCCCGCCCACCGGCTCCGGCGGCGGAATCGGCCTGGTCGCCAGACCACGCCATCGACGTGGTCTGGCTGCTGCGCAACACCCTCACCGAGCGTTCCACCAAGCTCATTCCGGGAGCCTGGTGGCTGCCGGCCGCCTGGATGGAAGGCACGGGCATCCGCAAAAGCCTGCGCAGCCTGTCCGCCCGCCAGGGGGAATTCCTCACGGCCTACGGCACGCCGGCCGGCTACCTGCCCCTGCGCGAACTGCTGTGCAGCCGCCTGGCCGGCATGGGCGTGCCCGTGGATGCCGGGCAACTGGTGCTGACCGCGGGCGTGACGCATGCGCTCGACCTCGTCACGCGCTATTTCATCCGGGCGGGCGATGCGGTGCTGGTGGACGACCCCGGCTACTTCATCCTCTACGGCGGCCTCAAGTCATTCGGTGCCAAGCTGGTGGGGGTTCCCTGGAACCGTGACGGCCCCGACACCCAGGCCATGGAAGCGCTCATCCGGGAACACCGGCCACGCCTTTTCTTCACCAACACCATCCTGCACAACCCCACCGGCGCCTGCATCAGTCAGGCCGTGGCGCACCGCATCCTGCAGCTCGCAGAAAAATACGACCTGATGGTGGTGGAGGACGACATCTACGGGGATTTCCACCCCGGTTCACCCACGCGGCTGGCCTCCCTGGACCAGCTGCAGCGCGTGATCTACGTGAGCAGCTTTTCCAAGACGGTGTCCGCCAGCCTGCGCGTGGGCTACCTCGCCTGCAAGCGCGAACTCGCCGCCCAGCTGTGCGACATCAAGCTGCTCACGGGACTGACCACCTCGGAAATCAACGAACGGCTGATGTACCAGCTGCTGGCCGAAGGCCATTACCGCAAGCACATGGAGAAACTGCGCGCCCGCCTGCAGGCGGCGCGCCATCGCACCATCGCGCGCCTGGAAGGGCTGGGGTTTACGTTGCACGCCGAACCGGAAGGGGGGATGTTCCTGTGGGCCAAGCCGCACGAGGACGACTCGGCAGCATTGGCAGGGCGCGCGGCCCAGGCCGGCATCATGCTGGCGCCGGGGCATATTTTCAGGCCACACCAGGAAGCCTCGCCCTGGCTTCGCTTCAACACCGCGCACAGCGAAGACGAGGCGATTTTCCGCTTTCTGGCCGGTGCTGCGCGCTAGCGCCGTCTGGGGCGGTCGGGGCCCATGTCCGGTATTTCCATGTCGTTTGCCACGGATTTGACACCGGGAACTTCCGAGGCAATGCGCACCGCGTCGCCCATGTCAGTGCCGTCGAAGACCAAGCCTGACAGCGTGACCACGCCGTTGTAGGCGTTGACTTCGATGTGGCGCTCATAAATGCCCGGATGCGCTTTCAGCCGCTGCCGCACGGTCTGCTCAATGAGACGGTCTGACGCCATCGTCTGTGCGTCGCGCGGTGGCTGCGAACTGCAGGAGGCCAACAAAAACGCGGCCAGTATCCCGATGAAGATGCGAATGAGGTGTCTCATGGGAATACTGTAGCTCATTCCGGGCAACCTTGCATGGACGGTCCCGGGCGCCTGATCACTTCAGCGCAGAATAGGCCGTGGGCGTCAGGATGTGGTTTTCGATGCGCTCCACGATGATGCCGTCGGCTTCCGACTGGGTCCGCTTGGCAATCCATTCCGGATCGGCCTGGAATGCATTCCACTTGGCCTCGCGCTCGGCCAGGCTTTCCCACTGCAGCAGGTAGGTCAGCGCCTGGTTGCTGGGCCCGATGAGCGTGGTCCAGAAACCGGCCTGGCGGATGCCGTATTTTTCCCAGAATTTGAGCGTGACCTGTTCGAAGCGGGCGTTGAGTGCCGGCAGGCGGCCAGGCGCACAGTGGTAGATGCGAAGTTCGTAAATCATATGAAGGTCGAAGGGTTACGGGTGAAAGGTTAAGGGTTCATTCCTGCTCGAGGCGCGCGCGCGCCTCCTTCTTGCCCAGTTGGCGCAGGGCGGCGATGGCCTGCAGCTGCGCCATGCGCGGGCGCGTGCTGCCCGACTCCCACTTGTACACAGACTGAAGCGACACGCCCAGCAGCTTTGCCATGTCGGCTCCGGAAAGCTCCAGTCTTTCGCGCAGCGACTTGAAGCCTTTGGCGGTAAAGCGCAGACGCGCCCCCGCTTCCTGCGTGGCCTGCGGGGGTGGAGCGGCGCGCCCCTGCTGCCTTTGCAGGCGGGCCAGCTGTTTTTCCAGGGCTGCGGTGCGCGCCTTGAGGTGGGCGATTTCCGAGCGCATCTGCGCGCCCGACTGCTTGAGGGTCCGGGCCATGCCGCGCATTTCCCTGCGCGCCAGCCGGGTGATTTCCGATTTCAGGATGGATGCGATGTCTGCCATGATGCGCCGGTGTTGTCCCTGAACGGGACCAGGAAGATCACTCTATGATGGCTGCGGGGGGATTGCAAGCCTCGGGCCCGCTCAGGAGCCCACTTCGCGCTCCAGCTGCTCCATGGAGATGTGGCGCACATCCTTGCCTTTCACCAGAAAAATCACGTACTCGGCCATGTTTTTTGCGTGGTCGCCAATGCGCTCCAGCGCCTTGGCCGCAAAGATGGCATCGATGGCCGGGGCCAGTCCGTGCCGCCCTTCCATGGAATAGGCCACCACCTGTCGCATGATGCCGTGAAACACGCGGTCAAGATCGCGATCTTCCCTCAGCACCTGGGTTGCCAGTTCCACGTCCAGCCGCACAAAGGCATCGAGCGCCTTGCCGGCCATGGCCAGCGCCAGGGTCCCGGCCTGGCGGAAATTGACCATTTCCGGATAGCCCGCGTGGGGCGACTGGTGAATGGCCTTGGCCATGCGTGCCACCTTTTCCGCCTCGTCCCCCATGCGCTCGAGGTCCGTGATGGTTTTGATGGTGGCCAGCACAAAGCGCAGGTCGCCGGCTTCCGGCTGGCGCAGGGCAATGATGCGGTTGCAGTCTTCGTCGATGGACACTTCCAGGGCGTTCACCTCGTCATCGCCCGCGATGACGCACTCGGCCAGGCCCATGTCGCCTTCCTGCAGGGCCCGAAGGGCTTTCGCGATCTGCGCCTCCACCTGGCCGCCCATTTTGATGACCTTGGCGCGGACCGCTTCCAGTTCCGCGTCAAATTGTTTGCTGGTGTGCTCCGAACCCATGTCCCTCCCGTCCTTCCCCCAGAGACAGAGGGCTGGCTGCAAGCCAGCGTAGCCACGCCATGTTGCAACTTGATGAATTCATGATTCATCACGGTTTGTCGCAACAAAAAGTGCCGGAGGACAGGGCTACAGCGCGGCCCCTAACCCATGATGGTGGCCAGCGCCCACAGGGCCACCACCCCCAGCACGGCCAGGCCCAGGAAGCCCAATACGAGCACCAGGGCCGCCGTGGTGAGGCGTTTCCTGAGAGTGGGGGTCATCGCCTGTTACGGCTTGGCGCTGAAAAAGTAGTAGGTGGCGGTGTAGGGCACGCGCGCCTGCCGGCCGGCATGGGCCTGGTCGCAGCCGGAGCCCGGTGCCTTGCCGCCCGTGGTGTTGACGCGCTGGATGCTGGTCACGTGGGAGAACACTCCCTTGCCGCTGGTGGAGCGGGCGCTCAGCAGCAGCCAGGGAATGGATTTGTCATCAGGACTCGCTGCCTGCGCCACAAGCTGCCCCACCACCTTGCTGCCATCCGCAGCTTCCCAGGTGGGCCCGGCATAGTGGCGGCCCAGCAGATTGCCTGCCGTTTGATAGAGCTCCGCTTCCGGCGCCTTGAATACCCACTGGAAGCGGGCCGGGCTTTCCCCCGTGGCGCGACATTCATAAACCTGGAAACCGGAGGCCATGGTTTCCAGCGTGATGGTCTGGTGGGCCGGCGCGGCAATGGCCGCAGGAACCTTGGCGTGCTCGGGCATGTTGATGCAGGAAGCGAGCGCCAGGAAGGCGGCTGGCGCCAGCATGGAAACCGGACGTGAGATGCGGCTGTTCATGGTCGGAACTCCCCTGATTTTTTTCTGTGGTTTTGGTGTCAAACGGACTATGCCACAGGAACCCTGCGCGACGCCATTTGAAGCGGAAGCGCACCGTGCGCCACAGGCCACCCCCAGGACTGCAAGCACCTTGCAATCCGTTATGTTTTAATTACAGGAATCGCGGCCGGGGAAACCGGCCTCACAATTACAAAACCGGAATCGAATCAATTACCTGTCACTGGGGGGAAGCATGAATACCGTCATTCCCGACGTCGCACTCATCGACAACAGCGAAGAACGGGCACCGCTCGTGCTGGTGCTGGACTGCTCCGGCAGCATGTCCGAATCGAACAAGATCGGGCTACTCAACGACGGCCTGAAAACACTGTCCGCCGAGCTCAAGGACGACCCCATCACCGCGCGCTGCGGCCGCATCCTGGTGATCGCCTTCGGCGGCGACAACAACGTGGAAATCATGGGCGACTGGACTGACGCCATGGACTTCAAGCCTCCTGAACTGGTGGCTGGCGGCATGACCCCCATCGGCGCTGCCATGCGTTGTGCCCTGGATGAAATCGAAACCCAGAAAACCCAGATGAAAAGCGCCGGCGTGCCCTACAAGCGCCCCATCGTCATGCTGCTGTCCGACGGTGAGCCCACCGACGACTGGCAGCGCGTGGCCGCAGACTGCAAGAACGCCGAATCCATGCACAAGGTGAACATCATGGCCATCGGCATCGGCGATGCGGCCAACCGCGACACCCTGGGCCAGTTCAGCAACAAGGGCGCACTCAACCTGTCCGGACTCAAGTTCAAGGAACTGTTCGTGTGGCTCTCGCGCAGCATCCAGGCCGTTTCGCGCGCGCCCACGGGAGGCACGGTGCAACTGAACCCGGTGGACAGCTGGGCCCAGATGACCACCTGAGCCGGGGCCCGATGGACTGGAAAGTATTCCTGGCTTCGGCCACGGGGAAATATCACATCGAGCAGAACGCGCCCTGCCAGGACTTCGCCTGCCACGAAGTACGCTGCGGCGTACTGCTGGGCATCGTGTGCGACGGCGCGGGCTCGGCCCCGGAGGGCCGCTTCGGCGCCGAATTCATGGCACGCCAGGTGACCCACCGCCTGGCGGCCGCGGTGGAGCTGGGTGGACTGCCGGCCGAACCCGAGGAAAGCTATCTCGATTTTGTGGCGCCCGTGATCGCGGCCGTGCGGGCCGACCTGGAGGCCCATGCCAGCGCCTGTGGACACACCCTGCGCGACTACGCGGCCACTCTCGTGGGCTGCATCGCAGGGGCGGAGGGCGGCTGTTTTTTCCACATTGGTGACGGCTTTGCCGTGCACCAGCCCCACGAAGGCAGCGCCATCCTGTCCCGCCCTGAAAACGGGGAATACGCCAACGAAACCTATTTCACCACCGATGAAGGCTGGCAGGATCACCTGCGCGTGACGCCGCTGACGGCCCCGCAGGCCGGCAGCATCATCGGCCTCATGAGCGACGGCTCTTCCGCCTTCGCCATCGATCGGGGTCGCACCGGCTTCTACCGCCCCTTCATCGACCCGGTGCTCAACTACCTGCGCGCGGCCAGCGAATCCCACGGCAACGAAGCGCTGCACAACCTGCTCGCCAGCGAAAAGACGTTCGAAATCACGAGCGACGACAAGACCCTGCTGCTGGC
>JAGWIW010000057.1:0-5000 GCA_028866015.1 Betaproteobacteria bacterium
CGTATGTGCCGTCTGGGCCCCATTGATGTTTTGGTTGCGTTTCTGCGTTTTGGCTTTTGGGGGTGCTGCGTGAGCTCGCCGGGGAGTCCCGGATGAGCTCATTTTGAGGGGTTGGCGTTCTTCGCGTAGGCCCAAGGCATCAGTTCGTCGAGGTCCTTGGCGAGATGTCCGTTGGCCAGCTTGATGAAGAGATCGTGCAGGTAAGCATACGGCTCGACACCGTTCATCTTGCAGGAGCCAATCAGGCTGGCAAAACGCGCCCAATTTCTTCCACCCTCGTCATGGCCAGCAAAGAGCGCGTTGCGGCGGTTCATCGCCGGGCTTCGGATGGCGTTTTCGACGAGGTTGGAGTCGATGTCGACATGGCCGTCGTCCAGGAACAGGCGAAAGCCGTCCTCGCGACGCAGCATATAGGCCATGGCCTCGCCCAGGTCGGATTTGCGCGACACCCGCGCGGCCTGCGCCTTCAGCCAGACGAAGAATGCATCCACCAGCGGGCGGGACAGCTCCTGACGCACGGCCCGGCGATGATCAGGCTCCGAGCCACGGATGGCATCCTCAACCTTGTAGAGCGCGGCGATGCGCAGCAGCGCCTCGTCGACGATCGGTGAGCCCTTCTTGGGCTTGGCCTTGATCAGCTTGCGCCGTCCATGCGCCCAACAGAACGCCAGCCGCAACGGCTTACCGCCCCTGCGTTTCGGTGTGGCCAGATGAGTATAGGCCCCATAAGCGTCAACCTGGATCGTCCCGTTGAAGCCGTCGAGGATCTCGGCGGCATAATCGCCTTTACGCCCGGGCCGATAATGGAACACCACGCCCGGTGGGGCAGTGCCGCCCCACCCGCGGTCGTCCCGCAGCACCGCCCAGAGATAGCCGGTTTTCGTCTTGCCACGCCCTGGATCCAGCACCGGGGCGGTGGTTTCGTCGACATAGAGCCGCGTGCTGTCCGCCTTCAGGCGCTTGGCCATGTGTTCAACCACCGGCGCAATCAGGGCTCCGGTTCGGCCCATCCAGTCGGCCAGAACCGAGCGGTCGATCGGCACCCCATGACGGGCCATCACCACCGCCTGTCGATTGAGCGGCATGTGCTCGGAATGCTTGGAAACCGCGATTTGGGCCAGCAGCGCTTCGGTGGGCCAACTGCCCTCCAGGAGATGCGCCGGAGCCTTGGCCTGCACCACACCGGTGCGTCCATTGGGGCAGGCATAGCGTGGGCGGACGGTGGTGATGACCTGATAGCGTGCGGGGATATAATCCAGCCGCTCCGTGCTGTCTTCACCGATCCGCACCATGTCGCCGCAGCCGCAGGGGCAGGCGATGCTGGCCGGCTCGATCACCCGCTCGACCCGCGGCAGGCTTTCGGGCAGCGCGCGGGCCCTGCGCGGGGCACGCGGCGTGCGCTTGTCAGGGTCACGTTCGCTGGCCGCGATCTTGTCCTCAACGGCGGCGATCTGCGCCTGCGTCTCGGCAATGGCCGTTTCCTGGTCTTCCAGCGCCAGTTCCAGCTGGGCCGGATCCAGCCTTTCCGATTTCGGCCCGAACTTCGTGCGCCGGTAATCCTGAACCTGGCCTTCCAGCTTCTCGATCAGCGCCTTCAGTTCGGTAATGAAGGCCTCCTTCTCGGCGACCACCGCTTGCTCATGCTGGCGCGCCGCGCGCTCAACTGACAGCTCGAACTGAACCGTCGCAAAGGCCTTCACGACCTCGGGCGGAAGGCCCGGAAACTGGCTGAGATCGAAGGGCTGCGACATGCAGCCTTCCTACCTGATGGAGGGCGGAAAGCCCAGTAAAACAACGTCAAAATAGCCTAAAAGTCAGCCCGCCGCAGTCGGCGCCTGCACCCGTCGCGCGACCACCCGACGCCAGTCCAAACCCTCAACCAGAGCTTCCGCTTGCGCCCGCGACACCCGCATCACCCCGTCCTGAACCTTCGGCCAAGCGAAGCTGCCTTGTTCGAGGACCTTGTAGGTCAGCACCATTCCGCTGCCATCCCACACAAGGATCTTCAACCGGTCGCCCCGCTTCGAACGGAAGATCACCGTCACCCCGGAATGCGGATCGAGCTTCAACTCCGTCTGCACCAGCAACGCCAGCGCGTTATGGCCGCAGCGAAAGTCCACCGGCCGCGTCGCGATCAGGATCGGCACGCGTTGCCCCGCCACAATCATGCCACCCCCCGAAGCGCACGGACCAGAGCCGCAATCCGCGCCACCTCCACACCGTCCGGAACCCGCAGCACGACATCGGCGCCGACTTCCACTGTCATCGTCCCCGTCGATCCCTGGACACCTTCAGAAACCGCCGGCGCATCCGCTACCTCCTCCAGTTCCGATGCGACCGCCAGCGGCACAAACGCGGGCTCCAAAGCGTCTTCGTCCGGCCCCGCCAAGGCCGCCATCAAATCAGCCGGCAGGATCAGAAGCCCTTCCCGAGCCTGCCGACGCCAGTCCGACAACTGATGCGGGATAAGCCCATGACGCCGCGCAACATCCACGACTCGGGCACCGGGTTGAAGGCTCTCCGCAACAATCCGCGCCTTCACATCAACAAGCCAACGACGGTTCCCGCGCCGTGGTTCCACAACCTCGCACCGCCCGACAAACCCATCTCCACCATCCGCCATGATAAATCTCCGTCTATGTCCAAAGACCTTCTGGCAGACCCATCACCCCGCAAAAACGCATCAAATCAATGGGCCAGAGACGGCGCGTACAAATCGGCCGCACATGAGGTGCCCCAGCGTTGCATGACCGGGGCGAGGATGGCCGAATTGTTGCGGGATGTCGCGGCTTGATTTGGGGTGTTTATGTTGGCGGCGGAGGTTTGTGCCGTTGCGCTTGCGCCACAGGAGCCAATCGCGCCCCGTTGCTTCCACAGTGCTTCCACGTGGTAGCGCACGCGCGAACGCCGCCCCTAAGGACGGCTTGTAAGATATTGATATTACTGTCTGATTTTGGTTGCGGGAGTAGGATTTGAACCTACGACCTTCAGGTTATGAGCCTGACGAGCTACCGGGCTGCTCCATCCCGCGCCGGGTCCCCGGACCTTAGATAGCGCGGGGTATATTTTGAATCGTTTGAGAGATACTTTTGATTGTGTTTCTTTCTAGGTTTGGCGGCGACCTACTCTCCCACGTCTTAAGACGCAGTACCATTGGCGCGGCGGCACTTAACTGCCGAGTTCGGGATGGGATCGGGTGTTTTGCTCGCGCTATGACCACCAAACCGAGGAAGAAACACGCCCCTGTTTGGGGCGTCGCGGGCCTTTTTCGGGTGTTACCCCGATTTATCCCGCGTTTATCAGGCCCCGAAGGGCTGTCCAAGTCTATGAAGTGTGTTGACGATCCGAAGCTAGTCTTGCTTCTACTGGATCAAATCAAGCCTATCGAGCAATTAGTACCAGTCAGCTGAAAGCGTTGCCGCTCTTACACCTCTGGCCTATCGACGTGGTGGTCTTCCACGGCTCTCAAGGGAGACCTTGTTTTGAAGGGGGCTTCCCGCTTAGATGCCTTCAGCGGTTATCCTGTCCGTTCATAGCTACCCAGCACTGCCGTTGGCACGACAACTGGTCCACCAGTGGAACGTTCACCCCGGTCCTCTCGTACTAGGGGCAACTCTTCTCAAGTCTCCTACACCCACGGCAGATAGGGACCGAACTGTCTCACGACGTTCTAAACCCAGCTCACGTACCTCTTTAAATGGCGAACAGCCATACCCTTGGGACCTGCTCCAGCCCCAGGATGAGATGAGCCGACATCGAGGTGCCAAACGATGCCGTCGATATGGACTCTTGGGCATCATCAGCCTGTTATCCCCAGCGTACCTTTTATCCGTTGAGCGATGGCCCTCCCACTTGGGACCACCGGATCACTATGGCCGACTTTCGTCTCTGTTCGACGTGTCAGTCTTACAGTCAGGCTGGCTTATGCCATTGCACTCAACGAGCGATTTCCGACCGCTCTGAGCCAACCTTCGCGCGCCTCCGTTACACTTTGGGAGGCGACCGCCCCAGTCAAACTCCCCACCACGCAGGGTCCCGGATCCGGATAACGGACCGCGGTTAGACATCAAGAGTGCGAAGGGTGGTATCTCAAGGATGGCTCCACGCGGACTAGCGTCCTCGCTTCAAAGCCTACCACCTATCCTGCACATCGCAATCCTGATGCCAGTGCGAAGCTAGAGTAAAGGTGCATGGGGTCTTTCCGTCTAACCGCGGGAAGTCTGCATCTTGACAGACAGTTCAATTTCGCTGAGTCCACATTTGAGACAGCGGGGAAGTCGTTACGCCATTCGTGCAGGTCGGAACTTACCCGACAAGGAATTTCGCTACCTTAGGACCGTTATAGTTACGGCCGCCGTTTACTGGGGCTTCAATTCAAAGCTTGCACCTCTCCTTTTAACCTTCCAGCACCGGGCAGGCGTCAGACCCTATACGTCGTCTTACGACTTCGCAGAGCCCTGTGTTTTTAGTAAACAGTCGCCACCCCCTAGTTTGTGCCCCCCGCCAACACTTGCGTGCCAACGGGGCCTCCTTCTCGCGAACTTACGGAGGTATTTTGCCGAGTTCCTTAAATGTGGTTCTCTCAAGCGCCTTGGTATTCTCTACCAGTCCACCTGTGTCGGTTTAGGGTACGGTCTGATGGAGGGCTATTTCCAGGGACCACTCACCAGCCCTTCCAATCCAATAAGGAAGAACTAGCTCTGCAATCCGTCACCATCTCCTGGCCCAGGAATATTAACCTGGTTCCCATCGACTACGCCTTTCGGCCTCGCCTTAGGGGCCGGCTTACCCTGCTCAGATTAGCTTTAAGCAGGAACCCTTGGACTTTCGGCGAGAGGGTCTCTCACCCTCTTTGTCGCTACTCATGTCAACATTCTCACTTCCGATCTCTCCACCGGATGCCTTACAGCCCGGCTTCACAGAAAGAACCGTGCCTTCGTAACACCCGAAGGCGTTAAAAAGGCGAGGTTCTATATCACGGAACGCTCCGCTACCACGTG
>JAGWIW010000058.1 GCA_028866015.1 Betaproteobacteria bacterium
CCGGTCAACTTGAACATGCGGCCCAGCGAAGTGAGCTGCGGATACTCGCCACCCACGTGACAGGCGACGCATTTGAAACCGGTCTGTCGTGCAAAGACCGGGATGGCACTGGCATCCATCGAGGCTGCCAGGGTTACCACACCCAAGAGCGCGAGCAAAGGTCGCCGCGCCCTTTCAAGCAGGCTTGTTAACTTCATCGTGAAACCCCCTAAGTGTTTTTCTGAAGGAACTGCATTACTAATGTAGTTGCGGGCACTTTGTTATTGGTTGGGACAAACTCCCGCTGGGCATAGCTTCTATTCCTGAAGCTTTTATGTCAAGGCAAAGTAGTAAAAATGCAACATGGGAAATGACATGAAGACAGAAACGCAACATGCCGGGAAGCGACATGTTGCGCTGCAAAAAAGATTTGAGATTGAAGTGTTACAGGGTGTTTCGAACGGTCTGGGCGAGTCCCTCGGCCGTCAGGCCGAAATGCTTGAAGAGGGTGCCGGCGGGAGCCGATTCCCCGAACGTATCGATGCCCAGCACGGCTTTGCAGCCATATTTCCACCACAGGGCCGTACTGCCGGCTTCCACAGCCACTTTCGGAATGTGGGGGGGAAGCACGGTTTCGCGATAGTCGCGGTCCTGCTGGTCGAAGGTGGTGGTGGACGGCATGGACACTACGCGGACCGGAATCCCTTCCGCGGCGAGCAGTTTTTGGGCCTCCACCGCCAGCGACACTTCCGAACCGGTGGCGATCAGCACGGCCTGGGCCAGGCCTTCCGCTTCATGCAACACGTAGCCGCCGCGCGCGATCTCGAGAATCTGTTCGGGCGTGCGCGATTGGAACGGCAGGTTCTGGCGACTGAAAATAAGGCTGGTCGGTCCATGGGCCCGACGCACGGCCGATGCCCAGGCCACAGCCGTTTCCGTGGTGTCGCAGGGGCGCCAGACGTCCATGTGCGGGATCAGGCGCAGGGTGGAGACATGTTCCACCGCCTGATGGGTGGGCCCGTCTTCCCCCAGCCCGATGGAATCGTGGGTGAACACGAAAATCGTGCGGATTTTCATGAGGGAGGCCATGCGCAGGGCGTTCTTGCTGTAGTCGGAGAACGTCAGGAACGTGCCGCCATAGGGAATGAAGCCGCCGTGCAGGGTGATGCCGTTCATCATGGCGCTCATGCCAAACTCGCGCACCCCGTAGCTCAGGTAGTTGCCCGGCTTGCCGGCGGCCAGAGGGATGCTGCCGCTCCAGTTGGTGAGGTTGGAGCCCGTGAGGTCGGCTGAGCCGCCAAAGAATTCCGGTAACACCGGACCGAAGGCCTCCAGGGTGTTCTGGCTGGCCTTGCGCGTGGCAATGGTTTCGCCCTTGTCGCGGCACTTGGCGATGAATTCCAGGGCCGACATTTCAAACTGGGCCGGCAATTCGCCTTTCATGCGGCGCACGAACTCGGCCGCTTCCGAAGGATAGGCCGTCTGGTAGGCCAGGAAACGCTGGTTCCACTCCGCTTCCAGGGCTTCGCCACGGGGCCGGGCATCCCAGGCCTGGTAAGCGTCCGCGGGAATTTCGAAGGGGCCGTAAGCCCAGCCCAGCGTCATGCGCACGGCAGCGATTTCGTCCGGGCCCAGCGGGCTGCCATGCACGTCGTGGGTTCCGGCCTTGTTGGGGCTGCCATGGCCGATGATGGTCTTGCAGCAGATGAGGGTGGGGCGGTCGCTCTGCTTGGCCGCTTCGATGGCTTCCGAAATGGCGGCCACATCGTGGCCGTCCACGGCGCGCACCACGTTCCAGCCGTAGGCCTCGAAGCGCTTGGGGGTGTCTTCGGCAAACCAGCCGCTGACGTGGCCGTCGATGGAAATGCCATTGTCATCCCAGAACACGATCAGCTTGCGCAGCTTCAGGGTGCCGGCCAGCGAGCAGGCCTCCTGGCTTACGCCTTCCATCATGCAGCCATCGCCCATGAACACGTAGGTGTGATGGTCCACCAGGGTATGTCCCGGGCGGTTGAACTGGTCGGCCAGCATCTGTTCGGCCAGCGCCATGCCCACGGCATTGGCAATGCCCTGGCCGAGCGGGCCGGTGGTGGTTTCCACCCCGGGGGTGAGGCCGTATTCGGGGTGCCCCGGTGTTTTGCTGTGCAACTGGCGAAAGCGCTTGATTTCGTCCAGGGACAGGTCATAGCCCGTGAGGTGCAGCAGGGTGTAGAGCAGCATGGAGGCATGACCGTTGGACAGGACGAAACGGTCGCGATCGGCCCAGTGGGGGTTGGCCGGGTTGTGCCTGAGGTGGCGGCCCCACAGGGCCACCGCCATTTCGGCCATCCCCATGGGGGCGCCGGGGTGGCCGGAATTGGCTTTTTGCACCGCATCCATGGAAAGGACGCGGATGCTGTTGGCCATGAGCGTGGTGTGCTGGTGGGCAAAACCTTCGGACATGATGGGGTATCCCTGAAAATGGAGATGAGAATTAGCGGATTTTCGGGGCCAGTGCGCCTTTGGCGTAGCGATCGCTCATGGCTTCCATGGACAGGGGCTTGATCTTGCTGGCCTGGCCTGCGCTGCCGAAGGCTTCGAAGCGCAGCTTGCAGATGCCCATGGCCGCCTTGCGCGCATCGATGAGATATTTGCGCGGATCGAATTCCGCCGGATTCTTGAACAGGTGGGCGCGGATGGCTCCGGTCATGGCCAGCCGGATGTCGGTGTCGATGTTGACCTTGCGCACCCCGTGCTTGATGGCCTCCACGATTTCCTCCACCGGCACGCCGTAGGTTTCCTTGATGTCGCCGCCGTTGGCCCGGATCACTTCCAGCCAGTCCTGCGGCACGGAAGAGGAACCGTGCATCACCAGGTGGGTGTCGGGAATGCGCGCATGGATTTCCTTCACGCGCCAGATGGCCAGCGTTTCACCCGTGGGGGCTTTGGTGAACTTGTAGGCGCCGTGGCTGGTGCCGATGGCAATGGCCAGCGCATCCACTCCGGTCTGGCGCACGAAATCGGCGGCCTGCTCGGGGTCGGTGAGCAGCTGGTCATGGGACAGCTGGCCTTCGGCGCCATGGCCGTCTTCCTCGCCCATCATGCCCGACTCGAGGGAACCCAGGCAGCCCAGCTCTCCTTCCACCGACACGCCCACGGCATGCGCCATGTCCACCACCTGCCGGGTGACGCGCACGTTGTATTCGAACGTGGAGGGGGTTTTCATGTCTTCCATGAGCGAACCGTCCATCATCACGCTGGAAAAGCCCGAGCGGATGGAGCGCTGGCACACGGCCGGGCTGGCGCCATGGTCCTGGTGCATGCAGACCGGAATGTCGGGGTACATTTCCACTGCCCCTTCAATCAGCTTGCGCAGGAACGGCTCGCCTGCATATTTCCGGGCACCGGCCGAACCCTGCATGATCACCGGGCTGTTGACGGCGCTGGCCGCTTCCATGATGGCCTGGATCTGCTCCAGGTTGTTGACGTTGAAGGCGGGCAGGCCATAGCCGTTTTCGGCTGCGTGATCGAGCAGTTGCCGGAGGGAAATGAGAGCCATGATTTTTCCTTGGATGTTTTAAATTCAGACGGTTACGGCACGCACCCGGGCCACGCCCAGGCGCATTTCGAGTTCTTCAAAGCTGTCGAGCACAGCGTCCGGGCCGGCCGCAGCAATGGGTTCTCCGTGATTGTACCCGTGGTTGAAAGCCCAGACAGCTACTCCGGCGTTGCGGGAGGCCTGCACGTCGTTGCTGGAGTCCCCCACGAACAGGGCCTCGTCCTGGCCCACCCCGGCGCGTTCCAGGGCGAGTTGCAAGGGCAGGGGGCTCGGTTTGCCCTGGGGGGTGTCGCCGCCGGCCACCACCACGTCAAATTGCGTGCTGAGCGCATGGCGTTCCAGCAGCTGCAGGGTCAGGGCGCGCTCCTTGTTGGTGACCACGCCCAGGCGGCAGCCGGCCTGGCGCAAGTCTTTCAGCACGGCCTGGGCACCGGGGTAGGGTGCGCTGTATTCGCCGTTGACGGCGGCATAGTGCTGGATGAAGCGCGGATAGAGCTGCTCGAACAGCATGGACTTCGGTCCCTCCCGGCCTTCGGTGGCGGTGGTGAGGGCGTTGCCGAACAGCCAGGCCGTGCCTTTGCCGATCCAGTTGCGGATTTGTTCCACCGGCAGTGCGGGCAAGCCGGCTTCGTCCAGGGTGCGGTTGACGGCTTCGGCGATTTCGCTGGCGGTGTCCACCAGCGTGCCGTCAAGGTCGAACATGATGAAGCGGGGCAGGGTGTGCATGGGTCAGAACGCCTTCCGCTTGAGGTCCAGCAGCTTGAGGATCATGGGCGTGAAGATGAGCTGCATGGCCAGTCCCATTTTTCCGCCCGGAATCACGATGGAATTGGGGCGGGTCATCCAGGAGTCATGGAGCATGGAGAGCAGGTACTGGAAATCGATGCCGCGCGGGTTGGCAAAGCGGATCACCACCATGCTTTCGTCGGCGGAGGGGATGTCTTTGGCGATGAAGGGATTGGAGGTGTCTACCGTGGGCACGCGCTGGAAGTTCACGTGGGTGCGGGAAAACTGCGGACAGATGTGGCTCACGTAGTCGGGCATGCGGCGCAGGATGGTGTCGGTCACTGCTTCCTGCGAATAGCCGCGCAGTTTCTGGTCGCGATGCAGCTTCTGGATCCACTCCAGGTTGATGATGGGTACCACGCCCACCAGCAGGTCCACGTGCGAAGCAATGTTGATCCTGTCGTCAGCAAAGCCACCGTGCAGGCCTTCGTAGAACATGAGGTCGGTGGCCGACGGGATGTCTTCCCAGGGAATGAATGTGCCGGGCTTCTGCTTGTAGGGGGCCGCTTCCGCATCGTCGTGCAGGTAGCGCCGAACCTTGCCGGTGCCGGATGCCCCATAGGAGCGGAACAGGGCTTCCAGGTCTTCCAGCAGGTTGGCTTCCGGCCCGAAATGGCTGAAATGCAGGTTGCCACGGGCTTCCTCGGCTTTCATTTGCTCGCGCATGCCGGCCCGGTCGTAGCGGTGGAAGGAATCTCCTTCCACGATCTGGGCGGCGATTTCCTCGCGCCGGAAAATGTGTTTGAAGCTGTTCATGACCGTGGTGGTTCCGGCTCCCGAGGAGCCGGTGACGGCAATGATGGGGTGTTTGCGGGACATGGTGTGCGACCTCGCTCGACAATGGGGGGAAATCAGGGCCGGTACAGCCCGCGTTCGTTGAACAGCGGGGACTCGTAAGGCTTGTCGGTGCCGGCATCGTATTCGGCGTGGTAGCGCACCAGGCGGTCCACTTCGTTGTGCGATCCCAGGATCACGGGCACGCGCTGGTGGATCTGGCCGGGCGCGATGTCCAGGATGCGTTCGCGGCCGGTGCTGGCCAGCCCCCCCGCCTGCTCCACCAGGAAGGCCATGGGATTGGCTTCATACAACAGGCGCAGGCGTCCGGGCCTGGAAGGGTCCTTGGTGTCACGCGGGTACATGAAAATGCCCCCACGCATGAGGATGCGATGTACTTCCGCCACCATGGAGGCGATCCAGCGCATGTTGAAGTCGCGCTCGCGCGGGCCGGTCTTGCCGGCCTTGCATTCCGACACATAACGCGTCACGGGCGATTCCCAGAAGCGTTCGTTGGAAGTGTTGATGGCGAATTCGCTGGTGTCTGCAGGAATCTGGATGTTGGGATGGGTCAGGATGAAGTTGCCCACCTCGCGGTCCAGCGTGAAGCCGTGCGTGCCGCGCCCCACGGTCAGCACCAGCACCGTGGCGGGGCCGTACAGGGCGTAGCCTGCGGCCACCTGGCGCTGTCCGGGCTGGAGGAAATCGGAGGCCTGCGGGATGCCGGATTCGGGCGCATGCAGGATGGAGAAAATGGACCCCACCGACACGTTCACGTCGATGTTGGAGGAGCCGTCCAGGGGATCGAATACCGCCAGGAAGGGGCCGCGTCGGTTGGGCGCCTCGATGGGGAGGGTGTCGTCCATTTCCTCGGAAGCGAGGCCGGCCACCAGGCCGCCCAGCTGGAACGTGTTGACGAAGGCGGAATTGGACAGCACGTCCATGGGCTTCTGGGTTTCGCCCTGCACGTTCACCGTGTCGAGGGAACCCGTAGCACCGCCCAGGGCGCCCTTGGCACAGAGGGCGGCAATGGCCTTGACGGCAGCCGCCACGTCCACCAGAAGCGCTGCCAGGGCGGCCCCGTCACGGGTACCGCTGACGTTTTCAATCAAGAACTTGGATAAGGTTTTGCGCCCCAGGTGCATGGGTTCCTCCCGCGGAATTCCGTTGTAATTTTACCTTCCGCCGCCCGTTTCCGGACGTGCAGGTCGGATCATAGCGGGGGAATGGTATAAGCAATACTCAGTAATTCTTATCAGGACAATAAGCGTTACTCATGGTTGGCCGGGGGCGGCTGCCGTGCGCAGCGGGGCTTCCCGGATCGGCAGATTGATGAGGGCGGCGCTTGCCGCCAGCAGCGCATCCACCATCCACAGGGTGTCGTAGCTGCCGGTGCGGGCCACCGCCACGCCGCCCAGCCAGGCGCCGAAGAAGCCGCCCACCTGGTGGGTGAGCAGAGTCAGGCCAAACAGCGTGGCCATGTGGCGCGTGCCGAACAGCTTGCCCACCAGGCCGGCCGTGGGCGGCACGGTGGCGAGCCAGGTCATGCCCATGCCCAACGCGAAAATATAGAAATTGAGGGCGGTTTTCGGCACGGCCAGGAAGGCGAGGATCATGAGGGCACGCAGGGCGTACATGCCGAACAGGATGTACTTCATGCGCAGGCGGCTGCCCAGCCAGCCGGCAAAAAGGCTGCCGAAAATGTTGGCAAAACCGATCAGGGACAGCGCGATGGCCGACACGCTTTGCGGCATGCCGCACAGGGCGGCATAGCCGGGCAGGTGGGTGGTGAGGAAGGCCACGTGGAAACCGCAGGTGAAATAGCCTGCATGCAAGTACCAGTAGCTGCGGTTCCTGAAGGCCTGGCGCACCTGGGTGCCGGCCGGCAGGTGGGCGGCACTGGCTTCACTGTCATCCGGCGGGGAGGCCCGGGTAAAGCCCAGCGCTAGCGGAATCGTGAGCAGGGTGGCGGCAGCCAGCATCCACAGGGCGCTCATCCAGCCCAGCAAGGAAATGGCGAGTTGGGCCAGCGGCGCAAACAGGAACTGGCCAAAGGACCCGCCGGCGTTGATGAAGCCTGCGGCAAAGGCGCGCTGTTGCGGTGGCAGGGCACGGGCTGCGGCCGAGATGAGGATGGCGAAGCTGCCGGCACCGGCGCCGGCGGATACCAGCACGCCGAAGGTCAGGGCAAGCCCCAGGGGGGAGCTGGAGAAGGCCGTGGCCGCCAGGCCCAGTGCCATCAGTCCGGCACCCAGCACCATCACCTGGAATGAACCGATGCGCTCGGAGAGCAGGCCGAACAGGGGCTGGGTGGCACCCCACATGAACTGCCCCACGGCCAGGGCGAGGCTCAGAGCCACGATGCTGACCCCGGTGCCCAGGTGCAGCGGCCCCACGAACAGCCCCAGGCATTGGCGCACGCCCATGGTGACCATGAGCACGCCGGCGGCAGCCAGCAGGATGCGCCAGTAGCCTTTGTGGGCAGGGGAAATGACGCTCATTTGACGGATCGTGAAATAGTGTTTAAGTTTGTACCCATGCTAGAGACCCTATTCGCCCTCCTGTTCCTCGGCGCCGTCGCCTTCGTCCTGTTTACCTGACAGGTCAGCGTTGGCGCATGAGGCGCTGCTTTTCGCGCTGCCAGTCGCGTTCCTTTTCGGCTTCGCGCTTGTCGTGCTGCTTTTTCCCTTTGGCCAGACCCACTTCCAGCTTGATGCGGCCCCGGCTGTAATGCAGGTTGAGAGGCACCAGGGTATAGCCCGCCCGTTCCACCTTGCCCACCAGTTTGGCGATCTCCTCCGCGTGCAGCAACAGTTTGCGCGTGCGCGTGGGATCGGGCCGCACATGGGTGGAGGCGGTGGGCAGCGGGCTGATGTGGGCGCCGATGAGGAAGAGTTCGCCCGACAGGATGACCACATAGGCTTCCTTGAGCTGGGCCCGTCCGGCCCGGATGGCCTTGACTTCCCAGCCTTCCAGCACCAGCCCGGCTTCGTGGCGCTCCTCGATGAAGTAGTCGTGAAACGCCTTTCGATTGTCGGCAATGCTCATAATTCGGTATCTTCGCGCAATGATCCGCCATTCTAGCCCATCAGGTATGCCATGACGCGTGTGGAAAAATCCGTTCTG
>JAGWIW010000059.1 GCA_028866015.1 Betaproteobacteria bacterium
TAGTCCTCGCCTTTGGGGTCCACCAGCACCGGCTTTCCGGCACGCCGGCACTGGTCGATCATGGATTCGATGTGGCGCAGCCCGCCTTTGCCGTAGTCGGACAGGATCACCAGGTCGGCCTGCTCCAGCAGCCCGGGAAAATCGCTCAGCTTGGACAGCAGCACTTCATGGCTGGGCAGCGTTTCAAAATCGATGCGCAGCAGCTGCTGCTGGCGCCCCACCACGCGCAGCTTGACCGTGGTGTCGATGGTGGGGTCGCGGTGCAGCACCGCCTGCACCCCCTCCTCCGCCAGCAGCTGCGCCAGGCGTCGTCCGGGTTCGTCATCGCCCGTCACGGACAGCAGCTGGCAACGTGCGCCCAGCGCCGCCACGCCGCGCGCCACGTTGGCGGCGCCACCGGGGCGCTCTTCGGTCTTGCCCACCAGCACCACCGGCACCGGCGCTTCCGGAGAAATGCGGCTCACGTCGCCAAACCAGTAACGGTCCAGCATGACGTCGCCCACCACCAGCACGCGGGCCTGGGAAAAACGGTCGAGCAGGGTTGCGTCCATGGGTTACAGCCTTCCGATGCCGTGGTATTCGAGGCCGGCCTGGCGCACCAGGGCGGGTTCATAGAGATTGCGTCCGTCGTAGATCAGGGGGTGACGCAAGGTGGCCTTGATCTCGTCAAAGTCAGGGCTGCGGAATTCCTTCCACTCGGTCACGATCACCAGCGCGTCCGCGCCGGTGAGGGCATCTTCGGGCGATGCCGAAAAGCGCAATCCCTCAGGCGTGTCGCCGTAAATGCGGCGCGCCTCGTCCATGGCCACCGGGTCGTAGGCCGCCACCGTGGCGCCGCGCGCGCGCAGGCCATCGATCAGCACACGGGAGGGCGCCTCGCGCATGTCATCGGTGTTGGGCTTGAATGCCAGCCCCCAGACCGCCACATGATGTCCGGCCAGGTCTTCCCCGAAGCGCGCCACGATCTTGTCCAGCAGCACCGATTTCTGGCGCAGGTTCACGTCTTCCACGGCCTGCAGGATCTTGAGTTCGAGCTTCTGGTCGGAAGCGGTGCGCATGAGCGCCTGCACGTCCTTGGGAAAGCAGGAGCCGCCGTAACCGCAGCCCGGATAAAGGAACTGGTAGCCGATGCGGGGATCGGAACCGATGCCCTGGCGCACGCGTTCGATGTCGGCACCCAGGCGTTCGGCCAGCAGCGCCAGCTCGTTCATGAAGGAAATGCGCGTGGCCAGCATGGCGTTGGCCGCGTATTTGGTGAGTTCAGCCGACTTCACGTCCATCAGGATGAGGCGCTCGTGATTGCGCTGGAACGGCGCGTAGAGCGCGCGCATGACGTCGATGGCGTGCGGGTCGTCGGCACCCACCACGATGCGGTCGGGGCGCATGAAGTCGTCCACGGCCGCCCCTTCCTTGAGGAATTCCGGGTTGGACACCACGCTGAACGGCACGGCCAGTGCGCGCGCGGTCAGTTCTTCCTGGATGGCGGCACGCACCTTGTCGGCCGTGCCCACCGGCACCGTGGATTTGTCCACCACCACCTTGGTCGTCGTCATGTGGCGGCCAATGCTGCGGGCAGCCGCCACCACATGCTGCAGGTCGGCCGAACCGTCCTCGTCGGGCGGCGTCCCCACGGCGATGAACTGCACCTGGCCGTAGGCCACGCTTTCCGCCACGTCCGTGGTGAAGGACAGGCGGCCCGCCGCCACGTTGCGCCGGACCATGGCTTCCAGGCCCGGCTCGTAAATGGGAATGCCCCCGCTTTTGAGGATCTCGATCTTGCGCGGGTCCACGTCCAGGCACAGCACGTGGTTGCCCACTTCGGCAAGGCAGGCCCCGCTGACCAGGCCCACGTAGCCGGTTCCGATGATGGATATTTTCATGGTTGCTTGAGGGTGGAAAGAGAAAGATTGATTTCGGCGAGCGTGCGCAGCGGGTCGGCACTCTGGGTGATCGGGCGGCCGATCACCAGAAAGTCCGCGCCGTCGTCGATGGCCGATTCGGGCGTCACGATGCGCACCTGGTCGTCCCGGGCGGCGCCGGGCAGGCGGATGCCGGGCGTGACCAGCAGGAAAGGCCGGGGCAATGCCGCACGCAGCAGGCGCGCTTCCGCTGCCGACGACACCACACCGTCCAGGCCGCATTCGTGCGCCAGGCGCGCCAGGCGCAGCACGGCCTCGGGCAAGGGTCCGGCCAGGCCGATGCGCACCAGGTCCGATTCGGAGAGGCTGGTGAGCACGGTGATGGCGATCAGCCTGGGGCGCGCGGCACCGGCCGGCTCCAGCGCTTCGCGCGCCGCTTCCAGCATGGCCGGACCGCCGCTGGCGTGCACGTCCACCATCCACACCCCCAGTCCTGCAGCCACGCGGCAGGCGGCCGCGACGGTATTGGGAATGTCGTGGTACTTGAGGTCCAGGAACACCGAATGGCCGCGCCGCACGAGATACTCCACCAGGGCGGGGCCGGCGGCCGTGAACAGTTCCTTGCCCACCTTCACCCGGCACAGGGCGGGGTCGAGGCGGTCTGCCAGGTCACGTGCGGCTTCGAAGCTGGGGGCGTCCAGGGCGACGATGACGGGGCGTTCCTGCATCATCACATGCTCCCTCGCGCGGCAGCCGTTCCCGGCTCCCCTTCGGCGTTGCGGCGCGCCGGATACGTGTCCCAGCCGCCGCAGGCCGGGCAATGCCAATGGAAGGCGCGCGCCTTGAATCCGCATTGGCTGCACTGGTACAGGGACAGGCGGCTGCTGTGGGCATGCACCAGGTCCCGCATGAGCTGGAAATCGGCGCGCTGGTCCGGTGCCACCAGGCCCAACTGCGCTTCCAGGAACTTGTCGAGCGCACCCAGTGAAGGACTGCGGTGCAATTCCTCACGCACCAGCCGCAGTGCGGCGTCCGGCCCCTGCACTTCGAGCGTGGCCTGGAACACCACCCCCAGCAGGTCGAGCGCCGGATAGCGCTGCAGCCAGCCGCCCAACAGGGTGAGCGCTTCGGGCGTGCGACCCAGCACGCGCATGGAATCGATCAGGGGCTGGGCGATCAGGAACAGGTATTCCGGGGCCTGGCTTTCGATGCGTTTCCAGATGGCCACGGCCTCTTCGTGCTGCCCTTCGCGCTGCGCCCAGCCGCCCAGCATGACATTGGCTCGCACGCATTTGCGATGGGCGTCCAGGGCAGCGGCAATCTGGGCACGGGCTTCCTCCAGGCGCGAATGGCTGTATTCGCGGGCCGCCAGCTCGCAGTGGAAGTTGGCGATTTCGCTGCGCAGGCTGTCGCCGGTGGCCTTTTCCAGGTCTTCGGCGGCGCCGATGGCCTTCTGCCAGTCCTTTTCGGTGACGTAGATGTCCAGCAGGTGGCGCAGGGCCGATTCCGAATAGTCGGTCTTGCGCAGGTCCTGGAACAGGGCTTCGGCCCGATCCAGCAGGCCGGCCTTGAGGTAATCCTGGGCCAGTTCGTAGAGCGCGGCGGTGCGCTGTTCAGCGCTCAAATCAGTGCGCTCCACCAGGGTCTGGTGCATGCGCGTGGCGCGATCCACTTCACCGCGGCGGCGGAACAGGCTGCCCAGGGCGAAATGCAGCTCGATGGTCTGCTGCTCGGCGCGCGCCACTTCGATGAACGCCTCGATGGCCTTGTCAGGCTGCTCGTTGAGCAGGAAATTGAGCCCCTTGAAGTAGGAGGCGGGCAAGGTGCGCGATTCCATCAGCAGGTGACGGATGTCGACGCGTGCGGCCAGCCAGCCCAGCCCGAAAAAGACAGGCAGGGCAAGCAGCCAGTAAGACTGGAAATCCATCGGCTTCAAACGGTAAATTCCATAGGCGAAGGACGTTACACCGCGTCCACGTGGCTGGCCGTGGCCGTGTCGGCGATGGGGGATGCGCTCTGGGTTTCAGAAACGCTTTTGTCCAGGCGCCGCAATTCACGACGCAAGGCCTGGATTTCACGACGCTGGCGGAACAGCGTGCTCATGGAAGCGAGCAGGCCGATGATGACGCCCAGCAGGGTAAAGGCCAGCAGGATAACCACGAGCGGTTCCTGCCACTGGTATCCCAGGAAATAGTTGAGCGTGACCGGCTCCAGGTTCTTGACGGCAAAGCCCAACAGGAGCACGAAAATGACAATGCGCACCAGCCACTTGAGGTAAACCATCCGATCATCCTTGGTAAAACGGCGGACGCTGATGGCGCCCGCCGGTTTTCAGCGATCCGAGGGTGATTCCGGCGCTGCGTTTTTGGGAAAGTCCACCCGGTCGCGCAATTCCTTGCCGGCTTTGAAATGGGGCACGTACTTTTCGGGCACGCGCACCTTCTCGCCGGTTTTGGGATTGCGCCCCAGGCGCGGGGGACGATGATTCAGTCCAAAGCTGCCAAAGCCGCGGATCTCGATGCGTTCCCCGGACACCAGGCTGTGACTCATGGCATCCAGGATGGTTTTGACGGCGAGTTCCGTGTCCTTGGCGACAAGCTGCGTGTAGCGGCTCGACAGCAGGCTGATGAGCTCGGACTTGGTCATGTATTCCCCCTTGTTCTCTCTCCCTTAGCCCTGACCGCCGGAGCCGGGCTGACCCAGCTTGGCCTTGAGCAAGGCCCCCAGGCTGGTGGTTCCGGCGTTGGCCGGAGCTTCCGAAGCCACCCGCTGCATGGCGGCATTTTCTTCCACCGCGTCGCGGGCCTTGATGGACAGGTTGATGGTGCGGTTCTTGCGATCGATGTTGAGCACCACTGCTTCCACGGCATCGCCTTCGTTCATCTGCGAACGCAGGTCTTCCACGCGGTCGCGCGACACTTCGGAGGCACGCAGGTAGCCTTCGATGTCGTCACCCAGATCGATGACGGCACCCTTGGCATCCACCGACTTGACGGTGCCTTTCACCAGTGAACCCTTGTCATGGCTGGCCGTGAAGTTGGTGAAGGGGTCGCCGGAAAGCTGCTTGATGCCCAGCGAAATGCGTTCCCGCTCCACGTCGATGGAGAGCACCATGGCTTCCACTTCGTCGCCCTTCTTGTAGTTGTGCACGGCTTCTTCGCCCGGCTGGTTCCAGGACAGGTCAGACAGGTGCACCAGGCCATCGATGCCGCCCGGCAGGCCGATGAAGACGCCAAAGTCGGTGATGGACTTGATCTGGCCACGCACGCGATCGTTCTTGTGGTAGTTCATGGAGAACTCTTCCCACGGGTTGGCGCGGCACTGCTTCATGCCCAGCGAGATGCGGCGACGTTCTTCGTCGATTTCCAGGATCATCACTTCCACTTCGTCGCCCAGCTGGACCACCTTGGACGGATGGACGTTCTTGTTGGTCCAGTCCATTTCCGAAACGTGCACCAGGCCTTCGATGCCCTGTTCGATTTCCACGAACGCGCCGTAATCGGTCAGGTTGGTGACCTTGCCGAACAGGCGGGTGCGCTCGGGGTAGCGGCGAGCCAGGCCCACCCACGGATCTTCGCCCAACTGCTTGAGGCCGAGGGACACGCGGTTCTTTTCCTGGTCGAACTTGAGCACCTTGGCTTCCACTTCGTCGCCCACATTGAGGACTTCGGAAGGATGCTTGACGCGGCGCCAGGCCAGGTCGGTGATGTGGAGCAGGCCGTCGATGCCGCCCAGGTCCACAAACGCGCCGTAGTCGGTGATGTTCTTGACGATGCCCTTGACCACGGCACCTTCCTTCAGGTTTTCAAGCAGGCTCTGGCGGTCGGCGCCCTGAGTCGCTTCCAGCACGGCGCGGCGGGACACCACCACGTTGTTGCGCTTGCGGTCGAGCTTGATGACCTTGAATTCCATTTCCTTGCCTTCGAAAGGCGTGGTGTCCTTGACCGGGCGCACGTCCACCAGGGAGCCGGGCAGGAAGGCACGGATGCCATTCACCATGACGGTCAGGCCGCCCTTGACCTTGCCCGTGACCATGCCCAGCACCAGGGAGCCCTTCGCCAGGGCATCGTCCAGGTCCAGCCAGGCGGCAAGGCGCTTGGCTTTTTCGCGGGACAGGCGGGTGGAGCCGTAACCGTCTTCCAGGGCGTCGATCGCGACCTTGACGAAGTCGCCCACCTGGACTTCCAGCTCGCCGCGATCGTTCTTGAATTCTTCAATGGGGATCAGGCTCTCGGATTTGAGGCCTGCGTTCACCACCACCGTGTTGGCGTCGATCGCGACCACTTCGGCCGTGATGACTTCGCCTGAACGCATTTCCTGATGCGAAAGGCTTTCCTCGAACAGGCTGGCAAAACTTTCGGTGGATACCGGGGACTGCTGTGCTGTACTCATGTTGATACCTTCATTTCGGTTCATGCACCCGCCGCGCTGCGGGGTCAGTTGGCAAAAGAGGCGCCGGTGGCACTTTCATGTCCGTCCCTGAATCGCGCAGGGCAGATGGCCATCCGGTCAACCGGCTTTCAGGACGAAGGAGGCTTGGCCGCCGCATACCAGGAAAGCACCCGCTCCACCGCTTGTTCGATGGTCAGGTGCGTGGTATCCAGCAACAAGGCGTTTCCCTGCTGCAAAGGCGCCACTGCCCGGGACGCATCCCTGGCATCGCGCGCTTCGATGTCCCGCAAAAGGACCTGCATGTTAGCAGGTATTCCCTTATTCATCAACTGGTTATATCGCCGCTCCGCGCGCACGGCGGCACTGGCCGTCAAAAACACCTTGAGCACGGCGTCCGGAAACACCACCGACCCCATGTCGCGCCCGTCTGCCACCAGGCCCGGCGCCTGGCGGAACGCGCGCTGGCGCACCAGCAGGCCTGCCCGCACCTGCGGCACAGCCGCCACCAGGGAGGCATCCCGGCTGCAGTCCTCAGTCCGGATATCGTCCGTAACCACCTGTTCTGAAAGACAAACATCTCCGCCTTCGAAACGCACCGGAAGACGGGCCGCCAGTTCACCCAGGGCTGGCGCCGCATCCAGCGCCAGGCCGGCCCGGTGCGCGGCAAGCGCCGTGACCCGGTACAGCGCCCCGCTGTCCAGGTAGTGGAAGCCCAGGGTGCGCGCCACCCGTTCCGCCACGGTCCCCTTGCCGGAGGCAGAAGGGCCGTCGATGGCGATGACGGGGATCATGCGGCGTCGAGTCCCAGGCCGGCCTGGGCAGCCAGGGAGGCAAATCCGGGAAAGGAGGTGGCCACGTTGGCGCAGTCGCGAATGGTGATGGGGGCTCCGGCACGCAGGGCCGCCATGGCAAAGCTCATGGCGATGCGGTGGTCGCCGCGGCTGTCGATGGTGCCGCCGCCGTAGGGTTTGCCGCCCTGGATCACCATGCCGTCAGGCGTGGGTCGGGCATCGATGCCCAGCACCTGCAGGCCGTCCGCCATGACCTGGATGCGGTCGCTTTCCTTCACGCGCAGTTCCTCGGCGCCCGTCACCACGGTTTGCCCATCGGCATTGGCGGCCGCCACGAACAGTGCGGGGAATTCGTCGATGGCCAGCGCCACCAGAGGTTCCGGCACGGCTATGCCGCGCAGCGGCGCGTGCCGCACGCGGATGTCGGCCACCGGCTCGCCACCCGCCAGGCGTTCGTTGTGCAGCGTGAGGTCGGCCCCCATGAGCTTGAGGATGTCGATGATGCCGGTGCGCGTGGGATTGATGCCCACGCCGGTGAGCGTGATGTCCGAGCCAGGGGCGATGCAAGCGCCCACCATGAAGAACGCCGCGGAGGAAATGTCCGCCGGCACCTCGATGGCCGTGGCCTTGAGCTCGCCCTGGCCGCGCAGGCGTGCGGTCGCCCCGTCGCGCGTCACGGCGTAGCCGAAGGCGGCCAGCATGCGCTCGGTGTGGTCGCGCGTGGGCTCCGGCTCGGTCACCGAGGTTTCGCCCACGGCATAGAGGCCGGCCAGCAGAACGGCGGACTTCACCTGGGCACTGGCCACCGGCAGGTCATAGTGGATGCCGTGCAGCGGCGGAGCCGGCAGGATGCGCACCGGCGGCAACCCGCCCGCTTCGGTTTCGATGCGTGCGCCCATGAGGGACAGGGGCTGGGCCACGCGCCCCATGGGGCGGCGACGCAGGCTGTCGTCGCCCGTGAGCGTGGCGGCGAAGCCCTGCCCGGCCAGCAGGCCGGACAGCAGGCGCATGGAGGTACCGGAATTGCCGCAGTCCAGCGGCCGGCCCGGCGCCTTCAGGCCGTGCTTGCCCACGCCGTGTACGGTCACCCGGCCCTGGTCGGGGCCTTCGATGCGCACGCCCATGGCACGAAACGCGTTCATGGTAGCCAACGCGT
>JAGWIW010000060.1 GCA_028866015.1 Betaproteobacteria bacterium
AGCCGATTTCGACAAGCTCGCCTCAGAGCAGGCCCGTCTGGAAGCCATCCTGAATGCGGCGGACGGCCACAGCGCCGAACTGCAGATGGAAGTGGCGGCTGACGCCCTGCGCCTGCCGCCCTGGGATGCGCGCATCGGCCAACTTTCCGGCGGTGAAAAGCGCCGCGTTGCCTTGTACCGCCTGCTCATCTCCAAGCCGGACATGCTGCTTCTGGACGAACCCACCAACCACCTGGATGCAGAAAGCGTGGACTGGCTCGAACAGTTCCTGCAGCGTTTCCCGGGCACGGTGGTGGCCGTGACGCACGACCGCTATTTCCTCGACAATGCCGCCGAATGGATTCTGGAGCTGGACCGGGGCCATGGCATTCCCTGGAAGGGAAATTACAGCTCCTGGCTGGAGCAGAAGGAGAACCGCCTGAAGCAGGAGGAGGCCCAGGAATCCGCGCGCCAGAAAGCCATCCAGAAGGAACTGGAATGGGTGCGTCAGAATCCGAAGGGACGCCAGGCCAAATCCAAGGCTCGCCTGGCTCGTTTTGACGAACTGAGTTCCCAGGAATACCAGAAGCGCAACGAAACCCAGGAAATCTTCATTCCTGTGGCCGAGCGTCTGGGGGACCAGGTAATCGAGTTTTCCGAGGTGAGCAAAGGGTTTGGAGACCGGCTGCTGTTCGATCGCGTGAGTTTTTCTATCCCTGCTGGCGCCATCGTGGGGATCATCGGCCCCAACGGTGCTGGTAAATCCACCCTCTTCCGCATGATCACTGGCCAGGAAAAGCCTGATTCCGGCGATATCCGCATCGGGCCCACCGTTCAGCTGTCCTACGTGGACCAGTCGCGGGACTCCCTGGACAACAAGAAAACCGTATGGGAGGCCATTTCAGGCGGTGCGGACATCCTCACCGTAGGCAAATACGAAACGCCTTCGCGTGCCTACATCGGCCGTTTCAATTTCAAGGGTGCTGACCAGCAGAAGATCGTGGGCAACCTCTCCGGCGGGGAGCGGGGCCGGCTGCACCTGGCAGGCACCCTGATCCAGGGTGGCAACGTGCTGCTGCTGGATGAACCTTCCAACGATCTCGATGTGGAAACGCTGCGTGCGCTGGAAGATGCCCTGCTCGAATTTGCCGGCTGCGTCCTGGTGATTTCCCACGACCGCTGGTTCCTTGACCGGATTGCCACGCACATCATGGCGTTTGAAGGGGATTCCCAGATCGTCCTGTTTGCCGGAAATTACCAGGAATACGAGGCAGACAAGCGCAAGCGACTGGGCGAAGAAGGCGCACGGCCGAAGCGGTTGCGCTACAAGCCACTGCACGGCTAGGCGCCGGCTACGCCTCCGGCCGCCGGAGGCGACTCTTCCTGCAGCAGGCCGATGAGTTCTTCCGTGGAAATGGAGCTCACCTCCCCTGCCCCTTCCAGCAGACTGTCTGCCAAGTGGCGCTTGCGTTCATGCAGCGCCACGATTTTTTCCTCGATCGTGTCGCGCGAGATCAGCCGGTATACCGTGACCGGGCGGGTCTGCCCGATGCGATGGGCGCGGTCGGACGCCTGGTCTTCCACAGCGGGGTTCCACCACGGATCCATGTGGATGACGTAATCGGCTGCGGTCAGGTTGAGCCCCACGCCCCCGGCCTTGAGACTGATGAGGAACAGGTCACCTTCCCCCTCCTGGAACGCCTTGACGCGTTTTGCCCGTTCCGTTGCGGGAGTTGAGCCGTCAAGATACTGATAGGACACCCCGCGCTCATTGAGGGCGGTGCGTATGATTTCCAGGTAATCCACAAACTGGCTGAACACCAGGGCCCGGTGATTGCTTTCGCGTAATTCCTCAACGATTTCCATGAGGGCGGTGATCTTGCCCGATGCCCATTCACGGTCCGGCAGGATCAGCGAACCATGGCAGCAGGCCCGGCGCAGTTTCATGATGCCGGCCAGCACCCGGATCCGGTTGGGTTGGTCTTCGCCTTCCACCGTGACGCTTTCCAGGGCTTCCAGGCGCACTGCCTCATACATGGCACGCTCATCCGGGCTGAGATCAAGTGTGAGCGTGACTTCAGTGCGCTGGGGCAACTCGGAAAGAACCTGGGTTTTGGTTCGGCGCAAAACGAACGGCTGGATCAAGCGCCGCAGGCGTTCGCGCGCTTCGCTGTCATTGTTTCTTTCGATGGGTGTAGCAAAACGATCCGTGAAGGAATCAAGCGACCCCAGCAAACCGGGATTGATGAAGCGGAACAGGTTCCACAGTTCGCCCAGGTGGTTTTCAATGGGCGTGCCGGTGGTGATCATGCGGAAGTTGGCCTTGAGCTTCATGGCGGCCTGGGAACGCTTGGTTCCGGCATTTTTGATGGCCTGGGCTTCGTCCAGTACCACAGTGGCCCATTCCTTGGTGGCCAGCGCATCGGCTTCCTGCTGGAACAGCGTATAGCTCATGATGACCAGGTCGCCGGGCCCGGCGTCGGCAAAATTGCGGTCACGCGCGCTGTTGTTGAGCCAGCGGATATTCAGCGAGGGCGCAAAGCGGTGTGCTTCGCTGTCCCAGTTGCCGCATACGGAAGTGGGGGCCACCACCAGGGCTGGCCCCTGGGACGCCCGATACAGCAGTAGCGCCAATGTTTGCAGGGTTTTGCCAAGCCCCATGTCGTCTGCCAGGCAGGCTCCGGCGCCAGCCTTGGCATGGCGCGCCAGCCACTCGAACCCGTAATGCTGGTAGTCGCGCAATTCGGCTTGCAGCCCTTGGGGCAGGTCGGGTTTCCACGCGGTAAGCGCATCGCGCCGCTCCAGCAGTTCACGCCAGCCGGGATCACTGTGGGTTTCCACCGTTTCGTCGACCACGCTCGATAGCTGGGAAGCGGCCAGCGCATGGATGCGCAGCAAGTCGGCATGCTGCTCGGACAACCCCCCCAGATCGCGTACCCGCTTGAGCAGCTGCTCGCTCAGGGCCAGGTATTGGCCGTCCTTGAGTGCCACAAAACGGGTACCCGGCGTGGAAGCCGCTTCCAGCAGCGCCTTGAGTTCAACGACCGTGTCGGCGTCCACCGCGACGCTGCCGGTCACTCCCAGCCAGTCGCCCTGGGAGGAGACCTGCAGGCTCAGCTGATTGGCATCCACTTCGCCTCGAATCTTGAGCGTCTCGCCTTCCGGCCAGCGCAGCTTGACGTCGTCGCGTTCGCGCAGGGCCAGCAGCAGTTCACAAGCTGTGGCCGGGTTGAGGCTGTGGCCGTGGTAAGGGTATTCCGAAGCCTTGATCCAGGGCTGGCAAGCTTCAAAGATGGCGTCCGCAGCGGCGCGCTCCTGGCGCAGGGATCGCAAAACCGCCTTGTGCACCGGCTCGTCGCCTGTCGTGTAGCCCACGCATTCCGGACCGGTTCCGGGGCTGTAGGGCAGACCGCGGTCCCCCTCCGGATACACCACAAGCTCCACCTGCAGGCCTGTGGGCGCGGGAGAAAGCAGCGCATAGATCTGGGGATCGGCCGGCTGGGTTTCCACATTTCCGCTGCCAATGTCGGAGCGCACGCGAAAGCGCAGGGCCAGGCCTTCAATGGTTTTTTTCAGGCGATCTTCAGCACCCTTGGGCAGCAGCAGCCCGTCCTGCCCCAGGATCTTGAGGGCCCGGTCCTGGTCGGGATTGAGTTCGATCAGGCGCAGGCGATTGCGCAGGTCGCGCTGCAGGAAATAGCGGGACCCTTCAGGAAAATCAGGGTGCATGGCCAGGCGCAGCTGGTGCCGGTCACGCGTGATCACGATCTCCGGTTCACCGCGTGCCAACTGCACCGGCTGATCCGGCTCCTGGGCCCAGAACAACAGGGGATGTCCCACCAGTTGGGCCAGTGCCTGCAGGCAGTCGATGCGCTTGTCGGTGCTTTTCTTGGCCATGTCGGCCTGGCGAATGGCCGCAATGGCCGCACGGTCTTGTTCCGTGAGGCCTTCAAGGTCCTGTTGGGCCGTGAGCATGCGGTTGAGTGTCACGGCTTTGCCGGCACCCCAGGGGTTGCCTGCGGTGCGCCGCTGTTCGCGCGCTTCCAGCAGGCACTGGCTGCCTTCCGGCAGGTAGGTGAGATGCCAGGCAAAGCGGATGTTTTTGGGGGGTGGGGTGGTGCTGGTAAATTCGTTGCCGAGCCGGTCCAGCGCACCCAGGGCCCGCTCCCAAAGCGGCTGGCGCCGGATGGCGTCGGCCAGGGATACGGTTCCCAGTTCGTAGTGAAGCTTTTCTGCCCGTTCTGCCGCATGGCTGCCGTCCATGCGCCCCAACAGCTCGAGCGCTTCCGCGGCTATCCAGCGATAACCCTGGGATTCGGCCTTGGCGGCCAGTTCGCGCAGGCGGTCACGGTCAATGCGCTCCCCGGCCCCATCCACCCACCAGTTTGCGAGGGCACGGAACAGCGTGCCGAACGGGTCGCGTTCGGCAGATTCGGTCCGTTCATCGCTTGGCAGCACGTCCACCGACTGCGTGGCACGGGCCGCATGGCCGAGACAGGCGTACACCGACAGCATGGGGGATCCGCCTTTCATGACGGCTGCAATGTGGCTGGAAGCCCTTTCCAGGCGCTTGGGATCGCCGCTGGCAATCAGGGCCACCACATAGGCCGCCCCGCTCAGGCCGGCCATGCCCGCCTTGCGCAAGTCCTGGGCCTTTTTGCCGTCCTTGAGCACCGCTTCAAAAACCTTGAGCCCTTCCTCCATCTGCCCGCGCAACACATGCGCGAGTCCGGCCACCGGGGTGACGTTGCTGGTGCCCTTGCCGCGCGACAGCAGGATGGCGTCGTCGATGTGGCCGCGCATCACCATGGGTTCGCTCAACACCGTGGCAAACCAGTTTTTCTGTTCGTCACGGGCTGATTTGGCACGGTCGCGCAGCCAGGACATGGGGCCTGCGCAGGAGTCGAGGCGGCTCAGGCGGACTGCCAGCAGTGTGGCAGCGACCGGCAGGCTGATTTCAGCCGGCAGGGCGTCAAACTGCTCCGGCTGGAAGGGATTGTCGAAAATGCTGACATAGGGATTCTTGCTGCGCCATTCCGTCGAGAAATAGCTCTGGATGGTCTGCGCAAGGCGCGTGAAATCTTCATAGCGGCCCGCATACAGGGCCAGGCGCAGATCCCGCACGCCTTCGGCAAACTGACGCACGAAATAGCCGTAGCGGTAATCGGCAATCTTGAACACCGTGCGGATGGCATCCACAAGGGCGATACAACGGGGCGTTCCAGCCAGGCTTCGGGCCACCTGCTCTGCCTTGGCAGGCTCGCACTGTACCCGGGGGCCCTGGGCGATCAGGGCCCCTTCGTTCACCAGGGTTTCCAGTGCCGGAGTGAGGGTGGCCAATGTCCAGGGCTGACCCTCGCCATCACTGCATTGCCCTGCTTCCAGGCATTGCAGCAGCTGGGTTTTGGTGACGGGCAGGTAGGCCAAGGACACCAGCTGGAGCAGCTCAAGCTGGTGCCGGGCATAAGCGCCCTGTTCGGTGCCTTCATCAGGCAGCGGACTTTGTACAGCGGGTGTCCCCATAAGCTTCTTTTCGATTGGTTCCGGAAAAGTTTGCGTACAGACCAACAAATGATTCTACGGCTTCGCTTGCCATATGCCAAGGCCCTGATTTTTTGCCATGTTTTGTGCTCTGCAGCGTATTTTCGGGGGCGGCGGCGTTTACATAACTTTTCACGGGGAAAACGGCGCCTGCCGGAGCCATGCCTTGTCATGGGCTCCCGTCCGCAGTTAGCATTGCAAGCTGCCACCTCAAGGGATCCGGAAACACGCATGAGCACGCCACTGATCGAGTTGGACGACCTGCATTTCAGGTACGGATCGCGCCAGATTCTCAAGGGGGTCAGCCTGACGCTGGCAGAGGGCAAGGTCACTGCCATTCTGGGAACCAGCGGCTGCGGCAAAACCACCCTGCTCAAGCTGATCGGCGGCCAGCTGCGCCCGGAACGGGGCGCCGTGCGCTTTCGCGGCAAGGTGGTTCATGAGATGTCGACAGACCAGCTCTACCGCATGCGCCGTGAAATCGGCATGATGTTCCAGCAAGGCGGGCTGTTCAGCGACCTCACCGTTTTCGACAACGTGGCTTTCCCGCTGCGAGAACACACCCAGATACCCGAACGGCTCATTCGCGACCTGGTCCTGATGAAACTGCAGGCCGTGGGCTTGCGCGGTGCGCGTGACCTGTTTCCGGCCGAGTTGTCGGGCGGCATGAACCGGCGCGTGTGCCTGGCCCGCGCCATTGCCATGGACCCCACTCTGGCCGTGTACGACGAACCCTTTGCCGGCCTCGATCCCATTTCCCTGCACGCGGTGGCCAAATTGATCCGGGAACTCAACGATTCGATCGGCACCACGTCCATCGTGGTGACCTATGACGTCAGTGAGTCCCTCAAGGTCGTGGACTACATTTTTCTGCTGTCCGAAGGCGTGGTGGTGAGCCAGGGCGATCCCGCAAGCCTGGGGGCGTCGCAGGATGCCTATGCCCGCCAGTTCATCCATGCGGAGCCGGATGGTCCCGTGGCCTTCCAGCAACCGGCCCCTCCGCTGGCCATGGATTTCCGGTTTCCTCCACCCCCGGGCCGCCCATGAGTCCTGATCTGGTTTCCCGGCTGCGCACCCCCAAAGGTCGACTGTTCGCTGGCCTGCTGGCTCTGCTCGTTGCCGCAGCGCTCGTGGCCTATTTCAAGTTTCATGGTGCCTCCCGCACCTCGCAGGGAGGGGGCCACCGCTCGCCCCTCGCACCGGTTTCGGTGGCTGTGGCCCGGACCGAGGATTTTCAGGTGTGGATGACCGGGCTGGGCACAGTCACGCCGCTGTACACCGTCACCGTCCATTCCATGGTGGATGGACAGTTGATGCAGGTCCATTTCAAGGAAGGCCAGACCGTCAAGGCCGGCGACCTGCTCGCTGAAATCGACCCCCGCCCGTTTCAGGTCCAGCTCGACCAGGCTCTGGCCCAACTGGCCCATGACCGCGCCCTGTTGCAGAACGCCAAGCTGGACCTGTCCCGCTACAAGGCACTGGCTGCCACCGGCGCCGCTCCCAAGCAACAGCTGGATACCCAGGTTGCCCTGGTGGCGCAGTACGAAGCGTCGATCCTCACGGATCAGGCCCAAGTGGACAATGCCAAGCTGCAGCTGGTCTACTCCAGGATCACGGCGCCCGTATCGGGCCGCCTGGGCTTGCGCCTGGTGGACCCTGGCAACATCATCCGCACCACGGACGCCACGGGCCTGGTGGTGCTGACCCAGCTTTCACCCATTACCGTGATTTTCCCGCTGCCCCAGGATGCTTTGCCCGCCATCCTGAAAAGCATGAAGGCGGGAACCCTGCGCGTGCAAGCCTGGGACCGTGCCAACACGACCCGCCTGGCTGAAGGCGAGCTGCTGACGGTCGACAACCAGGTGGACGTGACCACTGGCATGGTCAAGCTGCGCGCCCAGTTCCAGAATTCGGACAACAGCCTTTTCCCCAACCAGTTCGTCAATGCCCGCCTGCAGGTGGATACCCTGAAAAACGCATTGGTGATTCCGGTTGCAGGAGTCCAGCAAGGCGCCGACGGGCCCTATGCTTACGTACTGAATGCCCAGCATGTGGTCTCGGTCCACAAGCTCAAGCTGGGTCCCTCGGACGGCGTGAACGTGGCCATTCAGGAGGGCTTGTCTGCCAGCGACCAGGTGGTGACTGACGGAGTCGATCATTTGCGCGAGGGAGCCACTGTCGAAGTATCCAGCCGCGGCAAAGCATCGTCAGGATCTTGAATATCTCCAGGATTTTCATTGAACGTCCGGTGGCGACCTCGCTCATCATGGTCGCCGTGCTGCTGTCCGGCCTGATCTCCTGGCGCTTTCTGCCGCTCTCAGCGCTGCCGGAAGTGGACTATCCCACCATTGAAGTCACGACGCTCTATCCGGGTGCCGGACCCGAAGTCATGGCGTCAGCCGTGACGGCTCCTCTGGAGCGCCAGTTTGGCCAGATGCCCGGCCTCACCCAGATGAGTTCCACGAGTTCCGGTGGCGCATCGGTCATCACGTTGCAGTTCGCGCTCAGCATGTCACTGGACGTGGCAGAGCAGCAGGTGCAGGAAGCCATCAACGCAGCAGGCACCTTCCTGCCCACGGATCTGCCCATGCCGCCCTTGTACAACAAGGTCAATCCGGCTGATGCCCCCATCCTGACCCTCGCGGTCACCTCGCCGGCCATGACCTTGCCGCGCCT
>JAGWIW010000005.1 GCA_028866015.1 Betaproteobacteria bacterium
TGCCAGGGGGAGCAGGAGTAGAATGGGCGCATGCGTTTGGTCCTTGATTTTGCCGACAGTCCCGGTCATGTGGTCCGAAGGACCTTCTCCCAGCCCAAGGCAGTCCTGACCGCCCACAATACGGCGGAAGTGCGCCCCCTGCTTGACGAGGTCGATGCCGCCACCCGTGCGGGAGCCTATGCCGCCGGCTTCATGAGTTACGAAGGCGCTCCGGCGTTCGACCCGGCGGCGCAGGTGCGCGCCGGCTCACCCTATCCGCTCGCCTGCTTCGGCATTTTCGATGCCCCCCAGCCCCACCTGGCCGACCCCGATTCTGATTCCGGTGCCGTGTCGCAGTCCGGACCCTGGCAGCTCGATACTTCAGAAGCCGACTACGCGGCAGCCATCGCTCGCATTCACGAGGCCATCGCCCGCGGCGACAGCTACCAGATCAACTACACCGTGCGTGCCCATTCCCGCCTCAACGGCTCGGGGCTGGCTTACTACGATCGCCTGCGCCTCGCCCAACGCGCCGATTACGCAGCCTGGATCGACTGCGGCAGCTTCCAGCTGCTTTCCCTTTCACCCGAACTGTTTTTTTCCAGGACCGGCACCCGCATCGTGACCCGTCCCATGAAAGGCACTGTGCGGCGCGGCAGCGGACCGGAAGAAGACGAAGCGCTGGCCGCCTGGCTGTCCCAGTCGCGCAAGAACCGCGCCGAAAACCTCATGATCGTGGATCTGCTGCGCAACGACCTGTCGCGCGTGGCTGTCCGTGGCAGCGTGGAAGTGCCGGCCCTGTTTTCCATCGAGCGCTATCCCACGGTGCTACAGATGACATCCACCGTGGCGGCCACGCTGCGCCCTGGCGCTTCCCTGTACGACCTGTTTGCCGCTCTTTTTCCCTGCGGTTCCATCACGGGCGCCCCCAAGCTCAAATCCATGGAGCTGATCCGCGCTCTCGAAAGCACGCCGCGCGGGCCCTACTGCGGGGCGGTGGGCTGGATCCGCCCCGGCGGCGATGCCCAGTTCAACGTAGCCATCCGAACCCTCGTGCTGGACAGGGCGGATGGTCGACTGACCTGCGGCCTGGGTGGAGGCATCACCTGGGATTCGCGCAGCGACGACGAATATGCCGAAGTGCTCACCAAGGCCCGCTTCCTGGAGTTCAAGCCCGACAGCTCCGAGCTGCTGGAAACGATGCTGCTGCGCGACGGGGTGTTCTGGCTGGAAGATCTGCACCTGGCGCGACTTGCCCGCTCTGCTCGGGACCTGGGATTCCCGCCGCCCACCGAAGGTGTGCCAGCCCTGTTATCCCGCTTCGCCGCCCAATATCCCGCTGGCGAACTGCGCGTGCGCCTGCGCTTCAGCCGGGAAGGCACGGTCCACCTGGAAGGAGTTCCACTTCCCGCAACCCCGAAAGAAGCGGTTTCAGTGGCCATGGGTTGCACCCCGGTCCAGTCGTCGCTGCCCCTGTTGCGGCACAAGACCACTGATCGCGCGCTCTACGAACAACAGGCCCGCGCCGCGCTCTCGGAGGGGGATTTCGATGTGCTAATGTGGAATGAACGGGGTGAGGCCACGGAATTCACGCGTGGCAACCTGGCCTACGAAATGGCCGGCCATCGCTATACGCCCCCGCTGGAAGCGGGCTTGCTGCCGGGGACCTTCCGCCAGCATCTGCTGGACCGTGGCGATCTGACTGAAAGGTCGCTGACGCTGGCAGAACTCACGCGTGTAGACGCGCTCTGGTTCATCAACAGCGTGCGCGGCTGGATGCCAGTCCGGCTTCGCCCTGATACGCTCGAAAAAGCAATCAGAAACCACAGCCCGATCTAGTGATGCATGGAACCCATGCCTGGGCCGGCTCCCATGCTGCGCACGGGCACAGGCACTTCCACTTCACCCGCCGGCTCGAACCTGAGCCTGACAACGATCTGCTTTCCTTCCACCAGCGGTTTTTTCAATCCTTCCAGCATCAGATGCAGGCCCGAGGGCTGCAACTCGAGTTTTGATCCAGCGGGAATGGCAAATGACGCCTGGCGGTGCATGCTGCTCATGCCACCAGACATGTGGGTGCTGTGCAACGTTACGGCACGGGCCACCGGGGCTGTGGCGGTGAGCAGATGCTGATCCTGCTTTCCGGTGTTTTCAATGGTCATGTAGATCACGCCCACTTCCTGTCCAGGCGCCGTGGCCCGGGCATAGGCCTGATCGATCACCAGGGTCTTGAAATGGACGGGCTGGGCTCCTGCCTCCGGCACAAGTGCCAGTACGGAGAGCAGGGAAAACAGGACACGCAGGTTCAGGGCGTTCACTTGGCCTCCAGAAGGGGAGTGAGGGTTTGGTCGAGCACTGCATCGGTAATGCCGGCATCACCACCATCCCATGCATCATGGCGCAGCACGCCATGGCGGTCGATGACAAAAGTCAGGGGAATGCGCCAGATGCGCCCATAGCCTCGCACCGCGGCATCCTGGATCCAGGCACCGGGAAAACTGTACTGTTTCATCAGGATTCGGGCTTTGTCCAGATCTTCCGGGCTGTCCATGCTCACGGCCACCAGGTCGAATCCCTGCGCGTGATGGGCGCGGTAGTAACGTTCCATGGCCGGCATTTCCGCACGGCAGGGCACGCACCAGCTGGCCCAGAAATGCAGCATGACCACGTGTCCCAACTGGCGGGTGGACGAGAATTGCTGCCCGTCCAGCAAATGGATGTCGTAGGCCGGAGCAGGTTGCCCTTCGGCGATGGCGAAAGCATCAGGAGCTGCCATCAGCACCGCCAGTATTCCGATCAAAGCCTGCAGGCGATGGGCATAACGCATGAAGTCCTCCCTTGTTGCCTCAGAAAGTATAGGTCAATCCGGCGCTGACGATCTGCCTTGGCACCAGTTGCACGCCGGTCACTTCCTGATAAAGCGGCAGGTAGACGAGCGCGTTGGCTTGCAGTTGCCGGGTGAGGGAATACAGAACCCCGGGCGTCAGGTAGAGGGATTTTGATCCGGTGTTTTGCGGATCGCTGGCCAGGCCGGAGTCTGCCCGCCGCCAGGTGGCATTGAGCTGGATCAGGGGGGTGAGCGCCGCCACATAAGGGTTGGTGTCGTAATGGGCCCCGGCCACCAGCTGCACGCTGTCTCCGGGCCGGTAATCGGCACGGGAATCCAGGGCCCGGCGCAGCATGCCTTGCAGGTACCAGCCCCAGGTGCGTTCCTGACCGACCTTGTAACCCCCCAGCAGCAGGTCCGTGGTGCCGCTTCCCGGCTGCGTATCCCGGTCGAAGCCGGGCGCAGTATGGGTGCCGGTGGGCAGCTTGAGGCCGAAAATCAGGCCGACAGACATGTCGGGCGAAAAACCCGTGTACATGCCCATCAGGCGCACATCGGCCAGGGTGTCCACGCTGCTGTGCACTATCTGGGGCGTGCCGCCGCCAAAATTGTCATTGGTATCGAAGGTGCGCATCCAGTAAGGCACCATGGCCATCACCCCCCAGTCATGGTTGATGTTGTACTGGACGTTGAGATTCACGAACTGGGTGCGGATCTGCTGGTCTGCGCTCTGGCTCAGCGGAATTTTGCTTGTTCCCTGCTTTGCCACATTCTGGTCAAGCCAGGTGTCCTGCAGGTTGACGCTGCCCGAAGATGCACCGGGCAGCCCAAGCCCTGGCATGCCCAGATCGAACATGCCGCACCCGCAGGCGCAAGCCAGCGCACTTTGCGGCGTGGCTGCAATGGCCACGGCCATGGCGCCCGCTACGGCGCCAAAACGCCATAAGGCGTTCTGTAATTTCATGATGATTTCCCCTCAAACGAATCGACAGCCTGCGCCTGGTGCAGGCTTCCTGATGGCTCAGGCGAAAACAGGGGGGGCTCGGGTAGGCGGACGCTGGCCGGGTATGTTTTTTGAAAAAGCACCAAGGGGCTGCCAGGACTGGCGGGCACAGGATACGGATGGAGCGGGCGATGGCAAGGACAAGTCGGGCGGCAGGTCAGCCGCCAGGCAGCCGCACAGGGCACAGTGGTGGCAAGCCGGGGCAGGATGGGGTACTGAATCCCCTCCCTGCACTTGCACCCAGCGCAAGCCGGAGCCCGTACAGACCTGGACGCGCGAAGTCCCGTTGTCCACGCCATCAAAAGCCGCCCAGGCACCCGCCACGAGGGACGCCTGGAACAGGACAGTGACAAGCAGCAAACGGGCCGCCTGCCGGATCAGTGAACGCCGCATCATGCCCTGCATTCTACCATGGGGCCTTGGCATGACCGCCCGGCCTTATGCAGCCCGATAATCCGGCCTTTCCTGAAAAATAAACGGCATTGATGGTTGGGATTTGTATGATATCCTTTTCCTATCATTGATCAGACGGTGGTTTTCATATGAATATCAATGAATTGAGATACATTGTTGCGGTTGCCCAAACCAGGAATTTTCGGCGCGCCGCAGAAAAATGTTTTGTCAGCCAGCCTGCCTTGTCCACCGCCGTGCAAAAGCTGGAGGATGAGCTGGGGCTGCGGATTTTCGAACGCTCCCGTACGGAAGTGAGCATCACGCCCAACGGCGAACGCATCGTCTCCCAGGCCGCTCTCATACTGGAAGAAGTGGACAGGCTGCGCCTGATGGCACGGCAGGGAGCCGATCCCCTGATGGGTCCCCTCAGACTGGGAGTGATCCACACGGTGGGCCCCTACCTTCTGCCGGACCTCATCGCGCAGTTGCATCGCAGCGCACCCGAAATGCCGCTGCAGGTGGAGGAAAACACCACGGCGCGGCTGGAAGAGGAATTGCGACAGGGTGCGCTGGACGTGGCCATCGTCGCCCTCCCCCTGGCCGCCTCCGGGCTCGCCACTCGCCCGCTCTACAGTGAGCCTTTCGAAGTGGTGGTCCCCAAAAACCACCGCTGGGCCGGGCGTGCATCAATTTCCTCAGCCGAACTCGGGGAGGAACAAGTGCTGCTGCTGCCGTCTGTTCATTGTTTCAGCACGCAGGTGGTGGAAACCTGCCCCGAACTGGGCGTCAAACATGCGCTGGTACAGCAGGGCAACAGCCTGGAAACGCTGCGCAACATGGTGGCCTCCGGCATGGGCATCACGGTGCTGCCTGCCACTGCCAACAGCTCAAAATATCGCAGCCCCCTGCTTGAGATCATCCCCTTTGAATCCCCAGTGCCATCGCGCCAGATCGGCATGGCGTGGCGCAAAAGCTTTTCCAGGATCGCTGCGCTCGATGCCATTGCAGCAGGCGTGCGCCATCTCAAGCTGCGCGGCCTGGTGCCTGTGCCGCTCAAGCGTGACGCCGGGACCGCTTGAGCACGTAGACGGCGGGGATGAAAGCGAGGAACAGAAAGGCCAGCAGCCGGAAATTGTCCAGGAAAGCCATCAGGCTGGACTGCTGCTGCACGAAAGCGTAAAGCGTGGCCTGGGCTTTGGGAACGGCATCTCCCAGGGTGCTGCCCCGGGCTGCAATGGCTTGCGTCAGCTGCCCCAGGAGGCCAGTGGTCTGGGGTGAAAGCGTACTCACGTGAGCCACCAGATCCGCCTGGTGTTTCTGGCTGCCCTGAGTCAGCCAGGTTTGCACCAGCGAAATGCCGAAGCTCCCCCCCAGGTTGCGGAACAGGTTGATGATGGCGGAGGCATTGCTGCTCTTGACCATGGGCATTTCGGCAAAGGCAGCGGTGTTGATGGGAATGAACAGGAACCCCAGGCCGATGCCCTGCAGAATGCGCAGGGTGGCGATGGACCAGTAGTCCGCCTGCAGATCAAGGCGCGACATGAAAAAAAGCGCCACCGCGTTGGCAAGGATGCCAAAGGTGATCATGTGCCGCACATCCACCCGGTTCACCATCATCCCGATGAGCGGCATGAACAGCAGCACCGTGAGCCCACCTGGGGACAGCACCAGGCCTGCATCGGTTGCAGAATAACCCAGCAGGTTCTGCACGAACAGCGGCAGCAGCACGGTGCTGCCGAATAGAATGAACCCCAGCATGAAAATCAGGATGTTGCTGACCAGGAAGTTGCGCTGCAAGAGCAGCCGCACATCCACCATGGGATCACGCAGGCGCAACTCCCAAAACGGCAGGACCACCAGCGAAATCACTGAAATGGCCGTCATGACCACGATGAATTGCGAATCAAACCAGTCCTCCTGCTGTCCTTTGTCGAGCACGATCTGCAGGCACCCAAAGCCCAGCGTCAACAGCGCAAATCCAAAGTAGTCGATCTTGAAACCACGCGACTTCAACTCCTTGCGCTGCTGGGCAAAATGGGGCGGGTCGAACACCAGCCGCGATGTGAGGTAAATGGACAGGATGCCCACCGGCACATTGATGAGAAAAATCCAGCGCCAGGTGAAAGTGTCGGTAATCCAGCCGCCGATGGTGGGTCCGATGGCCGGAGCCATCACGGTGGTGATGCCGTAGACGGCGAAGGCCATGCCCCGCTTGGCCGGAGGAAACGTGTCCGCCAGGATGGCTTGCGAGCTGGGCTGCAACCCACCGCCCCCGAACCCTTGCAATGCACGAAAGAAAATCAGCAGGGCCAGGTTCGGGGCAAGGCCGCACAGCAGCGAACTCGCGGTGAAGAGGGCCACGCACAGCATGTAGAAGCGACGCCTTCCCATCAGGCTGGACAACCAGCCGCTGATGGGCAGCACGATGGCATTCGACACAAGATACGAAGTCAGCACCCAGGTGGATTCATCCTGACCGGCTGAAAGATCGCCTGCGATATGACGCAGGGACACATTGGCAATGGAAATGTCGAGCACTTCCATGAATGTGGTAATCGCCACGGTTACGGCAATCAGCCAGGGATTGAGGGCCGTGCCGTTTTGGTCTCGCGGGACATGGGCGCTGTGGACCAGAGTTTCCACCATGCCCTCTCAGCGAGACGCTTCCGTCAGCAATACCTTCGGTTCCACCGACATCCCGGGCGCCAGCCGCACCAAGGTGTCCGGTTTTTCATCGAACACGATTTTTACCGGAAGGCGCTGCACCACCTTCACGTAATTGCCGCTGGCATTCTCCGGCGGCAGCAGGCTGAAGCGGGCTCCGGTCCCGGGCTGGAAGCTGTCCACATGGGCCTTGAACGTTTTTCCCGGAAAGGCATCCACAGTCACTTCCACCGGCTGGCCGATGTGCATGCGCCGCAGCTGGGTTTCCTTGAAATTGGCCACAACCCAGGGATTGCCGTAAACAATGGCCATGACCGAGGTGCCGGGCTGCACCAGCTGGCCCTGGTACAGGGTCCGTCGAGCCACGCGCCCGTCCACCGGGGCTACCAGCCGCGTGTAGGAAAGATCAAGCCGGGCCTGGTCGAGCGCGGCCTGGGCTTCGGCCACGGATGCCTTGCCCCCCTGCTCCTGGGCTTCCTTGAGCGCCACCTGACGGGGCCCTGAACGCGCCTCTGCCAGCTTGGCTTGCGCCTGGGACACCTGGGCTGCCGCCGAACCCGCTCCCCTGCGCGCCGCATCCAGCTGCGCTGCCGCCGCACGGTCGGCCGTGACAGCCTGGTCCAGACGCTGCCTGGAAATTTCATCCTTGCTGAACAGGGCCTGGTAACGGGCCAGGTCGCTGTGGGCAAGCTGCGCCTGGGCCTCTGCCGCAGCCACCTGGGCATCTGCCTGGGCGCGCAGCGCGCGCGAGCTTTCCAGCGCGCTTTGGGCCTGATTGATGAGCGCCTGACTGGTGGTGGTCACCACCGACACATCCTGGCTGGCTGCGCCGTGTCGCGCCAGGGCTCCGGCCAGCGCCGCCTCAGCCTGCTGAACGCGCAGCTGGTAATCGCGCGGATCGATTTCCGCCAGCACATCCCCGGCCTTTACGACCTGGTTGTCATTCACCTGCACATGCAGCACGTAGCCGGCCACATGCGGGCTGATCTGGACGATATTGGCCTCGATGAAGGCGTCATCCGTGGTTTCCTGGTTTCGGGTGAGCAGCCAGAGCATGAAAAAGCCCAGCACCACCAGCGCAGCGCCGGCCATGGCCGCCTTGCGAATCCAGGGGCGGGCAGGCGCCGGAGGGGCTGTCGTGTTCTCTGTGTTGGGTGGCAATTCGCTCATGGATCTGCTCCGGCATTCAGGGTCGGGCGTAGTCAAGGCGCCCGATGGACAATTCGAAATTGATCAGGGCCATCTGGTGGGCCGCCAGCGCGTCGATGCGCGCACTGCGGGCATTGGCAAGATTTGCCTGAGCATCCACCAGTTCCAGATTGTCGGCCACGCCTTCCTTGAACCGGTCGCGTGACTGATCCAGCAGACGATCGGCCAGGGTCAGGCTGGTTTCCGCGGTCTTGATCTGATCGAGGCTCGTTTCAAGGGCAATGTGCGCCAGACGCACGTCTTCCTCGACCTGCTGCATCGTGTCCCGCAGCTCCAGCTGGGCCTGGCGCATCCGGCTTGCCGCAGCGTCCTGGCGGGCATTGATGGCCCCCCCTTCCAGCAGGGGCATGGTGAGCTGCACGCCAAAGCTGTAGGTGCGATAGTCGTTGTGGGTTGGCGTGACGCCGCTTGGACCGATGTCTCCCGCCAGACTGACGGAAGGATAGGATTCTGCCAGGGCTGCACGATGCTCCGTGTCACGCTCCACCACCACCGCCTCCAGCGCCTGCAGTTCAGGCCGCTGGTGCAGGGCCATTGCAATGGCCGGCTGCAGTGCCGGGGGAGACGCCGTCTCTTCCTTCAAGGTGTCCGTGAGCTGCAACGGGAGTTCCATGCCCACGCCCAATGCCCGGTGCAGCCGCGTATCCGCTTCACTCGCTGCCTGGCGCGCCTGGCGCAGCAGCAGCGTGTTGCGGGCATGCACCGTTTCAGCACGCACCACGTCCACCCCCGTGGCCAGTCCGGCAGACTGCTGGTCGCGAGCGAGCATCAGCAGGCTTTGGGAGAGATCATAATTGGCCATGGCTGCATGCACGGCTTCCTGGGCACGCAACGACTCCACATAGGCCAGCGCTGCCGCACCGGCCGCCTGCTGGGAAGCCGCATCCGCGTGCAGGTGGGCAGCCTCCACGGCATGGCGTGCGGCATCGATGTCCCGCAGTCGCGCCAGGTCGAACACGCGCTGGGTAAATCGCACCCGTGCGTCAAATGTGTCAAAGGGGCCGATGAGCGTGGGAAACCCGGGCAGATCAAGCCCCATGGCGCGGAGGTTTTCCGTCTGGCGGCTCTGGTAGGTTTTGAAATCCACGGAAGGCAGATACCCGGCCCGGACTTCGCTGGAGTGCGCCTCGCTTTCGATGGCCTGTTCGCGGGCTGTCAGCGCCATTGTCTGGTGCTGGGCCGCCAGGGCCTTGGCCTCCGACAACGACAGGCGCAACACCTGACCGGGTGGGGCGGCATTGGGCACCGCTGCCTGCGCGCAGCAACAGCCAAGAATGCCCCACGCGCCGATCGCGAGGAAAGCCGAGCGTAAGGTCATCATGAACTGTAGCAATGTTCAGGACCCGGGAAGCGCCCTGCCTTGACCTCTGCGACGTAGAGCTGGACCGCCTCCTCGATGGACCCGGTTTCCCTGATGAAGGGCCGGACAAATCGTGGCGGAATGTAGGCTCCCAGCCCAAGCATGTCGTAAATCACCAGTACCTGGCCACTGCAACGGGGTGAGGCACCGATCCCGATGGTGGGAATGCTGACCGCATCGCACAGTCGATCTGCCAGGGCACGCGGGACAGCTTCCATCAGCAGCATGCTGGCACCCGCTGCCTCCAGCACGCGCGACGCTTCGATGATGCGCTCTGCAGCCGCTTCGTCGCGTCCCTGGACTTTGAATCCGCCCACCTGATGCACCGACTGGGGTGTAAGCCCCACGTGGGCGCAAACAGGAATGCCGCGACTCACCAGAAATTCGATGGTGGGTGCCATGGCCTTCCCTCCTTCAATCTTGACCATCTGGGCGCCTGCGCGCATCAGCTCGGCCGCGTTGCGGAAGGTTTCCTGCGGTGTGATCTGGGAGCTGCCAAAGGGCATGTCTGCCAGGATGAACACGTTCTGCGATCCGCGCACCACGCAGCGTGTGTGATAAGCCACGTCCTCCACACTGACGGGAAGCGGGGAATCATGGCCCTGCACCACCATGCCCAGGGAATCTCCCACCAGCAGGACGTCAACTCCGGCATTTTCAAGCACGCGGGCGAAGCTGGAGTCATAGCAGGTCAGCATGGCGATTTTTTCGCCGCGGGCATGCATGGCATGCAGGTCGATGACGGATTTGCGCATGGGACATCAGGCTCCGGTAAATTGCTGTTCCGACAGCGGCAGGCGATAAACACGGCGCCCCGTGAGGGCGAACAGGGCATTGCACACGGCCGGCGCAATGGGAGGCGTTCCCGGTTCACCCACCCCGCCGGGCGGCTCACTGGAAGGCACCAGATGGACTTCCACGGTGGGCATGTCAGTCAGGCGTGCCAGTGGATAGTCGTTGAAGTTCGACTGCTGGGGCCGCCCGCCCTGGAAAGACACCTGACCGAACAGCGCTGCGGTCAGCCCGTAGCACATGGCACCTTCCATCTGGGCAACCACCGTATCCGGATTGACCACAGTCCCCACATCGGCGGCAATCACCACGTGGTGCACCCGGGGCTGGCCCCCTTCAAGGGAAACCTCGGCCACTTCCGCCACAATGCTGCCAAAGGATTCAACCAGCGCGATGCCCCTCGCCCGCCCTGGCGGCAGGGGGGTACCCCAGTGCGCGCGGTTGGCCGCAAGGTCGAGCACGGCCAGGTGGCGCGGCGCCCGCTGCAGGAGTTTGCGCCGGTATTGGTAGGGATCTTCGCCGGCGGCATGGGCCAGTTCGTCCATGAAGGATTCCGCAAAAAATGAATTCTGCGTGTGCCCCACGGAACGCCAGAACCAGACGCGAATTCCCGGCTGGTAAGGAATCCAGTTCACCTGGAAGTTGGGCAGGTCATAGGGAATGTCAGCCAGACCTTCCACTGAAGTGCTGTCGATCGCCCCTTTCATGAGCGCCCCTTCGAACCCGGTACCCTGGGCAATGGAATCGGACACGGTGGAGCCATGCCAGCGCAACAGGTGCCCCTGGGCGTCGAGGTCGGCATGCAAGGCGCAGACGGCCATGGGGCGATAGTAAGTCGCATGCATGTCGTCTTCGCGCGTGTAAACCACCTTGACGGGCGACTGCACTGCCTTGGAAAGCGACACGGCTTCTGCCACGAAATCGGGTGCAAAACGCCGCCCAAAACCGCCTCCCAGGTACTGCGTATGGATCCTGATTTTTTCCGGGGGTAAACCGGTGAGCTTGGCTGCGAGCTGCTGGTTGGGCCCCTGAGCCTGGGTGCCAACCCACAGTTCAGCCTCGTCAGAGCGCACCCAGGCCGTGCAGTTGAGCGGCTCCATGGGAGCGTGGGCGAGGTAAGGCACTTCGTATACGGACGACAGGGTGCGTGCCACGCCTGCCGGCGCCGTGTTGCCGCGGACCACTGCAGGCAGGGCCCCGGTGCCGGAGGCTGCCCTGGCGGCCATGTCGCTCCGCAAGGACGGCGTATCCAGGTGCCGGTGGGCACTGTCGTCCCATTCGATCTGGAGTTTTTCGCGCGCCTGCAGGGCATGCCAGGTGCTGTCCGCCAGCACGGCCACACCCATGCTGGTGGAAGTTTCAACGGGCAGCACAAATCGAACGCCCGGCATGGCCAAGGCTGCGCTGGCGTCATAACGAAGGCGCTTGGCACCCACCACGGGGGCGCGGGCCACCACTGCGGTCAGCAGTCCCGGCAAGCGCACGTCGAGCCCAAAGCCGGCGCGACCCGTGACTTTGGCTGCGGCATCCAGCCTGGGGATGGGCTTGCCCACCAGCGAAAATGTTTTGGGGTCCTTGAGCGGCACATCCTGAGGGACCGGCAGGTGCGCAGCAGTGGAGGCAAGGTCCCCATAAGTGGCCCGATGCAGGCCGTAGCTGACGATGCCCTGGTGCGTATGGATTTTCTCCAGCGGAACCTGCCAGCGGGTAGCCGCCGCCTGCCGCAACAGTTGCCGCATGGCTGCGCCGGCGCGCCGCAGCGGCATCCACATGGCGCGCACGGATGTGGAGCCTCCGGTGGCCTGGGTATGGAACCAGGGATGGGCATATTCCGGTGCGGCAGGAGCAAATTCCACCCGGATGGAGGCCCAGTCGGCATCGAGTTCCTCTGCCAGGATCATGGGCAGGGAGGTCATGACACCCTGCCCCATTTCAGACTTGTCCACCAGGATGGTGAGTTGGCCTGAAGGCTCAAGCCTGACCCAGGGATTGGGGGAAAAAAAACGGGTGTCCTGCGCGCTTTCGGCAGCCGGCATCAGACCTATCGCAAAACCGCCGCCAGCCAAGCCCACCAGCTTCAGAAATTCGCGGCGATCCATGGCCATTCTGCTCTCCTCAATGCGTTGTCAGTGCGTATCGTCTCGTTTTCGGAAGCGCCGGATCAAGCTCGACGTGTCCCAGCGCCCGCCGCCCATGCCCTGGACTTCCGCATAAAACTGGTCCACCAGTGCCGTGAGCGGCAGCAAGGCCCCGTTGCTTTTGGCTTCTGCCAGAACAAGGCCCAGGTCCTTACGCATCCAGTCCACGGCAAAGCCGAAATCAAAGCGGTCTTCCACCATGGTCTGGCCGCGGTTTTCCATCTGCCACGACTGTGCCGCCCCCTTCGAAATCACGTCCAGCACCAGCGGAGCGTCCAGCCCGGCACGTTGCGCAAAATTGAGTGCTTCTGACAGGCCCTGCAATGTTCCTGCAATGCAGATCTGGTTGACCATTTTCGTCAACTGTCCGGCACCGCTGTCACCCATCAGCGTCACCGCTTTGCCATAGGCCTGCATGATGGGAGCCACTTGCGAGAACACGGCGGCATCGCCTCCGCACATGATGGTGAGCTGCCCTTTTTCTGCGCCGACCTGGCCACCGGAAACCGGTGCGTCGATGAAATGGGCCCCCTGGGCACTGCAGGCCCGGGCAAATTCCCTTGCCACTTCGGCAGAAGCCGTGGTGTGGTCCACCAGGACCGCCCCGGGCTGAAGTCCCGCAAGCACCCCTTCAGGGCCATAGACGATGCTGCGCAGGTCGTTGTCATTGCCCACGCACAGAAACACCACCCGGGCACTCTGGGCCGCTTCCCTGGGCGTGCGCACCCATTGCCCTCCCGGATGCCCGCTTGCCCAGTGTTGAGCCTTTTCCGCAGTGCGGTTGTATACCGTCACCGCATGGCCGCGCGCATGCAGATGACCGGCCATGGGATTCCCCATCACGCCCAGTCCCAGAAAGGCAACGGCCGATGTGGAAGGGGGAATTTCATTCATATCGAGCAGCGCTCCTGTTGTCTGGATTGTTTTTGTTCAGGATTTAAGCGTCATTTTATAATTGACCCGGACTTCCAGGGCAACGGAATCCGGATCGGCCCATACGCCTTCGCCCACGTTGAAGTCCGTTCGGCGCAGCACCGTACTGCCTTCCGCCACCATCAGGCCGCCCACGCGGTGCACCTGCAACGGCAGCGTCAGTTCGCGCGTGATGCCCTTGACCATCAGGCGCCCTTTCACTTCATAGCGGTCTCCGCCAAGCGCTCGGATCGTTGTGGATTCGAATACCGCCTTGGGATGGGCTGTCACATGAAACCAGCTTTTACCCTTGATTTCAGATTCGGATTCGTCCGAGGCGAGGTCGATGCTCGCAAGGTCCACCTCGATTCGGGCATGGCTGTGCGCCAGATCGGCAGGATTGAAAACGATGTCTCCGTCAAAATGCCGGAACCGTCCTTCCACGGGCGCACCCATCTGCTTGCCGACGAAGGTCAGCGAGCTTTTGTCGGGCACGAAGCCTGCACTCCAGGCTGTGCTGGCGACCAGCACCAGGGCAGCGGCAAAGACGCGGTTGAGTCGGGTCAAGTTTCTCTCTCCTTTTACCAGTTACCAGCGCATGCGATTGAGCAAGTTGTCCTTGTCCACCAGCTGGTGCTTGAGCGCGGCGGCCACATGCAATCCCACTAGGCCCACCAGCACCCAGGCGGCATTTTCATGGAGTTCCCCGAACAGGTGCGAAAGTGCCTTGTCCTTGCCCACCAGATCTGGCAAGGGAATCAGGTTGAGGTACACGACACTGACTCCAGCCGCGGAACTGTGCAGCCAGCCCAGAATGGGAACGGCCACCATGAGCAGGTAGATGGCCAGATGGGTGAGATTGGCAAGTTTCTTCATCAGGGCAGTCATGCCGGCAGGCATTTCCGGAGGGCGATGCGACAGCCGCCAGAGTATGCGCAGCAGCACCAGCAGGAAGATGGTGACCCCGGTCCATTTGTGCCAGGTCAGGATCTTGAGTTTCCATGGGGAAAGCTCGAGGTCGGCCACGTACAGGCCCACCACAAAGGCAACGGCAATCAGCAGGGCAATCAGCCAGTGCAGCGTGATGGCAGTGGAACTGTATTTTTGCGTTTGCATCATGAGGCCACTCCAAACAGTTGAAAGAAGTTATGGGAGGTCTGTTCTCCAACCTGCGTCACATCCACTTCGCGCAGACGGGCGATTTCCTCGGCCACATGACGGACGAAGGCAGGCTGGTTGGTCTGGCCCCGGTGAGGCGTCGGGGCAAGGTAGGGAGAATCGGTTTCGATCAGCATGCGTTCCAGTGGAATCTGTCTCGCCACCGATTTTAACGCCGAAGCATTTTTGAAAGTCACGATCCCGGAAAAAGAAATGAAAAAGCCCATTTCCATGGCGGTGCGGGCCACCGCTTCGCTTTCCGTGAAGCAGTGCATCACCCCCCCCACCGCATCGGCCCCTTCTTCGGCCATGATGCGCAACGTGTCTTCGGCCGCGGACCGGGTGTGAATAATGAGGGGCTTTCCTGCCAGCCGGGCAGCGCGGATATGGGTACGAAAACGTTGGCGTTGCCACTCGAGGTCGCCTGTAAGGCGGTAATAATCGAGCCCGGTTTCACCGATGCCGACCACCTTGGGGTGAGCCGCGCGCGTCACCAGATCCTCCACTGTCGGTTCGAGTGTTTCCTCGTAGTCGGGGTGCACTCCCACAGTGGCATACCAGCGCGGATGGCTGGAAGCCACTTCTATCACATCGCCGGCCTTGGGCAGCTCCACGGAAATGCACAGGGCGTGCGTGACCCGGTTTTCATCCATGGCCGCAGCGATCTCGGGCAGGCGGCCCCGCAGTTCGGGAAAATCCAGATGGCAGTGGGAATCGACGAACACGAACAGCGTTCCTCAAAAGGATGCATTATCGCATGGCCAGCAGGGGCACCAGCAAGCTTTCCGCGAGCAGACGGGGGTTGAGGGGATGGTGTACGAGCCGTTTTGCATCGCGCAGCGTGCGCTCCCAGGCAAGCAGATCGTAGAGATCGGCATGGGCCGCGACTCGCGCCGAAAGATCACGGAAATCCACGTGATAGCGCGTCTCCCCGGCCAGTTTCTGGGCCACCAGGTCGTGCGCCCAGCGCTCCAGCCAACCCAGCCACTCGGGGACTGGCAACCGTGCGACGAATTCGGACAGCTGCACGAGAGATTGTGAAGGGTCTGCCAGACGGCGCAGAAACTCTGCCCGCTGCCCGCTGTCCTGCCGGGCCAGGCGCAAGGCTTCCAGCGGAGCGCCGCCGGCCAGCGCGAGAAACAGCACGGGATTGGCAATGCCGGACTGGACAAGCCATTCGTGCGCTTCCGGTGTCCGGGGGGGGTGAAACGGCACCGCGCGGCAGCGGCTGCGAATGGTGGCGGGCAGTCGCGCCGGGGCATGGCTCACCAGCAGGAACAGGGTCCCCGGTCGTGGCTCTTCCAGGGTTTTGAGAAGGGCATTGGCCGCATGGACATTGAGCGCTTCCGCCGGCTCGACCAGCACGATGCGCAGCCCGTCGCGGTGGGTGCTGGTGGTCGTGAAGCCGGCCAGGCCACGCACGGCATCCACGCCGATCTGGGGAGACCCTTTGCGCGGCGAGGTGTCCCCTGCCCCATCCTCATCAACAGCTTCGTCTTCAACGCCCAGATGACGAAAGTCGGGATGGTTTCCTGCCACAAACCAGTTGCAGGCGACACAGGCATTGCAGGGACTGCCATCGGGCAAGGGCGATTCGCACAGCAGGGCCTGTGCCAGATGGCGTGCAAATTCGGTTTTCCCAAGCCCCTGGGGGCCCTGCAGCAGCAGGGCTTGCGGCAGGCGGCCGCGTTCGCCGGCAAGCTGGCGGAAAGCCTGGCCCTGCCAGGGATACATCATGGATCCAGGCGCTCCAGGGCGCGGCACACCTGCCCGAAAATCATTTCGGGAGCCTGGCTGGAATCAAGGATGCAAAAGCGACCGGCATCTTCTGCCGCACGTTCCTGGTAAGCGGCGCGGACTTTGCGGAAAAAAGCATCCTGTTCGCGCTCGAAGCGGTCCGGGTGAGGCGTTCCTTTCACCACGCGCCGGTGGGCTTCTTCCGGATCAAGATCGAACAGCAGGGTAAGGTGCGGGCGGACTCCACCCTCCACCCAGGACTCAAGGTGGCGCAGGTGTTCAGCCGCAACGCCTCGCCCGCCTCCCTGGTAGGCAAAGCTTGCATCGGTATACCGGTCGCTCACCACCCACGCACCCCGTGCCAGGGCGGGAGCGATGACTTGCACCACATGTTCGCGCCGGGCGGCGAACATCACCAGCGCTTCCGTATCCGGATCCATGGACTGGTGCAGCAGCAGTTGCCGCAGCGACTCGCCCAGGGAGGTCCCTCCAGGTTCGCGCGTCACCACCACTTCGTGCCCGCGCGCGCGCAGCCATTCGGCGATGGGATTGAGGTGCGTGCTTTTACCGGCTCCGTCGATGCCTTCCAGCGAAATGAATTTGCCCGATGTCATGGTGTGTGGTGCTTGATCTGGTACTTGTAAACGGCCTGGTTATGCTCGTTCAGGTTGTCGGAAAAGGCGTGGCTGCCATCGCCCCGTGCCACGAAATACAAGGCGGTCGAATCCGCCGGATGGACTGCCGCTTCGAGGGAAGCCAGGCCCGGCATGGCGATGGGCGACGGCGGCAGGCCTTCGCGGGTATAGGTATTGTACGGGGTGTCCCTGAGCAAGTCGCGCTTGTGAATGTTGCCCTGATAGCGATCGCCCATGCCGTAAATGACGGTGGGATCGGTTTGCAGCTTCATGCCCAGATGCAGGCGATTGATGAATACGGAGGCAATCAGTGGACGCTCGTCCGGTTTGGCCGTTTCCTTTTCGATGATGGAAGCCATGGTGAGCGCCTCATACTCATCCTTGTAGGGCAAGTCGGGAGCCCGATGCTGCCAGACAGCGTCCAGCTTGCGCCGCATCGAGGCAAAGGCCCGTTTCATGAGGCCCAAGTCGCTGTCGCCCTTGTTGAAGAAGTAGGTGTCCGGAAAAAAAAGGCCTTCGGCCGAATGTGCCTGGCTCCCCAGCAACTTGAGAATATCCCCTTCGGAAAGGCCTGGGGTCAGGTGGCTCAAAGCCTGGTTGGCATCAAGCGACGCCCTGAACTGGGCAAAAGTCATGCCTTCGATCAGCTTGGCTTCATTCTGTACCGAGTCACCGCGGGTGATTTTGTTGAGCAGTTCCAGGGCCGACAGGGGTTCGTCCCATTCATAGCTGCCGGCCTTGATGTGGGTTTGCCGTCCCAGCAGGCGGCCAACCATCGTGAACGTCCAGGGTTCCCACAGCAGATGGCGCGCGGACAGGTCATGTGCCACGGAACGCAAGGTGCTGCCCGAGCGCAGGTCGTAGGCAAAGACCGGCGCGGGCAGATGCAGGGGGTAGAGGGCAAACAGCGCAAACCAAAAGGCCAGTGCCGCGAGAATTCCGGTCAGGAGTTTGCGCAGCACTTGCCCGGGTTAACGCAGTCGCTGGAAAATCAAGGTGCCGTTGGTGCCACCGAATCCGAACGAATTGGAAAGCACCACGTCGATCTTCATCTGGCGCGCTGTATGGGGCACGTAGTCGAGATCGCACTCGGGGCTTGGGTTGTCCAGATTGATGGTGGGCGGCGCCACGTTGTGGTGGATGGCCAGCACCGCGAAGACCGCTTCGATTCCTCCTGCAGCACCCAGCAGATGGCCGGTCATGGATTTGGTGGAGCTCACTGCCAGCTTCCTGGCGTGGTCGCCAAAGGTGCGCTTCACCGCAATGGTCTCCCCCAAGTCGCCCAGAGGGGTGGAGGTGCCATGCGCGTTGATGTAGTCCACCTGCTCGGGATTAAGGCCCGCGTTCTTGAGGGCGTTGATCATGCTGCGGCGTGCACCGTCGCCATCTTCGGGAGGTGCCGTGATGTGATGCGCGTCCGCGCTCATGCCATAACCCGTCAATTCGCAGTAGATTTTCGCGCCGCGCGCCTTGGCATGTTCATATTCTTCCAGCACCAGGACTCCGGCGCCCTCGCCCATGACAAAACCGTCGCGATCCTTGTCCCAGGGGCGGCTGGCCGCTTCGGGAGCATCGTTGCGTGTGCTCAGGGCACGTGCCGCGCAAAATCCGCCAATACCCAGCGCATGGACCGCAGATTCGGCGCCGCCAGCCACCATCATGTCGGCATCGCCGTATTCGATGAGGCGGGCTGCATCTCCGATGCTGTGGTTGCCGGTGGTGCAGGCCGTCACCAGGGCCAGGTTGGGGCCCTTCAGACCGTACATGATGGACAGGTTGCCGGAGATCATGTTGATGATGCTACCGGGAATGAAGAAGGGGGAGATTTTGCGCACGCCGCCTTCCTTGAACGCGGCATAGGTTTCCGCAATCATGGGCAGCCCGCCAATGCCGGAGCCGATGCACACCCCACAACGTTCCGAATCCTGCGGGTGGGGATCGACCCCCGCATCCTTCAGGGCTTCCATGGCTGCCACCAGACCGAAATGGATGAAAACATCCATGCGCCGGATTTCCTTCGGATTGAGGAACTGCGCTGCATCGAAGTTTTTGACTTCGCCTGCGATCTGGGTGGGCATTTCGGCGGGATCAAAGCGGGTGATGCGCCCAATCCCGGACTTTCCTGAACTGATGTTGGCCCAGGCCTCGGATACCGTGTTGCCGACCGGGGATACGATACCCAGCCCGGTGACCACTACACGACGGCGTGACATGCGATCGGTGCTCCCTTAAAAGTCAGAAGGGCAGACCTGATGTCTGCCCATGAGGAATCAATCTCTGACTGCAGATCAGGACTTGAGATGGCTATTGACGTAGTCAATGGCCTGTTGAACGGTGGTGATCTTCTCGGCTTCTTCATCGGGGATTTCGCATTCGAATTCCTCTTCCAGAGCCATCACCAGTTCAACGGTATCAAGCGAGTCCGCACCCAGATCGTCAACAAAGGATGACGAATTTTGAATTTCCTCTTCCTTGACGCCCAGTTGCTCCGATACGATTTTCTTGACCCGCTGCTCGATGTTTGACATTTGAAAAGTCCTTCTTTTAGGGTGTACCAAAAAAACAGGCGTAGTGTATCAGAACACGCCGCCCGAATCATCTGCCCGGAATGGGCTTATTCCATGGCCATGCCGCCGTTCACATGCAGCGTGGCACCGGTGATGTAGCCGGCCCCGGGTGATGCCAGATAGGCCACGGCATGCGCCACGTCTTCGGGCTGGCCCAGGCGCCCCAGCGGGATGGAAGCCCTGAGCGCGGCCTGCTGCGACTCTTCCAGCGCTCTCGTCATGTCGGTTTCGATGAAGCCCGGCGCCACACAGTTCACGGTGATGCCGCGACTGCCCAGCTCGCGCGCCAGCGACTTGGTGAGGCCCACCAGCCCGGCCTTGGCGGCGGCATAGTTGGCCTGCCCGGCATTGCCCGTGGTGCCCACCACGGAGCCGATGTTGATGATGCGGCCGGAGCGCGCTTTCATCATGTCCCGCAGCACAGCACGCGAAAGCAGGAAAGCCGACTTGAGATTGGTGTCGAGCACTTCATCCCAGTCCTCGTCGCGCAGGCGCAGGGCCAGCATGTCGCGCGTGATGCCCGCGTTGTTGACAAGGGTCGTGATGGCGCCGAAGCGTGCCTTGACAGCTTCCACCGTGGCCGCGATGCCATCGGCATCCTTGACGTTCAGGATGAAGCCGGCGCCCTGCCCCTGAACCGATTGCAGCAGGGCATCAATGGCCTGGACCCCCGCTTCTCCGGTGGCCGTACCGGCCACGATGGCGCCTTGTCTTGCAAGCTCCCGGGCGATGGCGTAACCGATGCCACGGCTCGCCCCCGTCACCAGGGCAATTTGACCTTGCAGCATGCCTGTTCCTCCCCCCTTACTTCAGAATGTCCCGCGCCGCAGCCAGGGCTGCAGCGTCGGACAGTGCAATGCCCTGGACTTCGGGCTGGATGCGCTTGACAAGCGGCGCCAGCACTTTACCAGGCCCGCATTCACCGACATGGGTCACGCCGCGCGCCGCCATGGCCTGCACGGTTTCCACCCAGCGCACAGGGCTGTAGAGCTGCTGCACAAGCGCTTCCCTCAGGGCTTCCACCGATGCGGCTTCGGCCACCGTGGCGTTGTGAATCACCGGGATGGCGGGCACCTGCAGGGGCACCTCGTGCAGGTATTGCGCCAGTGACTCCGCAGCAGGTTTCATCAGGGAACAGTGGGATGGCACGCTCATGGCCAAAACCACCGCGCGCTTGGCGCCCAGCGCCTTGGCTGCTTCCACCCCGCGCTCAATGGCGCTGCGATGGCCCGCAATCACCACTTGACCAGGAGAATTGAAGTTGGCGGGCTCCAGCACATCGCTGCCGGCTGCCTCGCGACAGGCTTGCCGCACGCCATCGTCGGACAATCCCAGAATCGCCGCCATGCCCCCCACGCCGGCAGGCACGGCCTGCTGCATGGCTTCGGCGCGAAAGCGCGTCAGGCGTACGGCATCGGCAAAGGCAAGGCTGCCGGCCGCCACCAGGGCCGTGTATTCACCCAGGCTGTGGCCAGCCACGCAGCGCGGCATGGCCCCACCCTGGGCCAGCCAGGCACGAAAAGTGGCGACACCCGCCGCCAGCATCACCGGCTGCGTGTTGACCGTCTGCGCCAGCGCCTCTTCCGGACCTTCGGCCACCAGGGCCCATAAATCCTGGCCCAGCACGTGCGATGCCTCATCGAACGTGGAGCGGATTTCAGGGGTGTCCCCGTAAGCCTGCATCATGCCCACGGATTGCGATCCCTGCCCGGGAAATACCAATGCGAAACTCATCCTTGCTGTCCTCACATGCCGATCAATGCCGAACCCCAGGTAAACCCACCGCCCACGCCAGCCAACAGGACCTTGTGTCCCGGCTGGATCCGTCCGTCACGAACGGCCAGATCGAGGGCAAGCGGAATGGAGGCGGCGGAAGTGTTGCCATGGCGGTCTACCGTCACCACGACGCGTTCGGAACCGATGCCCAGCTTATGTCCCGTGGATTCGATGATGCGGATGTTTGCCTGGTGCGGCACCAGCCAATCCACGTCGGATACCTGCAGACCATTGGCGTCGAGCGCTTCGCGGCAGACCTGGTCGAGCACCTTGACCGCGAACTTGAACACGGCACCACCATCCATCTTGACGGTGGGCGAACCGTTTGCCTGCCCTGCGCAGAATGCGCCAGGTACGGAAAGCAGGTCGGCATAACGGCCGTCGGCGTGCAGGTGTGTGGAATAAATGCCCGGCTTGTCCGATGCTTGCAGCACCACGGCACCGGCGCCGTCGCCAAACAGCACGCAGGTGTTTCGATCACCCCAGTCCAGCAGGTTGGTGAAGGTTTCAGCGCCCACCACCAGGGCACAGCGTGCACTTCCACTGCGAATGAACTTGTCAGCGACCGACAGCGCATAAACGAAACCCGTGCATACCGCCTGGATGTCAAAAGCGGCAGCGCCTCCCGATGCCCCCAGCTTGGCCTGCAACAGGCAGGCGGTGCTGGGGAAAACCATATCCGGAGTGGTGGTGGCCACAACGATGAGGTCGACATCGGCCGGCGTGAGATCTGCTGCCTGCAGGGCGCGCTGGCAGGCCACCAGGGCCAGGTCGCTCGTGGTCTCGCCCTCTGCACGCACATGTCGCTGCTGGATGCCGGTGCGCGAGCGGATCCAGGCATCGTCAGTATCGACGATTTTTTCCAGATCACGGTTCGTGAGAACCCGTTCCGGCGTGTAGCTGCCGGTCCCCGTAATTTTTGAATAGATCATTTAGACGGAAACTTCCAGTTGGGCTGCAGCCGCTTCGATGCGTTCCAGTACCTGGTTGCGCACTTCGGATGCAGCGTATTGCAATGCATGACGGAAAGCATAGGCGTCCGCACCACCATGACTCTTCACCACGACGCCTTTCAGGCCCAGCAGACTGGCCCCATTGTACTGCCGATGGTCGACCCGCTTGCGAAAGCTGTTGAGTACCGGCATCGCCACCACGGCAGCGATTCGGGTCAAAAGGCTTTTCTTGAATTCCCGCCGCAGTATTTGCGCCAGCATCCAGGCCAGGCCTTCGGAAGCCTTGAGCACCACGTTGCCCACAAAGCCGTCACATACCACCACATCCACAGTACCCCGGTAGATGTCATCCCCTTCCACATTGCCGTAAAAATTGATGGGGGACGCGCGCAGCAGTTCGGCCGCACGCTTGATCAACTCACTGCCCTTGATCGCTTCATGGCCAATGTTGAGCAGGCCGACAGTGGGCCGTTCCTTGCCATCCACGGCCGCGGCCAGGATGGAACCCATCAGGCCGAACTGGTGCAGATGTTCCGGCCCGCAATCGACGTTGGCGCCCAGATCGAGCACATACACATGGCCAGTGAGGGTGGGCAGCGTGGTGGCGATGGCCGGCCGGTCGATGCCCGGCATCATTTTGAGGACGAAACGGGCGGTTGCCATGAGCGCGCCGGTGTTGCCTGCGCTGACGCAGCAGTCAGCCACGCCATCGTGCACCAGGTCGATGGCCACGCGCATGGAAGAGTCTTTCTTCTTCTTGAGGGCCTGGGCAGGGGGTTCGTCCATGGCCACCACTTCGGTGGCTGGATGCACTTTGAGCCGGGAGGATGGCGCAAACTTGCAACGCTCGAGTTCGGCCTCGATCGGCTCCTTCAGCCCCACCAGGATGATTTGAATTCCGGGGTCACGTTCCAACAGCTCAAGAACGGCTGGTACGGTCACCCCGGGTCCGTAGTCGCCACCCATGGCGTCTACGGCAATCGTGATAGTCACGCTCACGCGGTCGCGGCAATGACGACGACTAAAGAAAAAGCTTACTGGTCGCCTTTGGTGCGAACCACTTTCTTGCCGCGGTAGAAACCGTTCGGGCTGATGTGGTGGCGCAGGTGAACCTCTCCCGTGGTGGGCTCGGTGGCCAGCGGGGGATTGTTCAGGAAGTCATGGGCACGGTGCATGCCGCGCTTGGACGGGGATTTCTTGTTCTGTTGGACTGCCATGGAATTGCTCCTTCATATCGGACCCTTTCGGCTCCGGCCAATTAAAACCGTCAAGTGGACTGCTTCAACTTCTGCAGGGAGGCAAAGGGATGCTCCTTTGCCAGCGCCGCTTCCGTCTCGCCATCCGCCCTGCAGGCGCCGTCCGGATGGCTTGGCACCAGCGGCAACGAAAGCAGGACTTCGTCTTCAACCAATTCTGCGATGTTCAGCTTTTCCGGCTGGACAATCGCATCAGTGCCCTCAACCTCCTCTTCAAGGTCAGGCAACGCTTCCTCATCCTTGAACATCACGATCCGGCTGTCCACAGCCAGATCGAAAGGCATGCCCGCCATGCAACGCTGGCACGTCAGGTCTAGCGCCCCTTCCACATGCAGCGACAGGGCCGGATGACCTTCCGGAGTTTGCGAGCCTGACACACGGTAGCGGATTTCACCGCCCGTACTGTGCAGGACGCTCTGCAGGCGCTCCAGATCACGCACCGGAACACGCCCTTCCACGACTTCTTCCAGGGTCGTGAACCGCACAGGATCCAGGATGGGTGCTTCAAACATAAGGCCGGCATTCTAGATCGTCTTTCTCATATTGTCAAAGACTTATCGACGAAATGACAAGGGATTTGGCGCCTCTTGCTATAGTGCGGAAATATTTTCGACCAACCCGTCCCTATTTCATGAGCGCCAACCCCCAGCCTCCCCTCATCCTGGCATCAAGTTCCCCTTACCGAAAGGAGCTGCTGTCCCGCCTGCGCCTGCCTTTCGATTGCGTATCCCCCCACCTGGACGAATCACCGCTCCCTGCGGAATCGCCGGAAACCACCTGTGAGCGGCTGGCGCGGGCCAAGGCGGAACATGTGGCCCGCCAGCACCCGGGCGCACTGGTGATCGGCAGCGACCAGGTGGCCGTGCTCCGGGGGCGGCTGCTGGGCAAACCCGGCAACCATGAAAATGCTTTGCATCAGCTGCGCGAGGCCAGCGGACAGGAAGCGGTATTCCACACCGCCGTATGCCTTTTCAATCCGGCCAGCGGGCGCAGCCAGCTCGAGCGGGTGCCGGTTACAGTGCGCTACCGGACATTCGGGGAAGGGGAAATCGCACGCTACCTGGCCGCCGACCGGCCCTACGACTGCGCCGGCAGCGGTCGCATCGAAACGCTCGGCATCACGCTGGTGGAGTGGGTCCACAGCGACGACCCCACTGCCCTCATCGGCCTGCCATTGATCGCCCTTTCGCGCATGCTGCGGGCCGAAGGATTTTTGCTTCCATGAAAGCTGCCTTGGCGGGACGCCTCATCCTGCTGCCAACCCCGCTGGTGGAGGAAGGGGGGGGCAATACCCTGCCTGAGGTGACCTTGGGGGCGCTGCGCACGCTGGGTCACTTCGTGGTGGAAAACGCCAAGACGGCGCGCCGGGTTCTCAAAGCCTGCGGCCACCCCGGCCCCTTGCAATCGATTGCCATGGCAGTGCTTGACGAACATACCCGCGAAGGCGATCTGCCGGCCCTGCTTGAACCGTTGCGCCAGGGCCACGATGTGGGGTTGATGTCCGAGGCCGGCTGTCCGGCAGTGGCAGACCCCGGGGCACGGCTGGTTCGTCTTGCCCACGCGGAAGGGATCCAGGTGGTTCCCATGCCAGGCCCCTCCGCCCTGCTGCTGGCACTCATGGCTTCCGGGCTTGAAGGCCAGCGTTTCGCGTTTCAAGGGTACCTGCCGGTGGACGCCGGTGCGCGCCGCAGCCGCATCCAGCAACTCGAACAGCGTTCCCGGCGCGAGCGGGAAACGCAAATCCTCATTGAAACCCCGTACCGTAACGAAGCACTCTGGACTGCGTTGCTTGAAACCTTGCAGCCGGGCACCCTGCTCTGCGCCGCCTTTGACCTTACAGCAGCAGCTGAAACAGTCCGGACGGCCCCGGTGGCCACCTGGCGCAACGCCCCTGCCCCGTCCTTCGCGCGACGTCCCAGCGTGTTTCTGTTCCTGGCCTGACGCCGTTTCCCGCCCTTCAGCCGACCTGCAGCCAGGCGGCAAGCTCGGAAACGCTGTCCAGGTAGGCACGCGCCGGATGATCTTCCAGGGTTTGCCGCGGCTGGGCACCGTAGGTCACGGCCACCGCGTCGACCCCGGCATTGAGAGCCATCTGCAAATCATGGGACGTGTCACCGATCATGAGTGTGCGCGCCCGCTCGACGCCGCTCACGTCCATCAGGTGCTGCAGCATGTCAGGCGACGGCTTGGGCCGGCTTTCATCGGCGCAACGGGTGGCCACGAAATGGCGCTTGAAGCCGGTGGCCAGGAATGCCCGTTCCAGGCCCACGCGCGGCTTGCCGGTAGCCACGGCCAGCAGGCGCCCTTCATGCTCAAGCCCGGCCAGCAGTTCGGATACGCCGTCAAAGGGCCTGAGCTCCGATTCGCGCGCAAGGTAATGCTGCCGGTACTGTTCGAAGAGCTGGGGAAAATCAGACTCTGGCAGGTGGGGTACGGCATGGCGCACCGCTGCCAGCATGCTCATGCCGATCACATGGCGCGCGGCAGCAGTGGAAGGCGGCTCGATGCCCAGCCCCCGGCAAGCGGCCTGCATGGATTCAGCGATCAGTGCCGCAGAATCCATCAGGGTGCCGTCCCAGTCAAAGACGATCAGGTCATAGGGCTTCATGCCGATTCCAGTTCAGGCAGGCTGTCCAGATAGGTTTGCAGGTCTTCGGGCAGAGGCGCTTCGAGGGACAGGGGTTCCCCCAGCGCCGGGTGGATGAATGACAGTGATGCCGCATGCAGGAACATGCGCTTGAGACCTGACTTGGCAAGGGATTTGTTCCAGGCAAAATCGCCGTACTTGTCATCGCCGGCAATGGGAAAACCCAGGTGGGCCAGGTGCACGCGGATCTGGTGGGTACGCCCGGTCAGCAAGCGCGCCTGCATCAGGGTGGTCTCCTTGAATCGCTTCACCCTGTAAAACTGGGTTTCGGCTTCCTTGCCATCGCGGTCCACTGCCACCCGGCGTTCGCCCTCATCGGTGAGATAGCGGGTCAGCGCTTGCCGCACCACACGCTTTTCGTCCGGAAAGCAGCCTTTGACCAGAGCAAGATAACGCTTGTCCATGCCGTTTTTGCGCAGGAGCGCATGCAGGGCCACGAGGATGCTGCGTTTTTTGGCCACCAGCAGGATTCCGGATGTTTCACGGTCCAGCCGGTGCACCAGTTCCAGGAAACGAGCCTGGGGACGCTCGGCCCGCAACTGTTCGATGATGCCCCGGCTGATTCCGCTGCCACCGTGCACGGCCCACCCTGCGGGCTTGTTGAGGGCAAGCAGGCCCTCATCCTCATAAATGACCTGGCCCGCCAGCAAAGGCTTGCACTGTTTTGGTGCGACCAATGGGGTGGCCGGGGCGGTCCTGACCGGGGGGATGCGCACGCGGTCTCCCCAACGCAAACGGTAAGTGGCATCCACCCGGCCGCTGTTGACCCTCACTTCACCGCTGCGCAGGATGCGATAGATGTGACTTTTAGGAACACCCTTGAGGTGGCCCAGCAAAAAGTTGTCGATTCGCTGCCCGGCCGAATCCTCCCCCACTTCAGTCCAGGAAACGGAGGCTTTACGCGATGGCACCATTTAATTTACAATCGTAAGTTATTGAGTCTATTAGGAGTCGCTCGAACGAGCCGCCCGCTGATCCGGGCAGGCCTGATCCGCTCCCCTGAGATTCGATAGTTCCCGGGCCCACAGGCTCCGAGGAAAGCAGCCCCGTCAAATTCCGGGTGCCCGAAATCAAGTGAAAACCGGTTAATTTCGCTCACCAAAAAGTAGCGATGGTAAGTTAGTTGCGCGCTGAAAGCATCACCTGAATTTTCCGCCCTGCAAAGTCGGGGCGATGAAGACGATACCGATCGAACGACCGAGAGAGCATTGGAACCTGAAGCAACGTAACCGCCTCATCGAGTAAGCTGGCACGCGAACAAACCGCGAGCCTGTTCGATCACGTCTCCCGAAGCCCAAGCGCGCGGGGACACATTTATGAAACGCATGCTGTTCAACGCAACCCACTCCGAGGAGCTCAGGGTTGCCATCGTCGATGGCCAGAAACTCATCGACCTCGACATCGAATATTCCGGAAAAGAACAACGCAAGAGCAACATCTACAAAGCGGTCATCACCCGCATCGAACCCTCGCTTGAAGCCGTTTTCGTGGATTACGGCACAGACCGCCACGGGTTCCTGCCGTTCAAGGAAATCGCCCGCAACTACCTGCAGGGCCAGGACGGCGAATTTTCCCGCAGCCGCATCGCCAGTCTGCTCAAGGAAGGCCAGGAACTGATCGTCCAGGTGGACAAGGACGAGCGCGGCAACAAGGGTGCCGCGCTCACCTCTTTCATCAGCCTGGCCGGACGCTACCTGGTATTGATGCCCAACAACCCGCGTGGCGGCGGCGTATCACGCCGGGTGGAAGGCGACGAGCGGGCTGAATTGCGCGACGTGCTGTCCCAGCTTGAAGTGCCGGCCGGCATGTCCCTCATCGCACGTACCGCAGGCATCGGACGTAGCGTTGAGGAACTGCAGTGGGACCTCAACTACCTGCTGCAACTGTGGAACGCCATTGAAGCGGCATCCCATGAGCAGAAAGGCCCTTTCCTGATTTACCAGGAGGGAAGCCTCGTGATCCGGGCCATACGCGACCTGTTCCAGCCCGACATCGGTGAAATCCTGATCGACACCGAATCCATCTATGAACAGGCCCAGCAGTTCATGAGCCATGTCATGCCGGGGAACGTGCACAAGGTCAAGCTCTACCACGACGACATTCCCCTGTTCTCCCGCTTCCAGATCGAACATCAGATCGAAACGGCCTACCGCCGCGACGTGACGCTTCCTTCGGGCGGTGCCATCGTCATCGACCACACGGAAGCCCTGGTCTCCATCGACGTCAACTCGGCCAAGGCCACGCGCGGAGCCGACATCGAGCAAACCGCCCTCAACACCAACCTGGAAGCGGCTGAAGAAATTGCCCGCCAGTTGCGCTTGCGCGACCTGGGGGGGCTGATCGTCATCGATTTCATCGACATGGAAAGCGCCCGCAACCAGCGCGATGTGGAAAACCGGCTGCGTGATGCCTTGCGTTATGACCGCGCGCGCGTCCAGACCGGCAAGATTTCGCGCTTCGGCCTGCTCGAGCTTTCGCGCCAGCGACTCCAGCCTTCGCTGGGTGAAACCAGCCATACGGCCTGCCCACGCTGCCATGGAACCGGCTTCATCCGCGACACCGAATCTTCCGCCCTGCACATCCTGCGCATCCTGCAGGAAGAGGCGATGAAGGAAAACACGGCCATCGTCCGCGCCCAGGTTCCGGTAGATGTCGCCACTTTCCTGCTCAACGAGAAACGCGCCGACATCTATGCCATCGAAGCACGCCTCAAAGTGCATGTGATGCTCATTCCCAACACCCATCTGGAAACGCCCAACTACTCCGTGCTGCGGATCCGCCACGATGAAGCCAACCAGATGGATTTGACCGAAGCGAGCTACCAGCTGGTCGAAGTCCCCGAAGAGGCCACCGAACCCAAGCTCCAGCCTGAAACCCAGCGCCCAGCCAAGCCCGTGGCAGCCGTGCGCGGCATCACCCCACAGCAGCCCGCTCCCCAGGCTGCGGCAGCCCCCGTCCAGGCACCTCAGGTTCATGTGTACCAGGAAGGCGAACGCAAATCCTTGCTGGGGACCATTCTGAGCTGGTTCAAGAGCAAGCCGGCCGCTCCCCAGCAAACCCCGGCAATACAAGCTGCGGCCCCCGCACAAACCCGGGAGCGCGGTGAAGGGCGCGGTGGCGATCGACGTCGTGGCCGTGGCGGCCGGGATCGGGACCGCGAACGCGATCGGAGCGAGCGCCCAGCCCGCAGCGAAACCCGCGAGGCGGCTGCTGAGCCCACCGAACGCAGCGCAAGAGGAGATGCAGGGCGTCAGGCCCAGGCTTCAAGGCCGCAGCGTCAGCCGCGCGAACCCCGTCGTGAGCGTGAAGAGGTCGCACCAGCTGCCGAGGCAGCCGCCACCCTGACGGCAACAGCCTCGGCCGCAGAGCAGACCGAAGCCGCTGCACCCCGTGAAGGCGGCAGCCGCCGGCGCGGACGCCGGGGCGGTCGCCGCGAACGCGGCGGGCGCCGCTTTAATGGTGCCATTGCTCCGATGTTTGACCGCGGCGACGGAACCCCGCCTCCCCAAGGTGAAGTCCCTGCTGAAAAGACTCCGGCCCAGGAATCCCGCCAGCGTCCGCCACGCGGCCAGCGCAAGGGGGTGATCGAAACATTCGGCGGGGCACCGGTGCTGGGAGAACAGGCCGGCATGAAGCAAAAGCAGGCAGAACTTGCGCTGGTTGCACCGGTTCAGGTTCAGTCTGCAGAGCCAGCCCCGGCCTCGATTCCTGTCATGGCGACCCTGAGTGAGGCTCCTGCAGCAGCAGCACCCCAGCCCATGATCGTCTCGGCCCCAGCCACTTCCCTGGCGGACGTCAAGCTTGAAGTGCCTGCAGAAAGTGGCCTCGTGCTTGTTCAAACACGCCGCGACGCAGTTTCCCCTGCCGCTGCCGAACCGACCACGGAATCTGCTGCACCACGTCGGCGCCGGGCCCGCAATGTTCCTGCACAGCCGGCAAGCGCCGAACCGTTGGTGCAAGTGGAAACCCAAAAGCCGTCAGCCTGATCCACCGGACCGGGGGCAGGGATCACCCTGCCCCCTGGCTCCCGAACTTCCTCCCACCTCGATTCTTCCCTGCATCCCGCGCAAAGGTCACGCTGCAATACCCCTTTGATTGAATTAGGCAATTATTTTTAATTGCTTATCCAATTAAATCCCATTTAATTGCCAATAATTCAGTGAGTAATGCAATACCACAGGCCAATCGCTTATTTTAGGCTGTGGCTATTACCGAATATCAATCTAAGACCATCCCTGCAGGGAGAAGCCATATGGATCAATTAGAACAGCTGGATCAGCAGATTGAACAATTACGGGCCAAACGCCAGGAAATTCTTAACAAGAAGCGCTCGCAAGTCCTTGAGCAATTGCGCGCCTCAATCCGCCTTTATGGTTTTAGCGCCCATGAGTTGGGTATGGGCTACTCCGCCGGTAAGACCAAATCCGCACCTCGGGACGCCAAATACGTAAATCCCCAAAACCCGTCTCAAACCTGGGGGGGCGGCAAAGGAAAGCGACCCAACTGGGTCCGCCTGCATTTGGAGCAGGGTGGAAAGCTTGAAGAGTTGCTGATCAGACACTGAAAGTGCCTGTTTCAATAAAAAAGCGGCCGGATCAGGCCGCTTTTTTCATTTGGGCCAATGAATTGGAACTTAAACAAAAACTGATGCACGAGCTTTCGCCTTCCAGGGCCGCTGCTTCAATGCGCTGACGAAGGCCGCTATCAGGGAACGCTGATGGCCAGTACAGCACAGCGCCACCCGGACAGTTGCGCAAGGCCTGTTGAACAGCCCAGATCTTCCCTTCGCGTGAGCGGGCCTGCACCACCATGAAGCGAGCTGGATCGATGCCTGCCTGAATGAGTTCCGGCATGGATGGGCGGAAAGGGGGACTGACCAGGATCACCCATTTGCGCTGGCGAGTCAGCCGGGACAGGAACGGCAACAGCGGCTGGAGGGCCGAAGCACCTGGTGACCCTGTCATTTCGGTCAGGCCGACTGGATAGGTCCGTGCCAAAACCTGCGGATAGAGCACACTTGCTGCTTTCCCGGTTGATGCGGAGGCCAACAGGCCAGAATGACGATTGCGCATACCCAATACGGCCGAGGCCAAAAAACTCGTGATCGACCACATGTCACACACTCCATTCTGAACGAATGATCCCGACCCCGCGCCCCTCAATGACCAGCGCTTCCTCGCGCAAGTCGACTCGGATCGGGTCAAAATCGGGGTTTTCGGGGCGCAATTCCACAAGCGGCCCCTTTCTGTAAAACCGTTTCACAGTGACTTCCTCTCCCAGGCGTGCCACCACGATCTGCCCGTTGCTGGCTTCAGTGGTCTGGTGAACGGCCAGCAGGTCCTGGTCAAGGATGCCGGCATCGCGCATGCTCTCGCCGCGCACCCGCAGCAGATAATGGGCGCTGGGATGGAACAGGCTGGGGTCAATGCGGTATCGACCTTCCACATGCTCTGCCGCCAGGATGGGTGAGCCTGCAGCGACGCGCCCCACCAGCGGCAGTCCTTCCGGCTCCATCAGGCGGATGCCGCGCGAGGCCCCTGCCATGAGTTCGATGGCGCCCTTGCGGGCCAGCGCCTTCAGGTGGTCTTCAGCAGCATTGGGCGAACGGAATCCCATGGCACGGCACAACTCGGCCCGCGTGGGGGGAAGCCCAGTGCTTTCCAGCTGTTGGCGAATCCAGTCGAGAATTTGCTGTTGCCTTGCGGTCAAGGGATTCATGGAGCACCTCCTTGACTGTATTTTTATACAGTATCCACTTTTTGGCAAGCCCCCCTAGAATCCGGGAATGAATACGCCCATGCCCGCACTGTTTCTGGGACACGGCAATCCCATGCACGCCTTGCTGGACAATGCCTATACCCGGGCCTGGCAGGACTTGGGACGCCGTCTGCCCCGCCCCACAGCCATTCTGGTCATCTCGGCTCACTGGCAGCTTCCTGTCGGGGCCGTGACCGCCATGCCACAGCCGCGCACGATCCACGATTTCGGCGGCTTCCCGCGCGCCCTGTACGCGGTTCAGTACCCATGCCCAGGAGATCCTTCGCTGGCGCGCCGCGTGGCCAGCCTTTTCGGGCCGGCCTCGCTTGAGCTCGACCACTCCTGGGGACTCGATCACGGTGCCTGGTCGCTGCTGCGGCACCTCTATCCCGAGGCCACGGTGCCCGTGATCCAGCTCGCCATGGAAGCCCATGCCCCTGCCGCAGTCCACTACCAACGAGGACAGCAGCTTGCAGCCTTGCGTGATGAAGGGGTGCTGATCCTGGGCAGTGGCAACATCGTGCATAACCTTGAACTGGCCCGATGGGAAAAGGACCCCCAGCCCGAAGACTGGGCGCAGCGCTTTGACGGATGGGTGCGGGAGCAAATCAGCGGAAGCAGGGACAGCGCCCTGCTCGATCCCGGGATGGCCGGCCCGGACGGGGCACTGTCGGTGCCCACGCCTGAACATTACTGGCCCCTGCTTTATGTGCTGGGATCCCGGCGGGCGACAGACCGGGTGACTTTCCCGGTGGAAGGCATCGACATGGGGTCGATCAGCATGACGGGGGTGATGCTGGAAAGCGCCTAGTGGGTAGACCCCAGCTTGTCCGGAATGCCAAGGACCATCACATCGATGCCTTCCTCATGCAATTCCTCCAGGGCCTCCGGCGAAGCCACGCCGCGCACGTTGCGCGTTTCGGACTCGCCGTAATGCATGTCGCGCACCACGTTGGGAAAATCCTCGCCCACGTCTTCCGTCATGGCCAGCACCTGCTGAACCACCTGGCGTCGCAGGGTGGCCACCAGATCACCAGCCACCATCATCATGGGTTGCCCTTCGCCTTCCGCAGCTGCAGGTTGGGCGCCCCCTCTCAGATAGGGTGCTGAAGGCAGGCGGGTGATTTCCTTGGAATTGCACAAGGGGCAGGACACATGCCCCCCTTCACGCTGGGCCTCGAAACTCGCAGCGGACTCGAACCAGCCTTCGAAGCGGTGTTCGAGGGGGCAGGCAAGATCATAAACGACCATGGCGGTATTTCTCTCCTATTGAACCTTATATGATACCATTTTTGCCCAAAATCAATATCAGACCCCCGGGCGCCCCAAAACAACGCCTGTATTCCCGACTCCGTGCCCATTAGAATGGTTCCTTTTACCCAGAATAAAATCATGCGCGTTTTCCACCGCCCACTGTTGCTGGCACTGGCTGCCTTTACCCTCATCCCGGCAGCGTTCGCCGGTGAAATCCGCATTGGCCTGGCCGAAGCACTGACCGGACCCGCCTCCCAGTACGGCATTCCGATCCGTAACGGTTTCCTGCTGGCGCAGGATGAAATCAACGCCAAAGGAGGCATTGCCGGCAATCGCATCGTGCTGGTGGAAGAGGACGAACGGGGCAAGAAGGAAGAAGCGATCAACGTCTACAAAAAGCTGATCTTCCAGGACAAGGTCCTGATGATCTTTGGGCCGACCCTGTCCAATTCCATGTTCGCGGCCGGTCCCATTGCCAATATGGCCCATTTGGTGGCGTTTGGCACCAGCAACACGGCAAGCGGCATCACGGACATCGGCCCTTACATTTTCCGCAGCTCTCCCATGGAAGCCGATGTGGTTCCCGTCACCCTCAAGGCAGCCATAAAGCATGTTGGGCTGCACAAGGTGGGCATCATTTACGGCAATGACGATGCCTTCACCAAAAGCGGTTATGACGTGTTCCGGCAAGTCCTGCAGGCCGACCACATTGCCGTGGTGGATACGGAAACCTATTCCAAGGGTGACGTGGATTTCAAGGCCCAGCTGACCAAGATCAAAGCCCAGTCTCCGGATGCCATCATCTGCCCCTGCCTTGCGGAAGAAGGCGCCAACATCCTGATCCAGGCCCGCGCCCTGGGCATCAAGGCTCCATTCATCGGCGGCAATGGCTTCAACACGCCGAAACTGCTGGAAAACGCCAAGGCGGCTGCGGAAGGCACGATCGTGGGGTCGCCCTGGTTTGACGGCAACCCATCCCCTGAAAACAAGCACTTCATCGCCGCCTATCGCAAGAAATATGGTGCCGACCCCAACCAGTTTTCAGCGCAGGGGTATGACGCCCTGTTCATCGTGGCCGAAGCCCTGCGGAAAATCCACCTGACAGGACAGCTCAGTCACGATCGCCAGGCACTGCGCGATGCGCTGCCTTCGATCCGGTTCACGGGAGCCACCGGCCATTTCGCGTTCCGAGCGGCCCCCCTGCACGGCGGCAAGCCAGGGGGCTACGATGCAGACCAGGCCCCTTTCGTGTACATCGTGAAAAACGCCAAGTTCACGCTGCTGAAGTAGCATGTTCGCGCAACAGGTCGTCAACGCGATCAGCCTGGGAAGCGTCTACGCCCTCTTTGCACTGGGATTCACCCTGGTGTTCGGCATCCTGGGGGTGATCAACCTTTCCCATGGCGGAATCTTCATGCTGGGCGCCTATGCCGCGCTGCTGCTCATCACCCGCTTTGATATCCCGTTCTGGGTGGCACTGCCCCTCGCCATGGCAGCCTCGGGCACGCTGGGGCTGTTGATCGATGTCCTGATCCTGCGTCTGCTCAGGAAACGCAATGCTCCCCACCTGATGCCCATGATTGCCACCATCGGGGCGGCGATTCTCATGACGAGCCTGGCCCAGGGGCTGTTTGGGTCCGAAACGCGCCGTTTCCCGCTTGAGCTGTTCGACCAGGCTTCCCTGACCTGGGGCCCGATAACCATTCCGGTGGTGCAGGCAGGCATCACGGCCCTATCCGTGGCCCTGATGCTGATCATGGTCTGGGTATTGCGCCACACTCGCATTGGGCAGGCCCTGCGTGCCATTTCTGAGTCGCCCAGGGCCGCCGCATTGCTGGGCATCCCCGTGGAGCGCCTGTTCCATCTCACAAGCTTTGTCGCAGCTGCCTTGGGCGGCGCTGCCGGCATCCTGATCGGCCTGTCCTTCGACGCCATTTCTCCGTTCATGGGGCAACCCATGCTGCACAAGGGCATTGCGGCCATCATCCTGGGCGGCCTGGGCGATGTGCGGGGAGCGGTACTGGGGGGACTGTTCCTCGGAGCGGCGGAAGTGTTTGCCGTCACCTTCCTCTCCAGCGAATACCGTGACGCCCTGTCGTTCGGTCTGTTGTTTCTCGTCCTGCTCTGGAGGCCACAGGGCCTGTTCGGCGCATCGTCCACGCGGAGCGCCTGATGGACTGGTCAGCCTGGTGGGACACCTACAGCACGCTGGTGCTCAGCATCGGCGTGTACGGCATGCTGGCCCTGTCCATTTACCTCACCCTCTCCTGCGGACTGCTGTCCCTGGCCAATGCAGCGTTCATGGGCATTGGGGCCTATGTGAGCGCAATCATCACGCTGCACTATGAGTGGCCGTTTGCGCTGGCCCTGCTGCTGGGCACCGCAGCGCCTGCCGCTGTGGCCCTGCTGGTGGGAATCCCCGTGCTGCGCCTGTCGGGCGTCTACCTCGCCATGGCCACTCTGGGCTTTGGCGAAGTGGTACGCGTGGTGCTGCTCAACCTCGACATCACGGGGGGCCCTCTGGGCCTCAATGGCATTCCTCCCCTCACCACCGGCTGGCATGTACTGCTGGCACTGGCTGCCACCATCCTGTTGCTGCAGGCCTTGCGGCGTTCCCGCATCGGCCGTGCCTTCGAAGCCATCCGCGAAGATGAAACGGCTGCCCGCCTCATGGGGATCGCCACTGACCGCATCAAGCTACTGGCCTTCGTGCTGGGCGCGGCCATTGCCGGGCTGGCAGGAGGCCTCAACGCCCACTACACCTTCACCCTGAGCCCCGGAAACTTCGGCTTCGAGAGCGCCGTGGACATCCTGACCATGGCCGTACTGGGCGGCATCCAGGGGCTGACCGGGCCCTTGCTGGGTGGAGCCATCCTGACGCTGCTGCCGGAACTGCTGCGCGGACTGCAGGACTTCCGCATGGCTGCCAACGGCCTCATCCTGATCCTCGTCGTGCTTTTCCTCCCACATGGATTGTGGGACCCCGCCCGTTTCCGGCGTTGGGTCAGGAAGTGAGGTCCCCATGCTGAGACTGGAAAACCTGTCCCGCCAGTTTGGTGGAGTGAGGGCTCTCGACGAGGTCACACTGAACGTTCCTGCGGGCCAGATTTATGGCCTCATCGGCCCCAATGGCGCGGGCAAGACCACCGTATTCAATCTGGTCACCGGACTTTTCGCGCCCACAGGCGGTACGCTCGAGTTCGATGGGCGCACCCTGTTGGGCCTGCCACCCGAGCGCATCGCACGGCGCGGCATTGCCCGTACGTTCCAGAACATCCGCCTGTTCCAGGAAATGTCGCTCATCGACAATGTCATCGTTGGCATGCATGCGCATTTGCCCTACGGCTTTATGGATTTGCTGTTGCGCACGGCCAACTTCCGCAACGTGGAACGCAAGGCCAGGACCCGCGCCCTGCAGCTGCTGCACCGCGTAGGTCTGGGGCCACTGTGCAATGAACTGGCCGGCAGCCTTTCCTACGGCAACCAGCGCAAGCTTGAAATTGCCCGCGCGCTGGCAAGCAACCCCAGGTTGCTGCTGCTCGATGAACCGGTCGCCGGCATGAACGCCACCGAAAAAAACGAAATCATGTCGCTCATCCGTTCCCTGAGGCAGGATCACCTGACCGTGTTCATGATCGAGCATGACATGCGCTTCGTGATGGGACTTTGCGACACCATCGCGGTCCTCAACTTCGGTCGCATCATTGCAGCAGGAAAGCCGGCTGCCATCCAGGCCGATCCGTCCGTGATCGAAGCCTATCTCGGACAGGAAGAGCCTGCATGAGCGAGAGTTCCCGCCCTCCCCTGCTCTGCATCGAGACGCTGCACGTGACCTATGGCCATGTGGAAGCCGTGAAGAACCTCTCACTGGAAGTCCATGCCGGAGAAATGGTGGCGCTGGTGGGGGCCAACGGTGCTGGAAAAAGCACCACCTTGCTTGCCCTGTCAGGCCTGCTCCAGCCGCGTTCAGGACGCATTCTGTGGGAAGGCCAGGACATCACGCGCTGGCCTTCGCATCGTCGCGTGGCCGGAGGACTGGTGCAGGTGGCTGAAGGCAGGGCCATTCTCAAGACCCTCAGCGTACGGGAGAACCTGGAGCTGGGCGCCTATCCGCGCCCCGGAAAGCCGGACCTCGATCCCGTGTTCGAGCGTTTCCCCATCTTGAGGACACGCGCCTCCCAGCTGGCCGGCAATCTCTCGGGTGGCGAACAGCAAATGCTTGCCATCGGGCGCGCCCTGCTGGCCGAACCCCGCTTGCTCATGCTGGATGAACCTTCCATGGGACTTGCTCCGATGGTGGTGCGCGATATTTTTGCTGCCCTGCGGGAAATCCACCATCAAGGCCTGACTATTTTGCTGGTGGAACAGAATGTGCGCCAGGCGCTCAAGCTGGCCGACCGCGCCTACGTCCTTGAAACAGGCACCATCACCCTGGGCGGCCCTGCAGCCGGCCTGGCTGACGATCCGCGTGTGATTGCGGCCTACCTGGGCGGCTGACCCCTCTCGGGCTCACAGGTAAATCGACAGGAACTCCAGCGTACGGCCGCGCGCCAGGGCAGCGGCAGTCTGGTTGTACATGGGCCGGGCCCAGCAATTGAAACCATGGTCCACGCCCGGGTAGGTTTGCACCCAGGCATCCGCTTTTTGCGCAAAGGCTTTGGACACTGCCTTCACGGCTGCCGGAGGAATCAACGTGTCCTGCTCCCCGAAATGGAACAGCATGGGGCACTTGATGTGCGCCGCCTGGTCCAGGTAACCGTCAATGCCGGCACCGTAATAGCACACGGCAGCATCCACATTGCCAGAAGCCGCCAGCAGGTAGGACAGCAGCCCACCCATGCAGTAACCAACGACTGCCACCTTGCCTGTCAATTCCGGGAGCCGGCGCAGGGTGGATGCCGCAGCGGAAAGATCGCCCACCGTCTGGGTAAAATCCAGGCCGGCCTTCAGGGCACGCCCGCGGGTAAAGCCGGCTTCGTCGTAGCCCAATTCCACCCGGGCCTGTTGGCGCCAGAATACGTCGGGGGCCAGCACCACGAATCCATCCATGGCGAACTGGTCTGCCACCGCACGGATATGCGCGTTGACCCCGAAGATTTCCTGGACCAGCACGATGCCCGGACCTTTTCCGGTAGGCGGCAAACTCAGGTAGCCGCTGAAAACCCCGCCATCGGGACCGGTGATTTCAACCCAGCGTGAATTGTTCATCTTCGCTCTCCAGGCAAATGTGAGCCGCGGATTCTCTCACGGGAACAGGAGCGCATTCTACCGACGAAAGATCACGGAAATTTGACGAAATATTTCCGTTGATTGATTTCAGGACCAAGAGCCGTCGCACCATACTGGCTGAATGTCGGCTTCTTTGAACGTGCTGCAACAGGTGTTCGGCTACCCTGCCTTCCGCGGCCAGCAGGAGGCCATCGTGGCCCATCTCGTTGCCGGCGGGAATGCGCTCGTACTGATGCCCACTGGCGGCGGCAAATCACTGTGCTACCAGCTTCCCGCCCTTCTTCGCCCTGGATTGGCACTGGTGGTGTCCCCCCTCATCGCCCTCATGCAGGACCAGGTGGGCGCGCTCAGGGCGCGAGGCATTTCAGCCGGCTGCCTCAATTCCTCCCTGGATCCTGCGGCAATCCAGGACTGCATGGCGTCCCTGCATTGCGGCCGCCTCAAATTGCTGTATGTCTCGCCTGAACGACTGACACAACCGGCATTTCTCTCACTGCTGGAAACCTTGCACAGGGAACAGCCGCTGGCGCTGTTCGCCATCGATGAAGCCCATTGCATTGCCGAATGGGGCCATGATTTCCGCCCGGAATACCGCCAGCTGAAAATCCTGTGCCAGCGCTTCCCGCAAGTTCCACGCATTGCGCTGACCGCAACGGCCGACCTGCAAACGCGGGGTGAAATCGTGGAGCAACTGCATCTTGAAAACAGCGCCCGGTTCGTCAGCAGCTTCGATCGCCCCAACCTGGGTTACAGCATCTGCGACAAACAACATGCGGCAGCGCAAATTGCTGCATTTCTGCGTGAACGGCATTCACGGCACAGCGGCATCATCTACTGTCAGTCGCGACGCCAGGCGGAAGCCACCGCACAATGGTTGCAAAGGCAAGGCTGGCCCGGTCTGCCGTATCACGCAGGAATGCCCATGAAAGCACGCGAACGCCACCAGCAACGCTTTCTCGCCGAGCCTGGCCTCATCATGGTGGCCACCGTGGCTTTCGGCATGGGTGTGGACAAACCGGACGTGCGCTTCGTGATCCATCTGGAATGCCCAAAAAATCTGGAAGGGTATTACCAGGAAACCGGGCGCGCGGGACGGGACGGGCTTCCCGCTGAAGCATTGCTGCTGTATCACGCCTCCGACCTGGCTTCGCAGGAACTGCGCCTTCGCCTCAACAGCCGCACGCCCGAGCGACTGCGCGTGGAACTGGGCCGCCTGCAGGCCTTGGCCCGCTACTGCCAGTCCGTCAAGTGCCGGCGCCAGGCACTGCTGGATTATTTTGGAGAGCCTCACGACGGGCACTGCGGCCACTGCGACAATTGCAATCATGACTACCGCAATTGGGCCGGACCCCGACGTCGCCATCATGCCGTCACCTTTGCGGCAGATCAATTTACCCCGGCCATGCAACGAACCCGGTAAAATGGCAGGCCATGCCCGGATGGTGAAATTGGTAGACACAAGGGACTTAAAATCCCTCGGCCCGTAAGGGCTGTGCCGGTTCGACCCCGGCTCCGGGCACCAGCGACCCGGCTAATTTTTATCTGTTATTTTTTCCTGCAGCCAATCATCCGCCACCGCTGTTGCAGAAGGTTCTGTCTCAGCAAGATAAATTTTCCCTAATGAATCTGGAAAACCTGCCGATAAGAATAAGCATGAAAAAGATCTTCGCTCCTGCCGCCAAGCTTCTCGATCATCTGGATTTTCTCCTCAAATTCACGCTGGTCGCCGTCCTGCTGCTGCCTTCGCCCCTGCTCATTGCGTATCTGCTCCTGTCGGGCAACGACCCGGCTCATAGCATCGAACCCATTGCGCTGGCCATCCTCGTCATGGCGTTGGTCGGTTATTACCTGCTCACCGGCATGTATGTTTCCCTGAACGCCGCCATCTCGTCGTTTGCCAATGCCATTGAACGCTTCAGCTCCGGCGATCTTGCAGCCCACCTGCAGGTCTCCTCGCGCGACCAGCTGGGTCAAGTGGCCCAGCGTTTCAACGACATGCGCAAAAATCTCAAACGCATGATTGCGCGCGTTTCCGGCGGGGCGGTCATGGTTTCTGACGCGGCCGGAAAACTCACGGAAAAGGCTCATCAGGTCACGCAAATGGCCCAGCAGCAGAATGATTCGGCAGCCAGCGTGGCGGCGGCTGTGGAAGAAATGAGCACCAGCATCGCCATGGTGGCGCGCAACGCTTCCGATGCCGAAGGGCAGTCGGCAAAAGCCAGTGACATTTCAGTGGAAGGGGAAAAGGTGGTACGCGAGGCTTCTTCGGAAATGTCTCGTATTGCTGCAGCTTTTGGGCAGTCTGCCAAGGAAATTTCCTCCCTCAGCCAACGCACGGAAGAAATCAACTCCATCGTCCACGTCATCAAGGAAATCGCGGACCAGACCAACCTTCTGGCCCTGAATGCCGCCATCGAAGCTGCCCGGGCAGGAGAACAGGGTCGCGGCTTTGCCGTGGTGGCGGACGAAGTGCGCAAACTGGCTGAACGCACAGGCAAGGCCACTGAAGAAATCACGGGCATGATCGGCAATATCCAGGCCAGCATGAAAAGCGCTGTCAGCAGCATGGGTGCCGGCTCTGCCCAGGTCCAACAGGGAGTGGCGCTGGCTTCCCGCGCCGGCGACACCTTGTCGGAAATCAACTCCAGTTCCCGCGAAGTGCTGTCCATGGTGCACGACATTGCCAACGCGGTGCAGGAACAGACGGTGGCCAGTCACCAGATTGCTGAAAACATCGAACGCATCTCGACCATGGCTGAAAACAGCAGTGCCAGCATGGTACAGATGTCTGGCGAAGCCGAAAATCTCGGAAAAGTTTCTGGCACGCTCAAGGAAGCCATCAGCCTCTTCAGCGGCGGTACGGCCAATGATGCCCAGCAGCTGGTGGAAAAAGGCGTGGCGCTGCTGGCCGCCAGAGGGCGGGATAAGGCCTTTGCTGAGTTTGCCGACCCCGCCGGCGCCTTCATCAAGCGCGACCTCTACCTTTTCGTGTATGACCTGCACGGAAAAGTCCTGGCCCACGGCGGCAACCCGTCACTGATCGGCAAATCGATGATCGATGCGCGCGATGCCAATGGCAAGCTGTTCATCAAGGAGCGCATCGACATCGCCACCGCCCAGGGCAGCGGCTGGCAGGATTACATGTTCAACAACCCGGAATCCAATGTGGTGGAAAGCAAGACCTCGTACATCCGCAAAGTGGATGACATGATCATCGGTTGCGGCGTCTACAAGTAACGTCGCACTCCCGACTGTTCGCTGCCCTCACGCATCCCTATTGCTTGGGGGCGATCCAGAAAAATCCCGCAGTCCCCGCACTGTTCACTGAAGCCATGTAGAGCATGCCCTTGCCGCTGGAACTGTCCAGGAATGCCACGCCGCTGGCCGTTCCCACTCCGGCCGGCACGCAGTTGGCCCCGGTCAGGGTCAGGGAAACATTGTAGACATTCATGCCGGATGCGCGGGGCGCCGCCGTTCCGCTGATGGCGCAATTGGTTCCCGTGCCGTTGATGGTGCCGGTTGCGCTGATGGCCAGGGTTACCGCCGAGCCGCCATAGAGGTACGGGGCGGAATAGGTGCCTGCCAGTGTGGTGAGCGAGGCCGGGGTGGTGTAGGTAGGCAGGTAAGTGTTCGAAAAGGAAATGTACTGGGCCAGCAACGGATTCAGGGCGTTGTACTGGATCGTCCCGGTAATCGCACTCTGCGGCAGGTATGACCCAACCACGACCCCGCCGGTCACCACGGCATTGCTGGCCACGGTGTACTCGTTGGCAGTGCCCGTCAGGTAATAGCCCACTGCATTGAGGTTACCGTGGTCCACGGTCAATGCAAGCCCTCCCCCGGAAGTGATGTTGTAGAACTCTCCGGTCTCCAGGAGGATGGAAGTGACCGGGAACCCCAGGTTGGTGCTGCCCTGGTACAGGCCCTGGGCCTGAGATCCCGGCAGGCTTGAAACCACGAGGCCGGAACTTCCGCCCCCTCCGCCACCGCAGCCCGAAAGCAGCAATGCCGCAGCCGCAGCCGCAACCCATGTCGCCTTGATGCCTTTCATCACGAATTCCGCCTCACTGGTCGAAAAGCGGCGCTGTGCCGCCCAAAGCCTGTCATAGTATATTGGATAGGGCAGGTTGACCAAGGCCCAAATGTGACAGAAAACCCGAAAATGACGCGCTGACGGAAAATCACATGAAATTTGCCGCCCTGACGCTTGCAGAAATGTCCACCCAGTTGTGGATGAAATTCCTCATCGTGGCGTTCCTGGCCTTCATCGTCGGGCTCGAATTCCGCGAATACCTGCTCTCCAAGAAAGAAGACCACCTTGCCATCGGTTCGGTGCGCACCTACACCTTCGTGGCCATCCTGGGTTTCGTCCTTTATGCCCTTGATCCCGGCTTTCGTCTGTTCATCGCCGGATTTCTGTTCCTGACGGTACTCTTTGCCGCTTTTTACCTGCGCAAAGTGGAAACAGGACAGGTGGGCATCCTGCAGCTGCTGATCGGCATGATTGTGTATACCTTCGGCCCCGTGATCCAGCTCATGCCGCTGTGGTTCCTCATCCTGCTTTTTGTGGCGATCATTTTTGTCCTGAGCGCAAGGCCACTCACCCAGCGCGTGCTGGAACACATGGACCAGCAGGAGCTCATCACCCTGGCCAAGTTCCTGCTGCTGAGCGCGGTCATCCTGCCGCTTTTGCCGCAGGAAGTCCCCTACCCCGAAATTCCCGCCTCGCCCTTCAGCATATGGATGGCCGTGGTGATCATTTCCAGCATTTCCTACGCAGGCTATATCCTGCGGCGCTACGTGGTCCCCCGGCGCGGTTACCTGATCACCGGCATCGTGGGAGGGCTTTACTCCAGCACGGCCACCACTGTGGTGCTGGTGCGTGGAACCCGCAATGAAACCACTCCCAACCGCAGCGTGCAGGCGGCCGTGCTGGCGGCTTCCGGCATGATGTACCTGCGACTGATGCTGCTGGTACTCGTGCTCAACCCGGCCTACCTGCCCTGGACCGGCTGGCCGATGGCCCTGTTTGGTATCGGGACCCTGGTGGTTTCCTACTATTTTGCACGCCTGGGAGAGCGGGAAACCCTCGATGCCAGCCCGCAGGTGGCTGACAACCCGCTGGCCTTCGGCACCGCCTTCCTGTTTGCCATCCTCTTCATCGTCATGCTGCTGCTCACCCGGGTCGTGGCCCAGCACTTCGGCAGCAGCGGCGTAAAAACCCTGGCGTTCGGGGTCGGGTTTACGGACATCGATCCTTTCGTCATGTCCCTGCTGAAGGGGGCTTACCCCACGTTGACGGCACCGCAGCTCTCCGGAGCCTTGCTGGTGGCTGCCGGCAGCAATGATTTCCTGAAGGGTATTTATGCGCTGGTACTGGGCGGATGGCGAACCAACCGCTCCGTGGCCGGCGCTCTGTTCGTGCTGGGAGCGCTCACGCTCCTGTATGGCGTTTTCCTGTTCTAGGCAGGTTGCGCCAGCAGGGCTGCACCCAGCATGCCGGCCTGGTCCCGGGACGAGGATGGGCGTACGCGCACTTTGCCGCGCAGTGCGGGAATCAGCGCGGCATCGAGCGCCGGCGTGAAGTGGGGCTCGAGCAGGGACCAGGAGCGCGACAGTCCTCCCCCCACCACCACGTCTCCCACATCGACGACTTTCAGGACGTGGGACAAGCCCAGCGCCAGGCGCTGGGCTGCCTGGTGGAACGCTTCCTGCGCCGCAGGGTCGCCCTGTTGTGCGCGTCCTGCAATGACTTCTGCTTCCAGGCGCAGCCCGCAGGACTGCTCGTAATGACCTGCTACACCGCGGGCAGAAGCGTACTGTTCGAGGCATCCCCGGTTGCCGCAACCACATGGCAGCCCGTCCGGCACCACGAGGAGATGCCCCACCTCCATGGCCACGCCGTGCTCCCCCGCATAGGGCCGGCCCTGCAGCACCAGGCCACCCCCAACGCCGGTTCCCAGCCCCAGATAGAGCAGCGCTTTTGAAGGCGTGGGCTGCAGGCAGTATTCCCCAAAGGCTGCCGCCAGCGCATCGTTTTCCAGCGTCACCGGCAAGCCAAATCGCTTTTCCAGGGGAGCTGCCAGATCCACGTTCCTGATCCCTGGCAGATTGGGTGAAAGAGACAGGATGCGGGTCGCGGGATCGATGAAGCCCGGAAAACCGATGCCCACGGCCCCTACTTCCGGCCGCTGCGCCAGCGCCGCGGCAATGGCCGATTCCAGCGACGCTTCAACGCGAGCCAGGGCCTCCTGCGCAGACACCGCCTCACACAACGCAGAAAACCCGGACGGGTACCGCGACTGCCACAGCGGCTGGCCCGCCTGTTCGAACACGCCGCAGCGCAGGTTGGTTCCACCCACGTCGATGCCCAGGCGCAAAGACATGCCCTTCATCCCATCCAAAGGCGGATGACCAGCGGGGAGGCAAGTCGCTCGCAGGGCCAGCGCAGGTGCAGCGTCACGGCCTGCATGATTTTCTCGAATCCGGCTTCCGACTGGGAGACGCTGAAACAGGGGGCAGAGCGCCAGCGCCCGGGCTGGTTTGCGGACAGGCGCAGGGTACCGCCCAGCACCTCGTCCCTCAGCACGATTTCCGTCAGATCACTTTCCTGCGGTTGTCCAAAACCACCCAGAATCTCTCCCTGCATTTCAAAACGCCCGGCCGGACCGTCGCAGCTGGGCATCGCCAGATTCAGTTCGACTTCAAAGTCACCCGCCGGCAGTTCTGCAAATTCGTAAGTGACGTTCAGGTTTTCCCCATCCAGCCCAATGCGTTTGACCAGCCCCCCCCCTTCAACGGCCTTGAATTGGAGCGAAGGTCCGGCATCTGGAGCAGCTTGCCCTTCGTAACGCACAACCCGCGACTCGTCGCCCAGCACGATGCGATCAATGAACAGGGAACGGGGGAAGGGATCGAACACCAGGTCCTCGGGGCCGATGACCTGCTTGAAGCTCACGCGATCGTGCGGATTGGAGATGCCTTCTCCTTCGTGAGCGGTTTCGCGGTTGAGGATCACCTTGTGATGGTAATGTTCCCGCTGGCGCATGAGGGTGTCGCCAAAATTGTGCCCCAGGCGGTAATGGTCCAGTTCCCGGATGTCGGCCCGACCGTCGCTGCAAACCACGGCCTGCAGCACACCGTTCTGCACGAAATATTCTGGATGTCCGTCCAGGTCGAGATCGACGCATTCGAATTCCGGACGGTGTGATGCCTTGTCCAGCATGCCTTCCAGTCGAATCAGGGCGGAGTAGACCGCACGACGCAAATGCGGCAGATAAAGCCCGCCGAACAGGCCATGCCAGTAAGCGTCATTGGCCTGGGCTTCGTAAAGCGCATTGCGCATGTCGAGGGTACGGCGCGCGTCCGAAAGTGAGGAAAATCTTGCCGACAGGCTGAGCATGCGCTTGTGCATCCAGTTCGACTCGGGATAGCGGCTCAGGAAATTGCGCCAGATGCCGCCTCTCAGAAAGGGTTTGCCTTTGTCGTAGTGTCCGGTTTGGCGGGCCTCTTCCACCAGGCCGGCATAAATAGCCGACGCCTCGGCAGGCAGCGTCCACTCGTTCATTTCGATGTAGGACGTGGTGGGCAGGTACACCACGCCACGCGTGCGGTAAGCGGCATGGTAATCGCTGTAGCGCTGCGGTCGAACCAGCGGGGAATCCAGAACCCGCTGCACGAACTCTTCAAGCCAGCCTCGGGTATAGACCCAATCATAGGTTTCAGGCCAGATTCCGAATTTTTCGATGTCGTCAAAATACACGGCCGCACGACCTTCCCCCTCACCCGCCAGGGATTCCAGGTAGCGCACGGCGTCTATGGCGGGTGAAAAAGGCAGCCGGTAGCGCAACGCTTCCGAAATGGGGAAGATATCCAGCCGACGGCCATCCTCTTCCGTGCTGAAGTAACCGGACAACTCGTCTTCGCGCTTGCCAGCGCAAAGAAAATGGTAATCGTCCACGGTCACGTACCGGACGCCGCACGCAACCAGAGAGGGCACCACGCCGGAATCCCAGACCCGCTCGGTGAGCCACGCGCCACTCGGGCGCTGCCCGAAAACCTGCTCGAAGCGGGCCGACATCAGGTTGACCTGGCCAATGCGATCACGCACGGGGATGGCGGCCAGCACGGGCTCCGTGTAGCCGGCACAGAACAGCTCCACCTGCCCACGCGCCACCATGGTTTTCAGCAAGGCGATGTCATCCGGATAGCGTGTCAGCAAATCGTCCAGCAGCCACCCGCTGATGTGCAGGGAAAAATGAAAATCGGGAAACCGTTCCAGCAATTGCAGGAATGGGCGATAGCAGCGCCAGTGGGCATCGTCCAGGACTTCCCGGAAATTACCCACGGGCTGGTGTGCATGAACGCCGAACAGAAGGGATACCGGTTGGGGCATGGGCAGTCACTCCGAGCCGCGCCGCATGGCGCCGCCTGCATCTGGGGCCTGGCTGCCGGCGCTGAGCGGCTGGTGAACCACGGCAGGCACAGGCAGTTTGAGCAAGTGATAAAGGTTGGCCAGGTTGAGTCGATAGAGGCGATCAAAAGCACGCACGCTGTCCGCCGCGTTGTAATCGCCAAACCACCAGAACCAGTCAGACCCTTCGCAGATGCTGAGCTGGCGTGTGGCCTGGGCATATTCCGTTTCGTTGAGTCGCCCCTGGGCGATTGCTTCGTCGTAACGCTGCTTTGCTTCCACCAGCAGGTCCCAGGCTGCGTTCTTGTCCGGGTTACCGATCCAGGTGCTGAAGGTGCCGTACACCCAGCTTCCCGCCACCAGCGTCTCCAGCGTGGCGGGCGTTTCCTGGCGTTGTTCGCCGCGCAAGGCAACCCCTGAAAACGTGTCTGGCACGATGAATGAGTGGCCGGCCAGCGCCTCGTAGAGGGCACCCAAAAAATAGTAACCGTTGTACGGGTAGTACTCCCAGGCGTTTTCGCCATCCAGAATGACGGTGACCACCGGATCCGCATCAGCCCGGGTGCTTTGGTAGAGATGTTCCAGGTTCTGGATGAAATCGTTCACCGCATCACGGCTATGCCATTTGGCGTACTCGAAACCAATGCGGTCGGAAAGGGTGTCATCACGGAAAAAGCACAGCATGCCGCCATGGGTGGTTGCATAGCGGTAGGGCTGGTAGAGATATTCTGTGCGTTCCGGCAGTGGCAGGCCGTTGCGCGACAGGCTGTTGGCCAGCACGTTTTCTCCAGTGGCGATCCAGGTGCATCCATAGCCTGCCATCACGTCCAGTGCCGCGCCCGAAACGCTGCCTTCTGCAGGCCAAAGGCCACGCGGCGGCTTTCCGAAAACATGCGCATGGTGCGAAATCCCCGAGGCCACCTGCGCTTCCGCCCGCTCCCTTCCGCCAGGATAGGCGGCTGACGCAGGCAGCGTGATGTCCGGCAACGCCTCGCGTGCCGAGGAGAAATCAATCATGAGGGGGAGGATGGGATGATGGTGCGGCGTGGCGGACAGTTCCACCTGGCCCCGCTCCTGCAATGCCCGGTATCGCGGCAGGATGCCTGCCACCAGCTCTCCGATGCAACGAAAAAGCGTCAGGCGGTCTTCTGCCGAGAAGCTGCTGCCCTGGGCCATGAGGCGCTGGATGAAGGCATCCGCCCTGCGCACGCTTTCGCCGATCCAGGCCAGGTGATACCACACCAGCAGGTCACACAGAAACTGTGAGGAAAGATATGCCGTCAACCCGGGGTCGTCGGCCTGCAGGTGGGTGTAGGTCTGGTACAGGCGCAGGTAAGCCGGAAAGGGCTCGATCATCTTGGAGTAATTGCAACGGAAGCAAGCAGCCATCGCCTCCTGCCGCAGCGCCTCATCCAGGTCATCGAGCGATTCGGCCTGGAGCAGTGCCAGCAGCGGATCGCGCACCGTACCGGTGGCAAATTGGCGGGTGTAGTCCTCCAGCTGGTCCACCAGGGAGGGCGCGAAGTTCACCACGCAGGCCAATCCGGGATTGTTCTCCAGGTGCCAGGCCATGTCGGTGTAGTCCTTGGTTGCGTGAAGATACGTCCAAGGCAGCTCAAATCGCCCATCAAGGGCATTCCGGTAGTCAGGCTGGTGCATATGCCAGCACAGCACCAGACGGAGTTTTCTCGTGGCTGTCATCGCGACTGAATAGGCGATCAGGTGGGGTAGCGGCTTTGGTTGAGCATGTCCGGTGTGATGAGGGTGACGCCCTTCTCCGACACATAAAAACGCTTGCGGTCTTCCTCCGGATTGAAGCCTACCTTCAGGCCACTGGGAATTACGCAGGCACGATCCACGATCACGCGCCGCAGCGCCACGTTTTCGCCGATACGCACGTTGGGCAGGATCACGCTGTCTTCCACCATGCTGCGCGCATTGACATGAACATCGAAAAAGAGGACGGAGCGCTTCACCTTGGCGCCGCTCACGATGTCACCGCCCGAAACCAGGGAATCAATGGCGCAACCGCGCCGATCGTCGTCATCGAACACGAACTTGGCCGGGGGAAATTGCTCCTGATAGGTCCAGATGGGCCAGTTTTTGTCATAGAGATTGAGATCAGGCACCACCTTGGTCATTTCCATGTTGGCTTCCCAGTAGGCATCGATGGTGCCCACGTCACGCCAATAGGGGGCAATGCCCGACGAACCCACGCAGCTTTCCTCGAAGCGGTGGGCATAGACCCGGTGGCGCGGCACCAGCCAGGGAATGATGTCCTGTCCAAAGTCGTGCTTGGAGTCAGGGTCGCGCGCGTCGCGCGCGAGCTGCTCGTAGAGAAAATCCGTGCTGAAGACGTAAATGCCCATGCTGGCCAGGGCGTTGTTGGGTGAGTCCGGCAATGGCGTCGGACATTCGGGCTTTTCGTGGAAAGCCAGGATGCGGTTGGAATGGTCCACGGTCATGACGCCGAAGGAACGGGCTTCGGCAACCGGCACCGTCACGCAGGCGATGGTCATGTCGGCCTGGGCACCCACGTGCGCCGCCAGCATACGCCCGTAATCCATCTTGTAGATGTGATCCCCGGCCAGGATGATCACGTGCTCCGGGTCATGGGAGCGCAGGATGTCGATATTTTGAAACACGGCATCGGCCGTACCCTTATACCATTCCTCCTGCAGGCGCTGCTGGGCCGGCAGCAGCTCCACGAACTCGTTAAACTCGCCGCGCATGAAACTCCAGCCATGCTGGATATGCTGGATCAGGCTGTGCGCCTTATACTGGGTGACGACACCAATGCGCCGGATGCCTGAATTGATGCAGTTGGAAAGGGGGAAATCGATGATCCTGAATTTTCCACCGAACTGGAGTGCGGGTTTGGCCCGCCACTTGGTGAGATCCTGCAGGCGGGAGCCGCGGCCACCGGCCAGGATGAGCGCCATTGAATTCTTGGTCAAGACGCTGATGAACCGATCTGATGCGACATCCCGGGGAAACATTCCATGCTCCTAGATTGTGCGGTGTACGGCAGATGCAGCGTTCTTTTTTTTAGCCATTATAATTGATTTCACCTCCCGGTCACGGCGACACCTCACTTTATCCATGAAAAAATCTTCCGCCGATCCCCTCCTGCAAGCCGCACTGGATGCGCGTCTTCATGATCCATTCACTTTTCTGGGACTGCACCCCAAAGGCCAGGGCTGGGAACTGCGCCTGCTGTTGCCCAGGGCTACGCGCGTGGAGGTGTTCACCGGACAGTGGGAGCCGGTGCCACGGCTGCATGATCAGGGATTTTTTGTATGGAATGGTTACAAGGCTCCCCCCCGTCCCGTCCGCCTGCGCTTTGAACAGGATGGCCAATCCATTGAAACCTGGGACGCCTACCAGTTCGGCCCCATCCTGAGTGACCACGACCTCTACCTGTTCAACGAAGGCCGTCTGCTGCAGAACTACCGCATGTTGGGCGCCCATCCGCTGAGCCATGAAGGCATCCAGGGGGTGCGCTTTGCCGTATGGGCTCCCAATGCCGAGCGCGTGAGCGTGGTGGGTGATTTCAACCACTGGGACGGCCGCCAGCACCCCATGCGCAGCCGCGGCTCAAGCGGCGTGTGGGAACTGTTCATACCCGGCATCCGCGCGGGCAACTTATATAAATTTGAAATACGCAACCGGCATCATGGCGGCATCATGGTCAAGACAGACCCTTTCGGATTCGCATTCGAAATGCGGCCCGGCACCGCCGCGAAAATCTGCGACCGCAGCCGCTATGAGTGGAATGACGGTGCGTGGATGGACGCGCGCGCCCGCAATGACTGGCTGCATGAGCCCATGAACGTGTACGAAGTTCACCTGGGTTCCTGGAAGCCGCTGCCGGGCAAGGCCTTCCCCAATTTCCGGGACATGGCCAAAGACCTGTTGCCTTACGTGCGCGACATGGGCTTCACGCATCTGGAACTGCTGCCGGTGAGCGAACACCCCCTGGATGAGTCCTGGGGCTACCAGACCACCGGGTATTTCGGCGTCACAAGTCGTTACGGCTCGCCCGACGATTTCCGGTATTTTATAGACCAGTGCCACCAGGCCGGCATCGGTGTCATCCTCGACTGGGTGCCCGGCCATTTTCCCAAGGATGATTTTGCACTCGCCCGCTTCGATGGCAGCGCCCTCTATGAACATGAAGACCCGCGACTGGGCGAACACCAGGACTGGGGCACCTACATTTTCAATTATGGCCGCAGCGAGGTGCGTGGATTCCTGCTGGGGAACGCCCACTTCTGGCTGTCGGAGTTCCATCTGGACGGCCTGCGCGTGGATGCCGTGGCTTCCATGCTCTACCTCGATTACTCCCGCAAGCCCGGTGAATGGCTGCCCAACGCCTACGGCGGGCGGGAAAACCTGGACGCGCTGGCTTTCCTGCGTGACGTGAACGTGATGGTTCATGAACAATTTCCGGGAGCGCTGACCGTGGCTGAAGAATCCACGGCCTGGCCCATGGTGTCCCGTCCGGTCTACCTGGGCGGACTCGGGTTTTCCATGAAGTGGAACATGGGCTGGATGAACGACACGCTGCGTTACTTTTCACGCGACCCCATTTTCCGCCGCCACCACCACCACGACCTCACTTTTGGCCAGCTCTACGCCTACAGCGAAAATTTCGTGCTGCCGTTTTCGCACGACGAAGTGGTGCACGGCAAGAAATCCCTGCTCGACAAGATGCCCGGGGACGTCTGGCAGCGCTTTGCCAACCTGCGCCTGCTGTTGTGCTATCAACTGACCTATCCCGGCAAGAAGCTCAACTTCATGGGCAATGAATTTGGCCAGGGCGGCGAATGGCAGGTCAAATCAGGTCTCGACTGGAAGCTGCTGGAAACCCACTGGCATCAGGGCGTACAAAAGCTCTGCCGTGACCTCAATCACCTCTACCAGAACCGACCCGAACTGCACGACCTGGACTTCGAGCCTGCCGGCTTTTCCTGGCTCGACTGCGATGATGCCGACCAATCCGTGCTCAGCTACCTGCGCATCGCACGGGACGGACGCAGGCTCCTGGTGGCGCTCAACCTCACGCCTGTACCGCGCCTGGATTACCGCCTGGGTCTGCCTGAAGCCGGCTGCTGGCGCGAACTCATCAACACGGATTCGACCTTTTACGGAGGGGGTGACCTCGGCAATGGCAGCATGCCGCTGTCCACTCGCCTCCAGCCCTGGAACGGCGCGCCCTGCTCCCTTTCATTGACCCTTCCGCCTCTTGCCGGCCTCATCCTGGAGTCCTGCTGACATGTCCGATCTCACCCGAACCACCGCCTGGGCCGCCTTGCAACAGCACCAGCATGCCATCGCCCCGCTGCACCTGCGGGATCTGTTCGCCCGTGACCCCGGCCGCTTCGAACGGTTTTCGCTGCAAGCGGGGCCCCTGTTCCTGGACTACTCCAAGAACCGCATCACCGATGAAACCCTGACCCTGTTGCTTGCCCTGGCACGGGAATCGCAGCTGCCGGAATGGATCGAGCGCCTTTTCCGCGGCGATCGCGTAAACGGCACCGAGCGCCGCGCCGCCTTGCACACGGCCCTGCGTCACCGTGACCATTCGCCCGTACTGCTGGACGGGACAGATGTCATGCCGGACGTGCGGCGCGTGCTGGATCAAATGCGACGTTTTTCCGAGTCCGTGCGCAGCGGCGAGTGGCGCGGCTACACCGGGCAACCCATCACGGACGTGGTCAACATCGGCATCGGCGGCTCCGACCTGGGCCCGGCCATGGTGGTGAGCGCGCTCGATGCCGATTGCGGCCCGCTCCGGCTGCATTTCGTGTCGAATGTGGATGGTGCGGACCTGTCCCTCACCTTGCGCAGGCTCAACCCTGCACAAACCCTGTTCGTGATCGCCTCGAAAACTTTCACCACCCAGGAAACACTGCTCAACGCCCGCTCGGCGCGCGACTGGTTTCTGGCACAAGCGGGCAACCCGTCCCACGTGGCCCGCCATTTCGTCGCCGTGTCCACCCACCGGGATGAAGTGGTGCGTTTCGGCATCGACCCGGCCCACATGTTCGAATTCTGGGATTGGGTGGGTGGGCGCTATTCCCTGTGGTCTGCCATTGGCCTGCCGATCGCGCTCGCCATCGGCATGGACCGGTTTGACGCCCTGCTCACCGGCGCCAATGAAATGGACGAGCACTTCCGCCACAGCCCCCTGGCGCGCAACATGCCGGTGCTGCTGGGCCTGCTGGGCGTGTGGTACACCAATTTCTTTGGCGCCCAGACCCATGCCATCCTGCCTTATGACCAGGGCATGCACCGCTTTGTCAGCCACATCCAGCAAGTGGTCATGGAAAGCAGCGGCAAAAACGTCACGCGCGATGGCCGTCCCGTGTCCTGCGCCACCGGCAGCGTGGTGTGGGGAGGACCCGGAACCAACGGCCAGCATGCCTACTTCCAGTTGCTGCACCAGGGCACGCCGCTCATCCCGGCCGACTTTCTGGCACCCATCGAATCGCGCACGCCCCTGGGTGAACATCACCGCGTGCTGCTGTCCAATTTCCTGGCGCAGCCCGAAGCCCTCATGCGCGGCAAGACTGCCCAGGAGGTCCGTGTCGAACTGGAACGCGCCGGCCTCAAGGGGGACGACATCGAACGACTGCTGCCGCACCGCTGCTTTTCCGGAAACCGTCCCAGCAATACCCTGCTTTTCCAGAAGCTGGATGCCCGAACCCTGGGTGCACTGATCGCCCTTTATGAGCACAAGACGTTCGTGCAGAGCGTAGTGTGGGATATCAACGCCTTCGACCAGTGGGGTGTGGAACTGGGCAAGCAACTGGCGCGCGACCTGCTTTCAGAACTGTCTGGCATGCCGGCACGCGCACCCCACGACGCCTCCACCAGCGGGCTCCTGGACCATGTGCGCAAACGCCTGCCCTCTGCCTGAGCGTTCCCGTGAAAATCCTTTTCGTCACTTCCGAAATCCATCCCCTGGTCAAAACCGGCGGGCTGGCCGATGTGAGTCACGCCTTGCCGCTGGCCCTGCGCCAGGCCGGGCTCGATGTGCGCGTGCTGGTACCGGGGTATCCCGGCGTCCTGTCTCGCTTGGGCAAGGCCAGCACGGTCTGCACGCTGGAAGCCCTGGCCCCCATCTGGTCTCCTGCGCGCCTGCTGGAAGGCCAGCTGGGAGACACCGGCCTGCCCTTGTGGGTGGTGGACTGCCCCAGTCTGTACGACCGTCCGGGAGGCCCTTATCAGGGCCCTGACGGTCGAGACTGGGATGACAATCCCCTGCGTTTTGGCTTTCTCTGCCATGTGGGGGCCTGGCTGTGCAGCGCACCGGCACCGTTGCCATGGAGCCCGGATGTGGTCCATTGCAACGACTGGCAGGCCGGCCTCATCCCTGCCCTGCTGCGCCACCACCAGGGCCCGCCGGTGCCCAGCGTGATGACCATCCACAACCTGGCCTTCCAGGGCAACTTCGACCCGCTTTGGGTGACGCGCCTGGGCCTGCCCATGGAAAGCTTCCACATGCACGGCCTGGAGTTTCACGGGCGGCTGTCGTTTCTCAAGGCCGGCATTAACTATGCCGACCGCATCACCACAGTCAGCCCGCGCTATGCAGAGGAGATCCAGACGCCGGAAATGGGTTGCGGACTGGATGGCCTGCTGCGCCACCGACAGGCTGAGCTTGCCGGAATCCTCAATGGCATTGATGAAAGCTGGAACCCGGCCTGCGATCCGGCGCTGCCTGCGGCCTTCGATGCCCAGCGCCTGGCTGCCGGAAAGCGCCGCAACAAGACCACCTTGCAGCAAGACTGCGGCCTGGCCAAGGATCCGGATGTTCCCCTGCTGGGTCTGGTCAGCCGCCTCACGTACCAGAAAGGCATCGACCTGCTGCTCGATACCCTGCCCGCACTCATGGAGCACCCCCTCCAGCTGATCGTGCTGGGAAGCGGCGAAGCCGACATGGAAAGCCGCCTGCGCGAAGTGGCAGACACCTATCCCGGGCGCGTGAGCGTGACCCTGGCTTTCGATGAACCCCTTTCGCATCGCATCATTGCCGGCAGTGACCTGTTCCTCATGCCGTCTCGTTTCGAACCCTGTGGGTTGGCCCAGATGTACGCCATGCGCTATGGCACGCCTCCCGTGGTCTGCGAAACGGGAGGGCTAGCGGACACGGTGGTGGATTGCACGGAGGGCACCCTGGGCGAACGCAGGGCCACCGGTTTCACGTTCCGGAATGCCACGCCGGAGGCCTTCAAGGCTGCCGTGCAGCGGGCCCTTTCAACCTACGAGATGCGTACCATCTGGCGTCAGTTGCAAAAAACCGGCATGCGCCGGGATTTCAGCTGGAAACAGCCCGCGGCGGACTACGCAGGCATATACCACACCCTTTCCACAAGGGCGCAGACACCACAGTCCTGATGCTGGTCACAGCCAGGTCATGAGCCCCATTTCGAATGGATGGGTAAGGCTGGGATGCTGCGGATAGATGCGGACGTGGTAGTCGAGCTGTCCGCACAGTTCCGGTTGCAAGTCGAGCACGAACAGGTGTTCGCGCCCCCCTTCGAGAGGTCCCTGGCATTCAAAGTGAAACGGCGGCACGGCCCGGTGTCCTGTGCCGGTCAGGGAACGGCTGAGCAACAGTTCCACACAAAGGTCGGATGCCTGCAGGCCGTCCAGCGTCACGGCCACTTCCACCCGCATGCTGGAACCATAAGTCAGATGCCGCACCGGCGCATCGAGCCGGCGAATCGCCACCTTGGGCCAGGAATGCCGCACCCTCGCCTTCCACTGGGCCACCTCGCGCGCCAGGTCGAAATGACCGTCCCGGAAACGCGCACCCTGGCGGATGGCCGGCAGGTAATAACGATCGAGATATTCGTTGAACATGCGCCCGGTGTTGAACTGCGTGAGCGTGGTGGCCATGGCAGCTTTTGATTTGGCGACCCAGCCGCTGGAAAAGCCGAACTTGCCGCGGTCGTAATAAAGCGGCACCACCTGGTCCTGGAGAATTTCGTAGAGGGTGCGCGCATCTTCCTGGCTGCGCCGGCTTTCATCCAGGTAATCCGGGGCCGGGCGGATGGCCCAGCCGTTTTTCCCGTCATAGCCTTCACCCCACCAGCCATCCAGCACGCTCAGGTTGAGCGTGCCGTTGATGCCGGCCTTCATGCCGGAAGTACCGCTGGCCTCCATGGGGTATAGCGGTGTGTTGAGCCACACATCCACCCCGGCCACCAGGCGGCGAGCGAGCCCCATGTCATAGTTTTCCAGCAGCAGGATCTTGTCCTGGAATTCAGGCATTGCCGCAATCGCATGAATGCGACGCATCATGTCCTGGCCGGGCTGGTCCGCGGGATGGGCCTTGCCCGCAAAAATGAACAGCACCGGGCACTGGGGGTTGAGCACGATCTGGCGCAGCCAGTCGAGGTGGGTAAACAGCAGGTCGGCCCGTTTGTAAGTGGCAAAGCGCCGCGCAAAGCCGATGGTCAGCACGTTGGGATCGTGCAGGTCGGCCTGCTTGAGCATGCGTTCGAGGTGTGCATCGTTGCCCAGGTTGCGGTAATGCCGGGTGGATACGCGTTCGCGCACGGCGTACAGCATCTGCGACTTGAGGGACTGGCGCACGCTCCAGTAGAGGTGGTCCGGAATGTCGTTGACGCTGTTCCAGAAGGCGCGGTCGGAAAGGCGATTGCGCCATTCGCCGCCGATGAAGCGGTCGAACAGGTCCATCCATTCGCGCGCCAGGAACGTGGGCACGTGTACCGCATTGGTGACATACCCCATGGGGTTTTCACGCGACGGAATCTGTGGCCAGAAGCCGCCGCAGATGCGCGAGCTCACTTCGCCGTGAATGCGCGACACCCCGTTCTGGTGGCGCGAGCCGCGCACGGCCAGCGCGGTCATGTTGAATTCGGATCCCCCTTCGCCCGGATCGTCACCCAGGGCCAGCAGGGCGTCCATGTCGATGCCCAGATCATGGGCGACACCCTGGAAATAATGGGACACCATGTCGCGCGCAAAATGATCGTGGCCTGCCGGCACCGGCGTATGGGTGGTGAACACGGTATTGGCCGCCACCGCTTCCAGGGCGGCCGGCCATTCGAGGCCGGCTTCCTTGACCAGGCCGCGCATGCGCTCCAGCACCAGGAAAGCCGCATGGCCTTCGTTGATGTGCCATACGGTGGGTTTGAGGCCCAGGCGTGCCAGGGCCCGCGCCCCGCCCACCCCGAGCACGATCTCCTGCTCGATGCGGATTTTGCGGTCACCGCCATAGAGTCGGTGCGTAATTTCACGATCGTCCGGCGCATTTTCCGGAAGGTCAGTGTCCAGCAGGTAAATTTTGACGTTGCCGACCCGGGCCCACCACACTTTCACCTGGATTGTGCGCGCTCCCATCACCACCGGCACATGGATTTCCTGCCCTGCATCGTCCAGCGCAGGGTGCACCGGCAGTTCATCGAAATCGGAATCGGCGTTGAGGGCAATCTGGTTGCCTTCGCGGTCGATGGTCTGCATGAAATAGCCTTGCCGGTAGAGCAGGCCAACCCCCACGAAAGGCAGGCCCAGATCGCTTGCCGCCTTGCAATGGTCACCGGCCAGGATGCCCAGGCCGCCTGAATAGATGGGAAAACTTTCGTGAAACCCGAATTCTGCGCAGAAATAGGCCACCAGGTCGGCTTCGCCAAGCTTGCCAGGGCGGCGCAGCGATCCGTTGTGGTAGGTATCGAATGCCGACAGCACCCGGTTGTAGGCGGTCAGAAAGGTCTGGTCTTCGGCCGCTTCATTGAGGTGGTGTTCGTCGATGCGACGCAGGAAGCGAATCGGGTTGGCCCCGGTCAGGTCCCACAGGCGCGGATGCAGCCGTGCAAACAGCGTGCGGGTGGGTCGATCCCAGCTGTACCAGAGGTTGTTGGCCAGTTCTTCCAGGCGCGCCAGCTTGGCCGGAATTTTAGGGCTGGTTTCCACCACGAACCGGGTACCCGGCCACTGACCATTTTCCATGAATGTTCCCTAACGCTATCTCATCAAGACTAACACAGCTTTCACGAGTTCAGGGGTTCCAGGTGGCGCGCTTTCATGCGGTAATCGAGCACAGTCCCCTTGCGCGCCCGGTTGCCCTGGTAGCGCCTGAGTGCAGCCGGCGCCAGCTCGGCCAGCACTTCGGTGCCGGCCCGGTTCACACCGTGCACCACCACGCCGCCCGGCCCCACCGGACAAACCGACAGCAGCGATTCCCCGCGGTCCAGACCCATCAGGATCACGCCGCGTCCGCGCGGCATGGCGCGCAATTCGTCGGCACTGAACACCAGCAGGCGGCCTTTCTCGGACAGGGCGGCCACTGCAGTGAACGGAAGCAAACAGCGTGCCGGTGCAATGGGTGTTTCGCCTGCTTCCAGGGTCAGGAATGCTTTTCCACCCTTGACTCGCGAGACCAGGTCTTCGGCTGCCACCACGAATCCGGCCCCGCCGCTGCCCGCCACCAGGTACCGTTCGCCCGGGGCAACGGCAAACGCTTGGCTGACTCGGGCCCCTGCCTGCAGGTCGATGAGCGTGGTCACCGGAACCCCGTCGCCGCGCCCGCCCGGAATCTCGGATGCCTTGACGGTATAGGCCCGCCCCAGGGTATCCAGCACCACGATGCCGTGCACGGTACGCGTTTCCATCACGGCCAGGGCGGCATCTCCAGCCTTGTAGGCAAACTGGCTGGCATCAAGCTGGTGTCCCTGGCGCGAGCGGATCCAGCCATTGCGCGAGAGGGTGATGGTGACCGGTTCGTCCAGCACGGTGGGGGCCACCACGGCCGCTTCCACGGCTTCGATGAGCGTGCGACGGGAATCGCCGTACTGCTTGATGTCCGCCTCGATTTCGCTGCACAGCAGTTCCGTCTGCGCTTCCCGATGATCCAGCAGATGGCGCAGGTCACGCCGTTCCGCCTTGAGGGATTTGAGCTCCTGCTCGATCTTGATGCCTTCCAGGCGCGCCAGCTGGCGCAGTCGGATTTCAAGGATGTCCTCCGCCTGCACTTCGGTGAGTCCAAACTGGTGCATCAGGGCGGCCTTGGGCTCATCCGATTCCCGGATCACGCGGATCACTTCGTCGATGTGCAGCAGCGCCAGCTGGCGCCCTTCCAGGATGTGGATGCGCCGGTCCACCTCGTTCAGGCGGTGGCGGCTGCGGCGCACCACGGTTTGGTAGCGGAAGTCGATCCATTCCACCAGGATGGTGCGCAGATCCTTCTGGCGCGGCCGGCCATCACGCCCCAGCAACACCAGGTTGATGGGGAGATTGGATTCGAGCCGCGTGTGGGCCAGCAGCAGGTTCACGAACTCCTGGGGGTCCTGGCGACTGGATTTGGGTTCGAACACGAGGCGCACCGGCGACTGCTTGTCCGATTCGTCGCGCACCGTGTCCAGGGCGCCCAGCATCAGCGCCTTGAGGTTGGCCTGTTCGGGAGTAAGGGACTTCTTGCCTTCACGCGGGCGGGGGTTGGTCACCTTTTCCACGTCTTCCAGCACTTCGCGGGCCGAAACGCCATAGGGCAATTCGGTCACGACCACGCGCCACTGGCCGCGCGCCAGCTCCTCCACGGTCCAGCGTGCGCGGGTTTTCAGGCTGCCGCGGCCGCTTGCGTAAGCGGCGGCAATGTCTTCCGGGCTGGAAATGATCTGGCCGCCGCCGGGCAGGTCGGGCCCCTTGATGATTTTGAGCAGTCGCTGCAAGGGGAGTTCAGGATCGCGCAGCAGGGCGATGGCAGCTTTTCCCACCTCTGTCAGGTTGTGAGACGGGATTTCCGTGGCCATGCCCACCCCGATGCCGGTGGCGCCGTTGAGCAGCAGCATGGGCAGCCGCGCCGGCAGCAGCTTGGGTTCCTTGAACGAGCCGTCATAGTTGGGCCCGAAATCCACCGTGTCGCGATCGATTTCGGAAAGCAGCAGTTCGGCCACCGGGGTCAGCCGGCATTCGGTGTAACGCATGGCGGCTGCGCCGTCCCCGTCCCGGCTGCCGAAGTTACCCTGGCCGTCGATGAGGGGATAGCGCAGGGTGAAATCCTGCGCCTGGCGCACCAGGGCTTCGTAAGCAGCCGAGTCGCCATGGGGGTGATATTTGCCGATCACGTCACCCACCACGCGCGCCGATTTCACGTGCCTTGCCGGGCGATACAGCCCCAGTTCGTGCATGGCAAACAGGATGCGGCGCTGCACCGGTTTCTGGCCGTCAGACACATCCGGCAGGGCGCGCCCCATGACCACGCTCATGGCGTATTCAAGGTAGCTGCGTTCAACGAACGCGGACAGGTCCAGCGCCTCGTCGCCGTTGCCTGATGCCTGCGGAGGCTGGCCCGGGGGCGGGGTACCGGCCGGCGGCCCCTCGGCAGCGGGCGAAAAAAGATCGCCGGTTGGATCCGGACTGGGAGTCTTGCTTCGGGTCATTTAGATATCCACTTCCACATCGGTGCCGTGCTGCTCCATCCATTCGCGCCGGGCACTGGCTTCCCCCTTGCCCATCAGGCGCGAAAAGACGGTATGGGCGGTGCCGCGGTCATGCGCCAGGATGCGCACCGGCAGCACGCGCCGGGTATCGGGATTCATGGTGGTTTCCCACAGCTGTTCCGGATTCATTTCGCCCAGGCCCTTGAACCGCCCCACGCTCCAGCTGCCTGGGCGCAGGCCCTCTTTCTGCAGCCGGTCTTCCAGTGCCGTGAGCTCGCCTTCATCCAGGGCGTAGAGTTTGCGCGCCGGTCGCTTGCCGTGCGGGGGCACGTCGATGCGGAACAGCGGAGGACTTGCCACGCACACATGCCCGGCGGCGATGAGGGCCGGAAAATGCATGAAAAACAGCGTGAGCAGCAGCACCTTGATGTGGCTGCCGTCCACGTCCGCATCCGACATGATCACGATGCGTTCGTAGCGCCGGCCCGACAGGTCCGGCTGCTCGTCCGGACCGTGCGGGTCCACCCCGATGGCCACGGCGATATCGTGGATTTCAGTGTTGCCGAAAAGCCGGTCGCGATCCACCTCGAACGTGTTCAGGACCTTGCCGCGCAGGGGCAGGATGGCCTGGGTATGCTTGTTGCGAGCCAGCTTGGCCGAACCTCCGGCGGAATCGCCTTCCACCAGGAACAGCTCGCGTTCCGTCACGTCGTCGGATTCGCAATCGGTGAGCTTGCCGGGCAGCACCGCCACGCCGCTGCCTTTTTTCTTTTCCACCTTCTGGCTCGACTTCATGCGCGCCATGGCCTGGCGGATGGCCAGTTCGGCAATTTTCTTGCCCCACTCCACGTGCCCGTTGAGCCAGACCTCGAAAGGGTCGCGGATCATGCCTGAAACCAGCTTGAGGGCGTCGCGGCTGGTGAGTTTTTCCTTGGTCTGCCCCTGGAACTGGGGATCGAGGATGCGCGCCGACAGCACATAATGCAGGCGCGCCGACACGTCTTCCATCTGCAGGCGCACGCCGCGCGGCAGCAGGCTGTGATGGTCGATGAAGGACTTCACGGCTTCGAACACGCCGGTACGCAATCCCGCCTCGTGCGTCCCCCCGGCAGCCGTGGGAATGAGGTTGACGTAGGATTCCCCCTGGCCGGCGCCCTCTTCGATCCAGGCGAAAGCCCAGGCCGCCCCTTCCCCTTCGGCAAAGCTGTCGGCCTCGGAACGGGTTTCCACATAACGCTCGCCGGCAAACACCGGAACGGCAGGCTCCTGGTGGTCCGAAAGCTCTTCCAGGTAACCTTTCAGCCCCTCGGGGTAGTGCCAGGTGCGGGTGGGCACGACCTTGTCGCGCTCCACGTGCAGGATCACGTTCACGCCAGGCAGCAGCACGGCCTTGGCGCGCAACACCCGCTCCAGTTCCTGCAGCGACACTTGGGGTGAATCGAAATAGCGCGGATCGGGCGTGGCTCGCACCAGCGTTCCGGATTCGCTGGCCGGGCACTTGCCCACCACGGCCAGCGGCTCCACCACGGCGCCATCGGCGAACACGATGCGGTGGATTTTCCCTTCCCGCCGCACAGTCACTTCCAGGCGCCGGGACAGCGCATTGGTTACGGACACGCCCACCCCATGCAAGCCCCCGGAAAACGCGTAGGCGCCGGCGCCCCCGGTTTTGTCGAACTTGCCCCCCGCATGCAGGCGCGTGAACACGAGCTGGACCGTGGGTTCCTTCTCTTCCGGATGCAGACCCACGGGGATACCCCGCCCGTCGTCCTCCACGCTCACGGAACCGTCGGCATGCAACGTGACTTCGATGCGGGAGGCGAAACCGCCCAGCGCTTCGTCGGCCGCGTTGTCGATGACTTCCTGGATGATGTGGGTGGGATCCTGGGTCCGGGTGTACATCCCCGGACGCTCCTTGACGGGCTCGAGCCCTTTCAGGACGCGGATGCTGGATTCGCTATAACGACCTTGTGCCAAAAGACATTTCCTTGCAATACCCGTACGAACGGCAGTCTTGCCGCTAAAATGCTGCCTGCGATCATCGCATCATTGGGAGCGCTCGCCAAGTCTTGCGCAGTCGGTCATGACGAACATCTGGGACGCAATCATCGTGGGCAGCGGCTTTTCAGGCCTTGCCATGGCCGGCCGGCTGCAACGTGCAGGCGGCTGGCGCTTCCTCATCCTGGAACAGGACGAGGCGGTCGGCGGCACCTGGCGCGACAACCGCTACCCGGGCTGCGCCTGCGATGTCCCTTCGCACCTGTATTCGCTGTCCTTCGCCGCTGACCATGACTGGGGGCGCCGCTATGCCGGACACCAGGACATCCGCCTCTATCTTGAAAACGTGGCCCGCCGCTTCGGGGCACAACTGCGTTGCAATGCCGCGGTCACCCAGGCCGAATTCGACGAGGCACAAGGCCTGTGGCTCGTGACCCTGGCCGATGGCAGCCTGCTGCACACGCGCTTCCTGGTGGCTGGTCTGGGTCCGCTCAATCGCCCGGCCCTGCCGGATTTTCCGGGGCTGTCGCAGTTTGCAGGACAGACCTTTCATTCCATGCACTGGCCGCAGGACTTCTCCTGCGAAGGGCGACGCGTGGCCGTGGTGGGCACCGGAGCCTCTGCCATCCAGATCGTGCCGGCGCTGGCGCGCCAGTCCGCGCAACTCACCGTCTTCCAGCGCACCGCACCTTGGGTGGTCTCGAAGGGGGACCGTCCCTACTCGCGCTTCGTACGGGCCTGCCTGCGCCGCGTGCCGGGACTGCGCTTCCTATACCGGGCCTGGCTGTATGCCTCCCGCGAGATTGTGGGACTCGCCTTCCTGCATCCGGCGCTGATGCGACTGGCCTCCCGCCGCGTGCGCCGGGAGCTTGGGCGGCACGTATCCGATCCCGTGCTGCGCGAACAACTGACGCCGCATCATCCCTTGGGCTGCAAGCGCATCCTGCTCTCCGACGATTATTATCCCGCCCTGCAGCAAGCGAACGTGACCCTGGTGACGGAACCCATTGCCCGCATCACGCCCGGTGGAATCGTCACCGCTGACGGACGCGAGCATGCGGCAGAGGTGCTGGTGTTTGCCACCGGCTTCCGCCATGCCGAAGTGCCGCACGACCCTGTCATCCGGGGCTGTGGCGGCAAAACCCTGGAGCAGGCCTGGCGCGAGCGGCGCGTGGCCTACCTGGGCTGTGCCGTGGCCGGCTTTCCCAATTTTTTCCTGCTGGGAGGGCCCAACAGCGGCCTGGGCCACAATTCCGTGGTGTTCATGCTCGAGGCCCAGGCCCACTGGGTCCTGCAGGCCCTGCGCACTGCCCGCCGCCGACAGGCGCGAACCATTGCGCTGCGGCCCGGGTCCTACCAAAAGACCGGCCGTGAAATGGCCCGCCGTTCGCGCACCACGGTCTGGGAATCAGGCTGCCGCAGCTGGTACCTTGACGAGGGCGGGAACAACACCGCAATCTGGCCGGGTCTGTCGGCGGAATTCTGGCTGCGCACCCGCCGCTTCAATGCACGCGATTTCATCCTGGAGAATCATGACAGCACTGCCCCTGCACACCCTGGAAGCCAGCGTTCTGGCCCGGCGCCTGAACCAGCGCGAACTCACTGCGGAAGCCCTGCTGCAAGACTGCCTGGAGCGCATTGACGCGCGCGAGCCCGTGCTGCAAGCCTGGGCCTGGCTCGATCGCGAAGCCGCCCTTGAACAGGCACGCCGCCTGGATCGCGGCGCCCTGCGTGGGCTTTTGCACGGGCTTCCTGTTGGCGTCAAGGACCTCATGGATACCGCGGACATGCCCACCACCTATGGTTCCGGCCTCTACCGCGACCATCGCCCCCGCCAGGATGCCGCCGCAGTGGCGCTGGCGCGAGCCGAAGGGGCCCTGGTGCTGGGCAAGACCGTGACCACGGAATTTGCCGTATTCCATCCCGGCCCCACCACCAACCCGCACAATGCCGATCACACGCCCGGGGGGTCATCCAGCGGTTCTGCCGCAGCCGTGGCCGTTGGCATGGTGCCCCTGGCTTTCGGCACGCAAACCGGGGGCTCCATCATCCGCCCCGCCGCCTACTGCGGCATTGTGGGTTACAAGCCCACCTTCAACACCATTCCCCGCAGCGGCGTGAAAGCCTTGGCCGACTCCCTCGACACCGTGGGGCCCATGGCCCGCAGCGTGCGAGATGCCGCCCTGTTTGCTGCCGCAGCCAGCGGATTCCATGGCCTGGTGCTGGACGATGCGCCCGCGGGCCTGCCGCGCATCGGGTTGTGCCGCACCTGGGAATGGGAACACTGCGATGCGGCACAACAGCAGGCCGTGAACGAAGCCGCCAGCCTGCTCTCGCGCGCCGGTTTTGCCGTGAAGGACATCGCGCTGCCCGTTCCCTTTTCCCGCCTCGCCGCAGCCCAGTACACCGTCATGCTGCGCCAGCAATACCTGTCCCTGAGCGGGGAACGGCTGCACCACTGGGAGGGCTTAAGCTCCACCTTGCAGGGCGTACTGAGCCAGGGTGCAGCGGTCACCGACCACGCTTACTGGGATGCGATCGGGCAGATCCGGCTTTGCCAATCCCTGTTCGACGATCTGTTCCGCGACGCGGATCTGCTGCTGGCACCGAGCGTCAGCGGCGAAGCCCCGCACGGCCTTGCTTCCACTGGAAACCCGCTGCTGCAAAGAATCTGGACTGCCCTGCACGGCCCGGCCCTGCATTTGCCCAGCGCGCGCGGCCCGCAGGGCTTGCCCGTGGGCGTAACGCTGGCCGGCCGCCCCGGCACGGACCGGGCTTTCCTGCAGGCAGCCCGCGCTGTGGAAACCGCCCTGGAGTATCCATCGCATGTATAAATATCCCCAGCCCGCCCCTTCTGAAATCACCCCGCAGGAAACTTTCCGCCAGCGCCGCGCCCTCGTGGCAGCGCTGGGCCTGGGTGCAGCCGGAACCTGGCCCCGCATCGGATCGGCCGCACGCGGGCCAAAGCTTGCCGGCGTGCAGCCCACGCCCTATGGCCGCGGCGAAACCCTGACCTCTTATGACGACATCACCACCTACAACAACTTCTACGAATTCGGCACCGGCAAGGAGGACCCCTCCCAGAATGCAGGCAGCCTGCGCACGCGCCCCTGGACCCTGGTGGTGGACGGCGCCGTGCAGCGCCCGCGACAGATCGGCATCGACGACCTGCTGCGGCGCTATCCCCTGGAAGAACGCATCTACCGACTGCGCTGCGTGGAAGCCTGGTCCATGGTCGTTCCCTGGGTGGGCTTTCCCTTGCACAAACTGATCGACTGGGCCCAGCCCACCGGCAATGCCCGCTTCGTGCAATTCTTTTCCCTGGCCGACCCGGAACAGATGCCCGGGGTACGCCGGCACGTGCTGGACTGGCCCTACACCGAAGGGCTGCGCCTGGACGAGGCGCGCCACCCCCTCGCCCTGCTGGCGGTGGGACTTTATGGCGAAGTGCTGCCCAATCAGGACGGAGCCCCCATCCGGTTGGTGGTGCCCTGGAAGTACGGTTTCAAAAGCATCAAATCCATCGTCCGCATCCATTTCACCGAAACCCAGCCTGTCTCAAGCTGGACCCGGGCCAATCCGGATGAATACGGCTTCTATTCCAACGTCAATCCGGCGGTGGATCATCCGCGCTGGAGCCAGGCCACCGAACGGCGCATCGGTGCAGGCCTTTTTACGGCGCGGCGCAAGACCCTGATGTTCAATGGCTATGGAGACGAAGTGGCTTCGCTTTATCAGGGCATGGACCTCAAGCGTTATTTCTGATGGACCTGCGAAAAACCGCCGTGTTTGCCGCGGCGCTCCTTCCCTTGGGCCGGCTCGCCTGGATGGCTGCCAGCGCAACGCTGGGTGCCAACCCGGTGGAACACGTGATTCATTTCACCGGACAGTGGACCCTCAACTTCCTGCTCATCACCCTGTCCGTCACGCCGCTGCGCCGCCTCGCAGGGTGGCGCGAACCACTGCGCCACCGGCGCATGCTGGGATTGTTCGCATTTTTTTATGGCAGCCTGCATCTGTTGTCCTACGCTGGGCTGGACCAGTGGTTTGACTGGGCGGCCATCCTGCACGACGTGGGCAAGCACCCCTACATCCTGGTGGGCTTCCTGGCCTATGTGACCATGCTGCCGCTTGCAGCCACCTCCAACCGCTGGTCCGTGTCCCGCCTCAAGAGCCGCTGGAAACAGTTGCATCGCCTGGCCTACCTCATTCCGGCACTGGGTACGCTGCATTTCGCCTGGCTTGTGAAAAAAGACCTCACCGAGCCTTTGCTGTACGGCGCCGGCCTGCTGATTTTGCTGGCGTTTCGCTGGCCGTTTGCGCAAAATGCCGGCCAGAGTCTGGAAAATCCTGCCCCATGAAACCTGACGCATCCCCCACCTACGACTACATCATCATCGGCGCCGGCAGCGCGGGGGCCGTGCTTGCCAACCGCCTGTCGCGCAATCCGGAAACGAGCGTGCTGCTGGTGGAAGCCGGCACCCACGATCGCTATCCCTTGATCCACATTCCCGTGGGTTATCTCTACTGCATCGGCAATCCGCGCACCGACTGGTGTTTTCAGACTGAGGCCGAAGCGGGGCTGAACGGTCGCCGCATCCGCTATCCTCGCGGCAAAGGCCTGGGCGGCAGCTCGCTCATCAACGGCATGATCTACATGCGCGGACAAAAGGCCGACTATGAACAGTGGGTGGCTGCCACGGGAGACGCCGGCTGGTCCTGGGACGCCATACTGCCCCTGTTCCAGCGCGACGAGGACTATCACGGCGGCCGCAACGCCTGGCACGGCGCAGGCGGCGTCTGGCGCGTGGAGCGCCAGCGCCTGCAGTGGAAAGTGCTGGAAGTGTTTCGCCAGGCTGCCCACCAGACGGGCATTCCCGATGCGCCTGATTTCAACCGCGGCGACAATTTCGGTGTGGGCTACTTCGACGTCAACCAGCGCCGCGGCTGGCGCCTCAATGCCGGCCAGGCTTTTCTCAAGCCGGTCCTGCACCGCCCCAACCTCACGGTGCTGACCGAAACACGGGTGGACACGCTCTCTTTCGACGATGCGGGCGTGCGTTGCACCGGGGCCAGCCTGTTGCGCCGGGACGGACGGCTGCAGGTATTCGCGCGCAACGAAGTGCTGCTCTGCGCCGGGGCACTGGGCAGCGTGGCCATCCTGGAGCGATCAGGCATCGGCAAGGGGGAACTGCTGCAGTCCCTGGGCATTCCCGTGCGCCAGCACCTGCCAGGCGTGGGCGAGAACTTGCAGGACCACCTGCAACTGCGCATGGTGTTCAAGGTGGAAGGGCTGCCCACCCTCAATACGCGCAGCCGTTCACTGCTGGGCAAGCTGGGAATCGGCCTGGAATACCTGCTCAACCGCAGCGGTCCCATGGCCATGGCCCCATCGCAGCTGGGCGCCTTCGCCCGCAGCGGGCCGGAACAGGAACGTCCCAACCTGGAATATCACGTGCAGCCACTCTCCCTGGACAAGTTCGGAGAACCCCTGCACCCGTTCAATGCCTTCACCGCCAGCGTGTGCGACTTGCAGCCCACGTCCCGCGGCCATGTGCACATCGCGAGCCCGGATCCCATGGCCGCCCCGCGCATCCAGCCCAATTACCTCAGTACGGAAATCGACCGCAAGGTGGCTGCCGATGCCTTGCGCCTGACACGGCGCATCGTTTCAGCACCCGCCTTTCGCCCTTGGAAACCTGAGGAGATCCGCCCCGGGCCGGACATCCAGGACGATCAAGCGCTGGCCCACGCGGCTGGCGACATCGGGACCACCATTTTCCATCCCACCGGCACCTGCCGCATGGGCCGCCCCGGGGAACCGGGCGCCGTGCTGGACAGTCAGCTGCGCGTGCAGGGAGTGGCCGGCCTGCGCGTGGTGGATGGCAGCGCCATGCCGCTCATCACGTCCGGCAACACGGCAGCCCCCATCATGATGATGGCCGAACGCGTCAGCGATCTCATCCTGGCCGGAACACCGGAGGCCTCATGAACACAATGCAAAACCCCCTCACCGTCCTCCTTGCACAAGCCTTCCAGTCGGGCCACCGCATCCCCACTCCCCTGCCACTGCAACCCGCGGGCCGCGCCGCAGCCTACCAGGTGCAGGAGGCCGTGGTGATGGCGCTGGGTGAAAGCGTGGCAGCCTGGAAAGTGGGTACGGCACCGGCTCCGGACGACGTCTGGGGATCCCCTCTGCCAGGCTGCTGCGTGCATGATTCGCCAGTACAACTGCAGCGACAGTCCGGCAGCATCTTTGGACTCGAGCTTGAGATTGCGTTCCGCTTCTCCCGCGTATTTTCAGCAGAAGCCTTGCCTCGGGACGACGAAGAGATTCTGGCAGCACTTGAATCCATGGCACTGGCCGTGGAAGTGGTTTCATCGCGCTACCAGGCTTGGCCGGATGTTCCCGACCTGCTCAAGCTGGCCGACCTGCAAAACCATGGGGCACTGGTTGTGGGCAAGCCGGTCCCCTACCGCGGGGATTTTCCCTTTCTGGCACCGCAGGGCGCATTGCGCATTGACGGCAGTGACGTATCCAAACAGCCCATGGGCAACCCGGCCGGCGATCCACGTCGTCTGCTGGCCCCGTTCGTGCGCCAGTGTGCGCAGCGCGGCCTGCCTGTGCAACCGCAGCACTGGATCACCACAGGCAGCTATTCAGGCATCTTTTTTGTGGACCAACCGGGAAATGCCGTGGCGGAACTGGAGGGATTCCCCACTTTGAGCTTGTCTTTTGGCTGAGTCCTCCGTAGAATATGGGACGTTTTCCCATATTCTACGGAGGAGAATCCCGATGAAAAACAAGAGCTTTCTTGCAAATACCCTGGTGGCCTTGCTGTGCATGGGCATGCTGGCCGCCACCACGCTCGCCCACGGCGAAATGATCGGAACGCAGCAGGCCGTACAGGCACCCCAGGCGCAGGACAAGGCCACCATCGACCACTTCATTTCCCGCCAAGACGTGCAGAAGAAATTGCAGGACATGGGGCTCAGCGCCGTGGTGACAGCCCAGCGCATCGCGTTGCTCAATGATGACGAAGCCCGGGCCCTGGCCGAGAAAATCAATGCCATGCCTGCCGGCGGCAACTTCTCCAGCCTCAGCAGCAACGACATCATCATCCTGATGCTGGGTGCCATCCTGCTTGTTTTGATTCTGTAACCCCATGCGGGGGAGTTCCCTCACAACGGCGCTGGCCGCACTGCTGATGCTGGTGCTTGCCGGATGCGCCAGCGTGCAGCCGAAAGCACCGGATTCCGCCTTGCCGGCTCAACTGCCTTCCGCGGTGAAGCTGGCGGGCGTGCCATTTTTCCCGCAGCAGGAATACCAGTGCGGGCCGGCCGCCCTGGCCACCACTCTGGCCTACTCGGGTGTGGCCGTGACCCCCAGGAAATTGGCGCCCCAAGTCTACACGCCCGCCCTTAAAGGCTCCCTACAACTGGACCTGATCGGATCAGCACGCCGCCACGACCGCATTCCCTACCGCATTGCCCCCACCCGGACGGCCTTGTTCGAGGAGCTGGCGGCCGGAAACCCGGTGCTCGTGCTGCAGGAAGTGGGGCCGCTGTTCTCCACCGAATGGCATTACGCAGTGGTCGTGGGATACGATCGGCCCACGGGCGACGTCACCCTGCAATCCGGCCCCAAACGCGCCCTGCACATGACCTGGCCTGATTTTGACCGGAGCTGGCACCGGGGCGGCCGCTGGGGACTGGTGACGCTACCGCCCGAACGCATGCCGGCCAGCGCCACAGAACAGGATTACCTGCGGCAGGTGGCCGCCCTCGAACCGGTTCGACCTGCGCTGGCACGGGATGCCTACCACGCAAGCCTTGCTCACTGGCCAGGCAGCCTGGGCGCCCTCATGGGACTGGGCAACCTCGCCTACGCCCGACACGACCTGGAACTGGCCGCTTCCTATTTCCGGCAGGCCACCACGGCCCATCCCGATGCCGGGGATGCCTTCAACAATCTGGCACAAACCGAACTGGCGCTCGGCAGAAAGGACGAAGCGCGCGCCGCCATCGGTAAAGCCCTGGCCCTGGGTGGACTCCACACCGCCATCTACCGCAAAACCAAAGCGGAAATCGACGCCGCGCCCTAAGCATTGCCCTCCCCTCTCTGCGGGATTTCAGCCTGCAAGACTTCCCCCTTATAATGGGTCGACAGACCCGTATCCCACAGCATCAACAACGGCAATAAAAAACGAGGGGGCCTCATGCGTTGCTGCACCTTCATCCTGGGGCTGCTGCTTGCTGCCAGCACCCTGGTGGCTGCCACAGCGGCTGAGACCCCGGAAGAAAAGCCGCTTGTCCTTGCCGTGCACCCCTATCTGCCGCGCGAGGAAATCCTGGAACATTTCACGCCGCTGGCCAATTACCTGACCCGTACCCTCGGGCGTCCAGTGGAAATCCGGGTCGGTCGAACCTATGCCGAGCACATCGAGGCCGTGGGCAGCGACAGCGTGGACCTGGCTTACATGGGTCCGGTGTCCTACGTGCAGACTGTGGCCAGGTATGGCCGGAAACCGTTGCTGGCCCGCCAGGTAGTCAATGGCAACCCGTTTTTGAAAGGCGAGATCATTGTCCGCGAAGACAGCCCGCTGCACTCCCTGCAGGATCTCAAGGGAAAATGCTTCACTTTTGGCGATCCCGATTCAACCATGAGCAGCATCCTGCCTCGCTGGAAGCTGGCCCATGAAGGCATCACACTCTCACAACTGGGACGTTTTCGGAATCTGGAAAGCCATGACGATGTTGCACTCGCCGTGCTGTCCGGAGACTGCGATGCAGGTGCCGTCAAAGGGGAAGTTTTCCAGAAATTTGCTCCCAAAGGGCTGCGCGTACTGGCCGAATTACCACCCGTGCACGACCACGTGTTCGTGACGCGCAGCACCCTGCCCCAGCCCCTCATTCACTCACTGCAGTCAGCGCTGCTGGCCCTCAATGACATTCCTGAAGGCCATTCCATCATGACGGCCATACATCCGGGCATGAGCGCGCTGGTACCCGCGGAAGACAGCGACTATGCCAATCTGCGTCACATCCTGATGCAGAGCAAGTTTTCTCTCAAGCGCTGACTGCCCATGGCGCGCCTTGCTTCCCGCCAACTGGTGCCCTGGGCAATGCTTGCCACGCTGCTGGCAGTGCTGGGTTTTCTGGCCAGCATGGCGCTGCAAAAACGTTTCTCTGAAGATCTGGCCTCATCACGCGAAGCTGCTGCCCAGCAAGTGGATCTCATCGATTACATTGTGGCCAACGAACTCAACCTGGGCCATTACCAGAACATCGACAATCTGTTCAGGCAGTGGGGAAAAGCCAACCCCAATATTCAGGAACTGTCACTGACCGCCAGCAATGGCTTCACCCTGGCCCGATTTGCCCACGCGTCCGGAAGCAACCACATCATTTCCTACCAGAAGGCCATCCGCTATTCCTATCGCGGCCAGGCCAATCTGCTGGTCCGGATCTCCCTGCAGGCCGTCCGCGACCGCCATAAAATTTTCCTGCTTCAGTGGTCCGTCATTTTCTTGGCATTTTGCGGTTTGCTCTGCTTTCTGCTGTACCTGTCCATACAGCGCCAGCAACAAGCAGAGAAGGCCCGTCGCCTGACCAGGCTCTACAGCGCCCTGAGTGAAATCAACCAGGCCATCGTACGCATGGAAAAGGAATCACAACTCTTTCCGCTGGTCTGCCGCTGTGCCGTGGAATTTGGTGGAATGAGCCTGGCCTGGATCGGGGTGCCTCGCGAGCAGGATCACCTCTTCATTCCGGTGGCTCGCTATGGGGATGAGCATGGCTACCTCGACGGCATCTGCATTTCTGCAAAGGCAGATATTCCGGAGGGACGCGGGCCCGTTGGCACAGCGTACAGGGAAAACCGCAACGTCATCGTCAACGATTTTCAGGGGGATCCCAATCTTGCACCCTGGAAACAGCGGTCTCGCCAGTCAAACTGGAATTCTGTGGCCGCCTTTCCCATCACCAGAAGCGGACGACCTTACGCAGTGCTGAGTGTGTTTCATTCCATGCTCAACGCATTCGATGCGGAAGCCATTGCACTTCTTGATGAAATGTCCAAGGACGTCAGTTTCTCCCTGGACAATTTCGACCGCCTGATTCGGCAGAAATCAGCAGAGGATTCCCTGCGGCTCGCTGCTTCGGTGTACCAGAACAGCGGAGAAGGCATGATGATCACGGACGCGGACAACCGCATCATGGCCGTCAACCCTGCCTTTACAAAAATCACGGGGTTCACGGCCGAGGAAGCGGTTGGCCAAAACCCCAGCCTTCTGAAATCAGGCCGCCATGACACCGCTTTCTACCGCAACATGTGGCAATCCCTCCATGAGTCGGGATCCTGGCAAGGCGAAATCTGGGATCGCCGCAAGAACGGGGAGGTTTACCCCAAGTGGCTGTCAATCAATTCCGTGTTTACCGAAGAAGATCGCCTGCTTCACCGCATTGCGCTGTTCACCGACATTTCCCAGCAAAAGGAATTCGAGGAGCTGATCTGGCGCCAGGCCAACTTCGATACGCTTACTGAACTCCCCAATCGGCGCATGTTCTACGACCGCCTGGAGCAGGAGATCAAGAAATCGCACCGTTCCGGACAACCCCTGGCCCTGTTGTTTCTCGACATCGACCACTTCAAGGACGTGAATGACAATCTGGGCCATGCCAAGGGCGACATCCTGCTGTCAGAGGCTGCCCGAAGGCTGGTGGGTTGCGTTCGCGAAACAGACACCGTGGCCCGTTTTGGTGGAGACGAGTTCACGATCATCCTGGGGGAATTGAGCGATCCTGACAGCGTGGACCGCATCTGCCAGGAGATCCTCGAACGCCTGGCCGCGCCCTTTCCTCTGGGAGAGGATCTGGCCTATGTGTCTGCAAGCATCGGGGTCACTTTCTATCCTTCCGATGCCACTGATACGGATGTGCTGCTCAAGAATGCCGACCAGGCTATGTACGCTGCAAAGAACCTGGGACGCAACCGCTACAGTTATTTCACCCGCTCCATGCAGGAACATTCCCAAAGCCGCATGCGCATGGCCATCGACCTCAGGACAGCCCTCGAATCACGGCAGTTTTCCCTGGTCTACCAGCCCATCGTGGACCTCAGGAATGGCGCCGTGCAGAAGGCGGAAACCCTTGTCCGCTGGTTCATTCCTGGACAGGGCGCTGTAAGCCCGGCGGAATTCATCCCGGTGGCAGAACACACAGGCATCATCGTGGACATCGGTGACTTCGTGTTCCGCAATGCCGCTGAACAGACCCATCGATGGCGAAATTCCCTGCACCCGGATTTTCAGCTGAGCGTGAACATGTCACCGGTGCAGTTCAAAAGCAGCATGGATCATAATGACGCCTGGCTCAACCATCTCCAGTCACTTGGATTGCCGGGAAACAGCATCGTGATTGAAATCACTGAAGGGATGCTGATGGACAGCAACGACGCGAGCATGGAACGGCTCCTGGTATTTCGGAACCAGGGTATCCAGGTGGCCCTGGATGATTTCGGAACCGGTTATTCATCCCTGTCTTATCTGAAGAAATTTGACATTGATTTCATCAAGATCGACCAATCTTTCGTGCACAACCTTGGCGTCGATGCAAGCAGCCAGGCTCTGTGCGAAGCCATGATCATGATGGCCCACAAGCTGGGGCTTGCCATCATCGCCGAAGGCGTGGAAACCCTGGAGCAACTGACATTCCTCAGGGCATCAGGATGCGACTATGCCCAGGGGTACTATTTCTCGAAACCCGTAACGGCCAAAGTGTTTGAAGCACAGTTTCCAGCCTCAACGCGATTCGATCTGCACTAAGGACCTACCTCATGCATGAATCACTGAAACTATCCCGCTCCGTGGAGCAGCTAGTCACCGGCCAGGCCACCTCGGACGGTGCTGGCGTGAAACTCACCAGGGTCCTCACCCAGTCGCTGCAGCGCCGGCTGGACCCGTTCCTGATGCTCGATGCCTTCGGCACCGATAACCCTGAAGACTACATCGCCGGTTTTCCTGATCACCCGCACCGTGGCTTTGAAACGATCACCTACATGATTGCCGGGCGCATGCGACACCGCGACAGCGCTGGCCACGAGGGCCTGCTGGAAAACGGGGGAGTCCAGTGGATGACGGCCGGACGCGGAGTCATCCATTCGGAGCTGCCGGAACAACAGGAAGGACGCATGGAAGGATTCCAGCTGTGGCTCAACCTGGCCTCCAGGGACAAACTGCAAGCGGCCTGGTACCGCGATTTCCAGAGTGCGGACATTCCGCAATTCACCACAGCCGAAGGCGTCATGGTGCGGGTCATCGCCGGCCAAAGCCACGGCGTGGCCGGTGCCATGCAGCGGGATACCACGCAACCGCTTTACCTCGACCTGCACTTTGCTGCGGGCTCGCGCTTTGAGCAGGCGCTGCCTGCCAGCCACAATGCTTTCGTTTATGTGTATCGCGGCTCACTCGCCGTGGGAGGAAGCGAAGTCCCCCGACAGCACATGGCCATACTGGACAACAGTCCCGACACTGACGGCGTATTGCTTGAAGCGGCTGTCTCCGCCCGGGCCCTGCTCATTGCCGGCCAGCCCCTGGGGGAACCCATCGTGCAGTACGGGCCTTTCGTCATGAACACCCAGGCGGAAATCCACCAGGCCATCCACGATTTCCGTGCAGGCCGCTTTGCGGCTGCATCGGACTAGCTTCACTCGCGCGCTTACACGAAGCAGCAGCACCGTGGCCTGGATTGAATCACGCGCCAGTCCAGGAACGCAGGCGCCCCGTATCCACATGCACGAAGCCGGATTGGGGATAAAACCCCACGCCCCCGCCGTGAAGCGCCCGTGCCGTATCACGCAGCAGGGACAGGTCGCGCCCATCGAGGCGGAGATCGATGGCACGTCCTTCCATGTGCAGGCTATGGGAAGCCACGCCGTTGCTGCGGGCATGCAGTGCACGATTGGTGGCAGGTGAACGGTAGCCGGATATCACCTGCACCGGCCCGCGGGCATCCAGACGCGACGTGATCGCATAAACCAGGTCCAGCAGCGAACGGTCGATGGGCATGACATCCCCGGTCCGATGGTCGCGCAACAGGTGGTCGATGGCACCCAAGGTTTCCGGCACATACTGCCCCTGCACCCAGTAGGGCGCCTGCAGGCTTTCGCCGGTATGCAGGTTATGAAAGGACAGGATCCGCTCGGCCGGTGCTGCAGCGCTGCTGCCTTTCGCACCCAGGGTCGCAAGCGCCAGCATCCCGGCCCCCTGGGCCAGGAAGGAGCGACGTCTGCCACCGGGGGAATCCATCGGTAGGGTCGATCTGTTTCGGTTCACAATGTTCCTCAAGGTCTCAGGGTCCGTTGCCGGAGGTGCGCTGGACGGCGCGGGCAATACCCTCCTGCCGGGCCACCACGTCGCGCGCCTTGGCCCAGTCGATGCGCTCTGCCAGTCCCTGTGTTTTGGCCAGGTCGTTCAGGGCCTGCCAGGCATCGCCACGCCTATGGTACACGTCGGGATTCACCTCCAGGTAAATGCGCCCGTCAGGAAATCCGGCCAGCAGGATGGGCTCATAAATGATGCGCCCGGACAGGCCGGGCGCCACCTCGGCATAAAGCGCCTGCACGTCCGCCGGATGCAGCCGGATGCAGCCGTGGCTCCGGAAATGGTACACGCTGGCAGGGGCAACGGTGCCGTGAATGCCCAGCCCATGGATGCTGAGCCCGATCCAGAAGTCGCCCAGGGGATTGTCCGGTCCCGGGGGCACCTGGGTGCGTACCACCTGCCCCTGTCGCCGCATTTCCTCCTGGATGGACGGTGGCACATGCCACACCGGGTGGCGGCGCAATTCATTCACGCGGAAAGCGCCAGATGGTGTCGGCCAGTCGGGTTTGCCCAACCCCACCGGATAAGCTGCCAGCAACCGGCCTTGGCGGAAAAGAAACAGGTGCCGCTGCGGCAGGTTGATCAGCAGGCCTTCCTCCTGCCCTGCAGGCACGATGTGGCGGTTGTCGAGTGCCAGCCGCTGTCCTGGATGAATCGGGCGGTTGATAGGCAGGCCATTCTCGCGGGCGATGAGCGTGGCTGCTTCGCCAAAACGTGCTGCAATCCGAATCAGGTAATCGCCCTGCACCACTTCATATTCAAAGGTACGGCCGGCCAGGGCCAGGGCCGGGGCCGGCCCCTCTGCAGCCGGGGCTGCGGCCGTCACGACCAGCACAGCACTCAACAGGATGAAACGGGGCAACCAGCGCATGAAGAACCTGGAGGCGGGGGTCGGAATCGAACCGGCGTAGACGGCTTTGCAGGCCGCTGCATGACCACTCTGCCACCCCGCCTGGGGTGAATTGGCGACGATTTAAACTGAAAGGGGAAAATGTACTGGCCATTTTCCCCTTGGAAATTGGAGCGGGAGACGAGTCTCGAACTCGCGACCTCAACCTTGGCAAGGTTGCGCTCTACCAACTGAGCTACTCCCGCACGAAGTCCATAATTCTAATCTGCGAATGCCCTGATCGTCAACCAACTGCACCCGCTTTTACTGCCACCTGCAGGTAATACACCATCGAGACCAGGGTGAGCAACGCGGCAATCCACAGTGCGATGGTGCCTATCCAGTGGCAGGGAATGACGCCGAACAGCCATTTGTCGTAGAGCAGGAAAGGAATCGCGATCATCTGCGCGATGGTCTTTATTTTTCCCAGCGTGGACACCGCCACATTGGCGCTTTTTCCCAGTTTGGCCATCCACTCGCGCAACGCGGAAATGGTGATTTCGCGCCCGATGATGACGAGTGCGATGGCCGAGGGCGCGCGCTGCAGATCCACCAGCACGATCAGCGCTGCCATCACCATGAGCTTGTCCGCCACGGGGTCGAGAAAGGCGCCGAAAGCTGTGGTCTGGTTCCACTTGCGCGCCAGATAACCATCGAAGGCATCCGTGATGGCGGCCACCACGAAAATGCCCGCCGCGGTGAGGCCCGCGTTGGGCACCGAAAGCCAGTGGTCGGGAAAATACATCACGCCCACAAACAGCGGGATCAGGCCAAGCCGGATCAGGGTCAGTATGTTGGGGATATTCAATTCCATGAGGGGCATTTTACCCGTTCAGTGCAGTTGCTGATAAATTTTGCGGGCAAGCGTAAGGCCGATGCCCGGCACGGCCGCGATGTCTTCCACGCTGGCGTTTTCCACGCCGCGCAGTCCGCCAAACTGGGCCAGCAGTTTCTGGCGCCGCTTGGCGCCGATGCCGCTCACATCTTCCAGGCTGGAGCGCGTGCGGGCGCGGGCACGCCGGTTGCGATGGCCTGTGATGGCAAATCGGTGCGCTTCGTCGCGTATGGCCTGCAACAGGTGAAACCCGGGGTGGTCGGGCGGCAGTTTCAAGGTTTTTCCGGCTTCAGGGTAGATCAGCACTTCCAGTCCCGGTTTGCGCCCTTCCCCTTTGGCGATGCCCAGGATGGGAATGTCGCGCACGCCCAGGTCTCCCAGGATAGCCAGCGCCGAGTTGAGCTGGCCGCGCCCGCCGTCGATCAGGATGAGATCAGGCAGTTTCCCTTCGCCGGCCATGATCTTGCGATAGCGCCGTTCCAGCAACGAACGCAGGGCTGCGTAATCGTCTCCCGGCGTGATGTCCGATATGTTGTAGCGGCGGTAGTCCGCCTTGAACGGCTCGCCTCCTTCGAATACCACGCAGGATCCCACAGTGGCTTCACCCTGGGTATGGCTGATGTCGAAACATTCCATGCGCTGGGGTGCCTGGCCCAGACCCAGGGCTTCCTGCAAGGCCTCCACTCGCGCTCCCTGGGCGGTCTGCTGGGCGCGCCGCTGCTCCAGGGCAAAACGGGCATTCTGTTCAGCCCCCTGCAGCCAGGAACGTCCTTCCCCTTGCGGTCGCGTCACCACCTGCACGGCCCGTCCGGCGCGAGCACCCAGGGCCAGGGACAGTGCAGGGGCATCCAGCGGGGCATTGGTGATGATTTTGGCCGGCGTTGCCTGCAGGGCGTAATGCTGGGACAGAAACGCTTCCGCCACGGTTTCCGCATCGGCGTCCTCGGCGTTTTGCGGGAAAAACGTCTTGTCCCCCAGGTGCCGTCCACCGCGGATCATGACCAGGTTGAGCGCAACGGCGCCCTGCTCTGTCACCACCGCCACCACGTCCACGTCGCGTTCCTGCACAGAAGAGACCGCCTGGCGCGCCAGCACCTGCTGCATGAGTGCAATGCGGTCGCGATAGTAGGCGGCCGTTTCAAAGTCGAGCGCGTCCGATGCCTCGCTCATGGCCTGACGCAATTCATCCAGCACTTCGCTTTCGTGGCCGCCCAGGAAACTGCGGGCATTCTCGATGTCGCGCCGGTAGGCAGCCTTTGAAATGGCACCCACGCAGGGGCCGGAACAGCGATGGATCTGGTGCAGCAGGCAGGGTCGGGAACGGTTGCGAAACACGGCGTCTTCGCAAGTGCGCAGGCGGAACAGTTTCTGCAGATGGCCGATCACTTCGCGCGCAGCCCAGGCATTGGGATAGGGCCCGAAATAGTCGTGGCGCGAATCCAGCGTGCCACGGTACAGGCGGATCTGGGGGAACTCATGTCCCGAAAGCTGGATGTAGGGGTAGCTTTTGTCGTCCTTGAACAGCACATTGAAGCGCGGATAAAGGCTTTTGATGAGGTTGCCTTCCAGCAGCAGTGCTTCCGCTTCAGACGCCGTCAGCGTCACTTCCACGGACGCGATCTGGGACACCATGAGCCGGGTGCGCGGGTTGTCATGGGTTTTCTGGAAATAGGACGACACGCGCCGCTTGAGGTCGCGTGCCTTGCCCACGTAGATCACTTCGCCCGCGGCATTTTTCATGCGGTACACCCCGGGCTGGTTGGGCAGCGTTTTCAGGAATACCGCAAGATCGAAGGTGCTCACGAAGACTGACCGTGGTCCAGCAGGTGGCGTGCCCTCCTGAATACGGCCGTGAACATTTCAGGGGTCAGGCGCCGCGTCTGGGTGTTGTAGCGACTGCAGTGGTAGCTGGACAGCAGGGTCTGCCCTGTGGGCAGGCGATGCAGGGCACCATGGCTGAAGGGAAAGTCGCGCTGGCGCAAGGCGGCGGCCATCAGCACGGCCTGGTGTGCAATCTGTCCCAGTGCCAGGATGACCTGGGGCGCAGGGTTCCCCGTGAGTTCATGGGCCAGGAAATCATTGCAGGCGCGCACCTCTTCCGGCATGGGCTTGTTGGCCGGAGGCAGGCAGCGCACGGCATTGGTGATGCGGCAGTCACGCAATTGCAGCCCGTCGTTCGGGTCCGTGCCTTCGGGTTGGTTGCTGAAGCCTGTTTCGTGCAGCGTGGCGTACAACAGGATGCCGGCATGGTCGCCTGTGAAAGGACGTCCCGTGCGATTGGCGCCGTGCATGCCGGGTGCAAGGCCCACCACCAGCAGGCGTGCAGCCGGATCACCGAAGGACGGCACGGGAGCTGCGAAATAGCTCGGCTGGGCCAGCCGCACATGGTCCAGGAAAGCGGAAAGCCGGCTGCAGCGGCGGCAGCTCGGATCAAAGGCAATGGTGTCGGACATCGCGATAGCCTCAGGCAGCCGGCCGCACTTCCGGCTGCAGCGTCACGTGTTCAATGCCATGTTCGGCGCTCAGCATGTGCAGGATCGACTGCAGCACCCGGGGCCAACATTCCAGGCTGTCGAGCTCCAGGTGGGCCGACAGGGCAAGCAGCCCCGATGTGAGCGTCCAGATGTGCAGGTCATGCACCGAGCGCACGCCTTCCACGGCCGCGAGCTTTTCTCCCACCTCATGCAGGGAAACCGTGTCAGGCACGCCTTCCATCAGCACGTGGATGGATTCGGTCAGGATGCGCACGGTGGAGTACAGCATGAGCGCGGCCACCACCAGCGACAGGATGGGGTCGATGGGCATCCAACCGGTCCACCACACGATGACGCCGGCCAGCAGCGCCGCCACCGAGCCCAGGAAATCCCCCATGACGTGAATCATGGCGGCCCGGGTGTTGAGGCCCTGTTCCATGCGCGACAGCATCCAGCCGTTGACGGCATTGAGCACCATGCCCAGGAAAGCCACCACGATCACGGGCAGGCCGCTCACCGCAGTGGGTTCGTGAATGCGCATCAGCGCTTCGATGACGATGGCGGAAATGACGGCCAGCAACAGCAGCCCGTTGAGCAGCGCCGCGATCACTTCGGCGCGCTGCAGCCCGTAGCTGTGCCTCTGGGTGGGGGGGCGCTTGCCGATCCAGATGGCAAAAGTACCCAGTCCCAACGAAAGGGCGTCGGACACCATGTGGCCCGCATCCGAAATGAGGGCCAGCGAACCGGACCACCAGCCCGTGACTGCTTCCACGACGGCAAAGGCTCCGGTCAGGATGAGCGCCCACATCATGGCGCGGCTCGACTTGGGGCGATCTCCATGGTGGAAATGTCCCGCCGGATCGTGGTGGTTATGGGCTGCGTGGGCGTGCTGCGGACTTGCCGGCGCCGGCTTGCGATGATGATGGTGGGAATGGTGGTGCACAAGGCTCATGCATGCCCCTCCAGCTCGGCCAACGCCGCATGGTAACGGGCAACCCCTGCGGCAGGCGTCAGGCGCTGGGCAGGCGCCAGCATGGCCAGGCGTCGCGCGCTTTCGGCAGGCCAGGGATATCCGGCCAGTCCATCCAGCAATTCGCGCGCAGCAACGGGATCATTGCACAGCAGGACCATGTCGCACCCGGCGTCCAGCGCGGCCCGCGCCCGCTCAGCCGGGGTGCCTGCACCCACGGCGCCTTTCATGGAAAGGTCGTCGCTGAAAATCACGCCGTCAAAACCCAGGCGCCCGCGCAGCACCTGTTGCAGCCAGAAGGGCGAAAACCCGGCGGGCCGGTTGTCCACGGCGTCGTACAGGATATGGGCCGGCATGATGCCTTCCAGCCCATCCTGCACCAGCGTCTGGAACGGCTTCAGATCGTCCGACTCGATCGCGGCGTAGGGCCGGGAATCCACGGGCAGATCATGATGGGAATCGGCTTCGACGAACCCATGCCCCGGAAAATGTTTGCCTACTGCCGCAAATCCGGCCGCATGCAAACCCCGGCGCAGCGCCACGGCCAATTGCGAAACGATTTCCGGATCGCGGTGAAAGGCACGGTTGCCGATCACGGCGCTGCGTCCGTAGTCGAGGTCCAGCACCGGTGCAAAAGACAAATCCACCCCCAGAGCGCGCAGTTCCCAGGCCAGCACGAAACCGGCGGCTTCTGCCAGGCGCAGGGCCAGGGCCGGGTCCTGTGCGTGGCGTTGGCCGATGCTGCCCATGGATGGCAGTTCGGTGAAACCGCTGCGGAACCGCTGCACTCGCCCGCCTTCATGGTCCACGGCAATGAGCAGCCCGGGCCTGAGCGCATGCAGCGCGGCCGTGAGCGACTGCAGCTGGGCCGGCGCGTCGTAATTGCGTGTGAACAGGATCACTCCACCCACCAGCGGATTCCGGATCAGGTCCATTTCCTCCGCCGTGGGGCTGAATCCGGCGATGTCGATCATGACCGGTCCGCTCATGGCCGCTCCAGGATCACGAATGCCACCGCGTGCTGCTCTTCGTCTGTCACGGACACATGGGTGCGGGTAATGCCCCGGCTGCGCACGAACGCTTCCAGCTCGGGGGCCAGGTCGAGGGCGGGGGCGCCCTGACCGTCATGGCCGGTGCCGATGTGACGCCAGGTGACCGGGTGGCGCATGCCGGTACCCAGCGCCTTGGAAAACGCTTCCTTCACGGCAAAACGCTTGGCCAGGTAGCGCGCCGGTTGGGCATGGGAATCGAAACGTTCCAGCTCGCCCACCGTCAGCAGCTTTTCCGCAAAGCGCCGCCCGTGGCGCGTCAGGGCATCGCGTATGCGCCGCACCAGCACGGTATCCACTCCGATGCCGACGATCATGAAACTGCGACAGCGTTGGTGATGAGCGTTTTCATTTCGCGCACCGCCGCTTCCCAGCCCACAAACAGCGCCTGCGCCACGATGGCGTGCCCGATGTTGAGCTCGCTGATGTTGACCATGGCGGCAACCGACCGGGTGTTGTGGTAGTTGAGCCCATGGCCTGCGTTGACCCGCAGCCCCAGGCGCACCCCGTAGTCTGCCGCGTCGCGCAGGCGTTCCAGTTCAGGCGCCCGCTCGGCATCCGTTTCCAGTTCGGCATAGTGGCCGGTATGCAGTTCCACCACCGGAGCACCCGCAGCATGGGCCGCATCGATCTGCTCGCGGTCGGCATTGATGAAGAGCGACACCCGGATGCCCGACTCGGCCAGCACGCGACAGGCATCGCGTACACGGTCGAAATGGGAAACCACGTCGAGCCCCCCTTCGGTGGTAATTTCCTGACGCCGCTCCGGCACCAGGCAGGCATCATGGGGTCGGGTTTTGAGGGCAATGGCCAGCATTTCGTCGGTCACGGCCATTTCGAGGTTCATGCGGGTGGACAGCACTTCGCGCAGGATTTCCAGGTCGCGGTCCTGGATGTGGCGGCGGTCCTCCCGCAAATGCAGGGTGATGGCGTCGGCGCCGGCGTACTCGGCCAGCAGCGCGGCCTGCACCGGGCTGGGATAACGGGTGCCGCGCGCCTGGCGCAGCGTGGCAATGTGGTCGATGTTGACGCCCAGTTGGATCACAGCAGGGGAAGCTCCTGAAATATGCGCCGGGTGTGCAGGTCCTGATGGCCCAGATGATGCCCCAGCAGCAATCGCATCAGCTGTTTGCTCTGGCTCAGGGTCACGGGATCGTCATACCGTGACTGCGCCATGTCGAGCAGCGTTTTTCCCAGAAATTGTACTGCATTCCCCCCCGGCACTACGACCCGCAGGGCCCCGCGATCCAGCTCGAAAAGGTACTGGGCCTGGGGATCGATGGGGGCCCCGCTGTCCGCTTCGCGCTCCAGCGGCGGGGCGTAGCCCAGCTCCTGCAGCAGCGACACTTCAAAGGCCCTCAGCACCGGCTCAAGCGGTTCGGCCGCGGCCAGCCGGGCCAGCGCCTGGGCATAGATGCCGAACAAGGCTTCGTGCGGGTCGTCCCGCCCCAGCAGCCGCATCAGCAGTTCATTGAGGTAAAACCCGCAAAGCAGGGCCTTGCCGGAAAGCTGTGGCAGGCCACCCTGCCATTCCGCCGTCTTGAGGGTTCGCAACTCGCCCTGCCCAAACCAGTCCACCAGCAGGGGCTGGAAAGGTTGCATCAATCCGCGCAGGGCCGAACGGGGGCGACGTACGCCCTTGGCCACCAGGGCCACGCGCCCGCAGTGGGGTGTGAAGCATTCCACGATCAGGCTGGTTTCGCGCCAGGGCGTGCTGTGCAGGACGAAAGCAGGCTCCATGGCCACGCGCGCCGGATCAAAGCTCATAACCCATCTGTTTGAGCGCGCGCTCGTCTTCCGCCCAGCCCCCTTTCACTTTCACCCACAGTTCCAGATGCACCTTGCCCTGCACCAGGGTTTCGATGCTTTTGCGGGCCAGCGTGCCAATGGTCTTGAGCTTTTCACCCTGACGGCCGATCACGATCGCCTTCTGGTTGTCGTTGTCCACCACGATGGTGGCATGGATGCGCCGCAAGGCGCCTTCCGTCTGGTACTGGTCGATCAGCACGGTGGTGGCATAGGGCAGTTCTTCGCCCAGCAGCCGGAAGAGTTGCTCGCGGATGAATTCGGCCGCCAGGAACCGTTCATTGCTGTCGGTCAGGTCGTCCGCCTCATACATGGGCGGTCCTTCCGGCAGACGCTGTTCGATCTCCCGCAACAGCCCGTGAAAGTCACGATCCTGGCGTGCGCTCACCGGCACGATGGCATCAAAGCGCGGCTCGTTTGCCCTTTCCTGCATGAAGGGAAGCAGCAGTTCACGAGGCTTCACGCGGTCCACCTTGTTGACCACCAGCAGGGGTTTCACGCCGGCAGGAATATGGTCCAGCACGCGCTGGTCTTCTGCCCCCCAGTGCAGCGCCTCAATCACCATCAGCACCACGTCCACTTCCTGCAGTGTGGACAGCACGCTGCGGTTCATGGCGCGGTTAAGTGCGCTCTTGTGGCGCGTCTGGTAACCCGGCGTGTCCACGAACACGAACTGGGTATCGTCGCGGGTGAGGATGCCGCGAATGCGGTTGCGCGTGGTCTGGGGTTTGCGCGAGGTGATGCTGAGCTTCTGCCCGATCAGGTGGTTGAGCAGGGTGGATTTGCCCACGTTGGGCCGCCCCACCAGAGCTACGGTTCCGCAACGGTTCATGCCGATCCTCCAGGCAGCTGTTCGAGCGCCAGTTTTGCCGCCTGCTGTTCGGCCAACCGACGGCTTTTGCCTTCCGCCTCCGTGCGCACGGGCGGCTCTGCCACCACGCATTCCACGCGAAAGGTCTGGTCATGCGCTTCGCCCCGGGTTTCCAGGAGCTGGTAGTGGGGCAACGGCCGGTGGCGCGCCTGCAGCCATTCCTGCAAGCGGGTCTTGGCATCCTTGGCCGCCGCGGACAAATCGGTGCGTTCCGCCAGAGGCGCCAGCAGGCGCCGGATCACAGCCTCCGCCGCGTCCAGGCCGGCATCGCAGAACACGGCGCCGAATACGGCTTCCAGCGCATCGGCCAGAATCGAGGGGCGGCTGCCGCCGCCGCTTTTGAGTTCACCTTCACCCAGGCGCAGCAACTCGCCCAACTGGATCTGCCGGGCCACCTGCAGCAGGGCGTCGCGATTGACCAGGCCGGAACGGATGCGGCTCAGTTCACCTTCGGCGAATTGGGGATGCTGTTCAAACAGCCAGCGTGCCACCACCAGATTGAGCACGCTGTCACCCAGGAATTCCAGGCGCTCGTTATGGCGGGCCGCGCTGCTGCGATGGGTCAATGCTTCGATGGCGAGGGCGCCGGTGCGGAACGTATGGCCGATGCGCCTGCCCAGTTCCTGCGCCTGCATCTCGTCCTTGCGCGTCATGGCATTTACCGGATCATGGTACCGATCCGGCTCAAATCCTGAAAATTCATCCACACCAGCACCGCCTTGCCGACGATGTTGTTTTCCGGCACGAATCCCCAGTAACGGCTGTCCGAGCTGCGATCGCGGTTGTCACCCATCATGAAATAATGCCCCGGCGGCACCTTGCAGGCAAATCCCTGGGCGTTGTAGACGCAGTTCTGGCGGTCGGGAAAGTCGCGCACCTGCGACAGGAACACCGGAGGCTGCTGGTCGAGGGTGATGAAGGAATGCAGGTGCTCTCCCAGCCGCTCCTTGAAGCGGCTGAAGGTGGCATAGCTCAACACGTCTTCCACGTCGCCGAACGTGCCATCCGGCTGGGTGGGCAACGGCTTGCCATTGATGATGAGGCGCTTGGAATCGTACACCACCAGGTCTCCCGGCACGCCCACCACGCGCTTGATGTAATCGGTGGAAGGGTCTTCCGGATACTTGAACACCATGACGTCGCCGTGCTGGGGATGCCCCACGTTGATGAGGATGTGGTTGGTGACCGGCATGCGGATGCCGTAGTCGAACTTGTTGACCAGGATGAAGTCGCCCACATGCAGCGTGGGAATCATGGAGCCCGAAGGAATCTTGAACGGTTCGTACAGGTACGAGCGCACCACAAAAACCGCCAGGATCACCGGAAAGAAGCTTTTGGAAATCTCCAGCCAGGCCCCTTCCGCCTCCACTGCCGCATTGCCCTTGCGCCGGCGCCGCAGCCAGTCCCACAGCACCACGAGCCCGGTCAGCATGCTGGCTGCAAGCAGGATTTCCGAGAAGCCGGTGACCTTCAGCATCAGCCCGAAGGCACACACCAGCATCACCAGCCAGGCCGTCTGCACCCAGCTGGCATGGCGGTCGTCCGAGCCCCGGGGGCGCTTGGAAAACAGGTCCCACACCACGATGGGCAAGGTCACGGCGAGTCCGGCGATGCCGAGCTTGAACAGATCCATTATTTGCTCTCCACTTGCAGGATGGCCAGGAATGCTTCCTGGGGAATTTCTACGCTGCCGACCTGCTTCATGCGTTTCTTGCCGGCCTTCTGCTTTTCCAGCAGCTTGCGCTTGCGGGTGATGTCGCCGCCGTAGCATTTGGCCAGCACGTTCTTGCGCAGGGCCTTGATGGTTTCACGGGCGATGATGTGGGAGCCGATGGCGGCCTGCACGGCCACGTCGAACATCTGGCGCGGAATCAGTTCGCGCATGCGGGCCGCCAGTTCGCGCCCGCGATACTGGCTGCTGGAACGGTGCACTACCAGGGACAGGGCATCCACCTTTTCGCTATTGATGAGGATGTCGAGCTTGACCAGGTCGGAGGCGCGGAATTCCTTGAATTCGTAATCGAGCGAGGCATAACCGCGGCTGACCGATTTCAGGCGGTCGAAAAAGTCCATCACCACTTCGTTGAGCGGCATTTCGTAGGTGAGCACCACCTGCCGGCCGGAATATTGCATGTCCACCTGCACGCCGCGCTTCTGGTTGCACAGGGTGATCACCGGACCCACGTAATCCTGCGGCAGCAGCATGGTGGCCGTGATGATGGGTTCGCGGATTTCCTCGATCTTGGAAGGGTCGGGCAGGCGCGAAGGGTTTTCGATCTCCACCACCGTGCCATCGCGCATGACCACTTCATAAACCACGGTGGGGGCCGTGGTGATGAGGTCCATGTCGTATTCCCGCTCCAGGCGTTCCTGCACGATTTCCATGTGCAGCAATCCCAGGAAACCACAACGGAAGCCGAAGCCCAGGGCCTGGGAGGTTTCCGGCTCGTAGTGCAGCGACGCGTCATTGAGGCGGAGCTTCTCCAGGGCGTCGCGCAAGGCGTCGTACTGATTGCTCTCCACCGGATAGAGGCCGGCAAACACCTGGGGCTTGATGTCCTTGAAACCAGGCAGCGCCTCGGTTGCCGGGCGCTGGGCCAGGGTGATGGTGTCACCCACGCGCGCCGAATGCAGCTCGCGGATGCCGGCAATCACAAAGCCCACCTGCCCGGCCGAGAGATTCTCGCGCGGCAGCGACTTGGGCGTGAACACGCCCACCTGCTCGCACAGATAGCTGGCCTGGGTAGACATGAGCAGGATCTTGTCCTTGGGGCGCAACAGGCCGTCCACCACCCGCACCAGCATCACCACGCCCACGTAGTTGTCAAACCAGGAATCGATGATGAGGGCCTTGAGCGGCGCTTCAGGGTCCCCTTTGGGGGGAGGCACGCGCGCGATCACCGCTTCCAGCACGTCCTGCACCCCTTCGCCCGTCTTGGCGCTGACGCGCAAGGCGTCGTGGGCATCGATGCCGATGATGTCCTCGATTTCGGCCATGACCCGCTCGGGTTCAGCGGACGGCAGGTCGATCTTGTTGAGGACGGGGAACACTTCCACGCCCTGCTCGATGGCCGTATAGCAGTTGGCCACGGTCTGCGCTTCCACGCCCTGGGACGCATCCACCACCAGGATCGCGCCTTCGCAGGCCGCCAGCGAACGCGACACTTCGTAGGAGAAATCCACGTGGCCGGGCGTGTCGATGAGATTGAGGTTATACACCTGGCCGTCGCGGGCGCGGTACTGGAGCGAAGCGGTCTGGGCCTTGATGGTGATGCCCCGTTCGCGCTCCAGGTCCATGCTGTCCAGAACCTGCGCTTCCATTTCGCGATCGGACAGGCCGCCGCAAAGCTGGATGAAGCGGTCCGCCAGCGTGGATTTGCCGTGGTCGATGTGCGCGATAATGGAAAAGTTGCGAATCCGGTTCATGTGTTATGGAAAAAAGGGCATCCTGGGATGCCCTTTTGACAAGTTAGCGGAGCTGACAGCCCCAAAGCGCTTAATTTTAGCCGAATTCGGCTCGTTGTGCAGGCCGATCTGGCCCCTGGTGCATGGCGAGCGCCGCTTCCAGCGCGGCGGCATCGAAATGGTAGTGGAACAATTCGCGCCCGCCCAGCACCAGCACCGGCACCTTGTCCCCATAGCGCGCTTCCAGTTCCGGATGATGCTCGAGGTCGATCACCTCCACCTGGAAATCGCGTCCGTGGCGCGCCGCTTCAAGCGCGGCGGCCATGTCGCTGCACAGATGGCAGTAGCTGCGGCTGTAGAGGGTAAACTGCGGCGCGCTCATTCCGGCTTGAGCGTGATGAACTGGGAATCGCCGCCCCGCTTCACCAGCAAAGCCACCATTTTTTTGGGTTCGATGTGGGACAGCACCTGGTTGAACTCCCTCACCGAATGGATTTCGCTGTTGTTGATGGACAGGATCACATCCCCGTTCTGCAGGCCGGCCTTGGAGGCAGGACCGGCCGCGTCTTCCACCAGCACCCCGGACGTGATGTCGAGTTCCTTGCGCTGCTGCGCCGTGAGGTCAGCCAGCGTGAGCCCAAGCTTGCCCGCCCTGCCGGTGCGTGCGCGCTTGGCCGGCGGAGCCTCTTTCTGGACCATCTTTTCCGAGGGCATTTCACCCACCGTGGCCGTGAGATCGAGCAGCGCACCCTTGCGCCACACCTGGACATCCACCGTGGAACCGGCCTTGGTGGCGCTCACCACGCGAGGCAGGTCTTCCTGGGTGGCAATGGGTTTGCCGTCAAACTTGAGGATGATGTCGCTCGCATGGATTCCGGCCTTCTCGGCTGGAGCGCCCTTTTGCACCGACACCACGAGGGCGCCGCGGGGCTTGCCCAGCCCGAAGGAATCAGCCAGCTCCTTGGTCACTTCCTGGATCACCACGCCCAGCCAGCCGCGACTCACCTTACCCGTGGCGCGCAACTGGTCGGACACCTGCAGCGCCACATCGATGGGAATGGCGAACGACAGCCCCATGTAACCGCCGGTGCGGCTGTAGATCTGGGAGTTGATGCCGATCACTTCGCCTTTCATGTTGAACAGCGGCCCGCCGGAATTGCCCGGATTGATGGGCACGTCGGTCTGGATGAACGGCACCAGGGTTTCCTGTGGCAGCGAACGGCCCTTGGCGCTGATGATGCCTTTGGTCACGCTGCTTTCAAAGCCGAAGGGAGAACCGATGGCCACCACCCATTCCCCCACCTTGGCCTTTGACGAATCGCCGATCTTGACGGTGGGCAAGCTGCTGGCGTCGATCTTGATGACGGCCACATCGGTCTTGCGGTCCACCCCCACCACTTTTGCCTTGAATTCCCGCTTGTCCTGCAGGGTCACCATCACTTCGTCGGCCCCCTGCACCACATGGGTGTTGGTGAGGATGTAGCCGTCCGGGCTGATGATGAACCCCGACCCCAGGGAATGGGATTCCTCAGTCTGTCCATGGGGACCCTGGGGGGTCATGGGGATCCCGAAACGGCGGAAGAATTCCAGCATGGGATCGTTTTCCTGCGGTCCCTGGGCATTGGGGCCCACATCCACGGCAGCATGCGCATTGGTGGTGGCCCGGATGTTGACCACCGTGGCTTCCTGCTTTTCCACCAGGTCGGTGAAGTCAGGCAGGTTCTCTGCCTGGGCCCAGCCCAGCCAGGCGGACAGGATGAATGCAAGGAATACTGCAACACGCTTCATGGATGACTGCTCCGGAGGTTGATGACGGATTGGCCGATCTGCGTTATCGACGCCAGGGGAACTTCACCGACTACGGTGATCTGATGGTCGTCGCGCCGGGCAGAATAATAACTCAGTGCATTGGGCAATGTTTCCACGCGGTCAGGGCGCGGCGGAGCCCCATCTGCAGGCTCGATGAACACCGACACGGTGGACAGGCCGTCAGAATACACCAGATGCGTCATGGCGCCGTGGCGCCCGGGTATCGGGCGGCGCACTTCCACGATCTTGTGAAAGCCGGGCGGGGCCTTGGCCACCACCCAACCGGTATGGTCGGCTTGTGGACCCAGTGGCGGCACCGTGTCCTGGCGCCAGTTGTCGGTGCCGGGAAAGGCCGGCTTGAATTGTGCCGGATCGGGATGCCCGCCAATGGTCACGGCGGTGAACACGGACATCTGGATCGGCTCGTTGTGCGGCCCCAGGGTGACGGCCCGCAGCAGCAGGCTGGTGGCGGCATCGGCACAGAACTCATGACCGTAGCGCAGCGGGTCGCGCGGACGCAGGGCGATCACCTGGCAATCGTGGCCGGCCACGCGGTCCTGGCCCACCACGGAAATGTCGTAGTTGTCGCTATAGTCTTCAAAGGGCGGTGCGATCAGGGCGGGAAAGAAATGCCGGCTTTCGGCGTGCTGCAGCCGGATGGAATGGATGTCCGGGAAATAGCAGCGCATTTCATCGTTGAGCCGGATGATTTCACGCGGCGGTCCGTCCAGCGTATCGATGCGGGTTTTTTCCTGGCCATGGTCGAAGGTGTGCACCACGCGCGAGGCTTCCATGCCGCCGCCGTGCTGGAACACGAAAATGCCCGAATAGGAAAGCTGCTGCGCGGCCGTGGCCAGTTGACCCAGCAGCCCCTGGGGATCGGCTGGTCGAAGGGGATCGGGGGGCGGGGAGGAATCGGCCCATGCCAGCGCCGGAAGCAACAGGACAGCCGCAAGCCAGGACAGGATCGATCGCTTCATTGGCCCGATACCGTCGCGGCGGCGTAATCCACAGTCTGGAAACCGGATATGGGCGACCACTGGCGATGCATGGCCACGTAAGGTTGCATGTCCGGCGCAATGGTGTTGGCGGCAGTCACGCGGGTTGGAGCGGCAGGCTGGTTGAGGGCCAGCGCCGGCCCCTGGGGAGGCTCCTGATAGCGCTGGAACGTCCAGGTGGTCACCGCCACGGCTGCCACGGCTGCAGCCACGGCCAGCCAGCGCGCAGGCGCCTTGGGCGCCGCACGGTGCTGGGGCGGAGCCAGCACCGTGGGTTCCTGGGCCATGGCCTGCGACACGCGCTCGCCCAGGCGGGTATGGTTGATGCCGTTTTCGCGCAGCAGATCACCAATCAGGTGGTATTCATTCCACAGGCGGGGCATGTCGCCGTCGCTGCGCCATTGCGCAAGCAGGGCTGCTTCCTGTTCCGGGTCCAGCTCGCCGTCCATCAGGGCGGACAGATGTTCGCGGTTCATTACCATCTCCTGTCTTTCGATACGTCCAGTTGGGGACGCAGGCGCTCGGCGATCGCTTCGCGCGCCCTGAATATCCGGGAGCGCACGGTGCCGATCGGGCAATTCATGACCGAAGCGATCTCTTCATAACTCAAACCTTCGATTTCGCGCAACCGGATGGCCGTGCGCAATTCCTCCGGCAAGGCTTCCATGCTGGCGTTGACCGTTTCTGCGATCTGACGGCTCATGAGTTCCGCCTCGGGCGTATTCATGTCATGCAGCAGTCCCGCATCTTCAAACTGTTCCGCCTCTTCGGTGGCCACTGCCGTCTGGGTCGGTGCACGCCGGCCCTGGGCCACCAGGAAATTCTTGGCCGTGTTGACGCCGATGCGATAAAGCCAGGTGTAGAAGGCGCTGTCGCCGCGGAAGGACGGAAGCGCCCGGTAAGCCTTGATGAAGGCTTCCTGCGTCACGTCTTCGGCTTCACCTGGATCGCGCACCAACCGGCCCACCAGACGAGCGAGCTTGCGCTGGTATTTGGTCACCAGCATTTCAAAAGCGCGCTTGTCCCCCAACTGGGCCCGCTCGACCAGTTTCTGGTCGATTTCACGATCTGTCATGCCACTCCCGGCAGTGAGGATGAGTCTGTCCTGAGGCGATGCCGGAAGGGGCACGGCAGTGCGCCGCACCGGGCTTCGCGTCACATCGACTCTTCTGAGTGTACTATACAAGGGCGCATAGCCCGGCATTGTGCGTTCGGCGCTCATGCGGGTGTTGACCGCGGCGGTGGCCAATTGGTTCCGGAAAATGCGCCCCGGCCACACGCCTTCCAATTTTTAGAACCACTCAAACATCAGGAGACCATGTCCACTCCCCTGCGCACCCTGTCAGACATTCGGGCGGCGGAGCGGCTGGCCCTCGATGCGCTGCCCGAACACGCCCTCATGCAGCGGGCGGGAGAATCGGCTGCCGCCTGGATCGCCAGCCATTTTCCCGCAAGCGGGCCGGTGTGGGTGCTGGCTGGCCCGGGCAATAACGGCGGAGACGGCTGGGTGGTGGCGCAGGCCCTGGCTGCCGCCGGCTACCCTGTGCAGGTCCTGTGTGCCGAGCCGCCGGCGGCGCTGCCTGCGGACGCCGCCTGGGCGCGCCAACGTTGTCAACAAGCAGGCATTGCCTGCGTGAGCGTCTGGCCCCGGGATACCCCGGGGCTGATCGTGGACGCCCTGTTCGGCATCGGCATCGCGCGCGCGCCGGCAGCCCCTTACGATGACTGGATCCGGCGCAGCAATGAGGCCGGCTGCCCCGTGGTGTCCCTTGATGTGCCAAGCGGCCTGCATGGGGGCAGCGGCGTGGCATTCGAGCCCACGGTCTGCGCCACCCACACCCTCACCTTCCTGGCCGGCAAGCCGGGCCTGCATACGGCCGATGGCCCCGACCACAGCGGCATCGTCACCGTGCTCGAACTGGGCGTGCCGGTGCCGGGGCATGGCGCCTTGCTGGAACCGGCCGATTTCGCGGACCTCTGGCCGCGCCGTCGGCGCAACACGCACAAGGGGCAGTTCGGGGCCGTGGGCGTGCTGGGCGGCTCGCCCGGCATGGCCGGTGCCGCGCTGCTGGCAGCAGAAGCCGCGCTCCGCTGCGGTGCGGGGCGCGTGTGGCTCGCTTCACTCGATCCCGCCCTCAGCCCGGCCCAGGCGGCCCTGCGCTGCCCGGAACTGATGGGGGCCACAGCCGAAGCCCTGCTCGAACTCCCGGCCCTCACGGCACTGGTGATCGGGCCGGGACTGGGACAGTCCCCGCGGGCGGCCGCCTTGCTGGAACAGGCCCTATCCCTCCCCTGCGCCCTGGTGCTCGATGCCGACGCCCTCAACCTGCTGGCAGCTCGCTCCGAATGGCTCGAGCGCGTGCAGGGCCGACACGCCCCCACCCTCCTGACGCCGCACCCCGCGGAAGCGCGCCGCCTGTTGCCGGAAACCGCCGGCATGGACCGCGTGAGCGCGGCCCTCGCCCTCGCCTCCCGTTACCGCAGCCTGGTGGTGCTCAAAGGCTGCGGCAGCGTGCTGGCTGAGCCGGATGGCCGCTGGTGGATCAATGCCAGCGGCAATGCCGGTCTGTCGGCGCCCGGCATGGGCGATGTGCTGGCCGGCGCCCTGGGTGCCCTGTTGGGTCAGGGGCTGTCGCCGTTGTCCGCCCTTCAGCTTGCAGTGCATGCACACGGCGCCGCAGCCGACGCCTGCGTGGCGGCAGGTCGTGGCCCCGTGGGACTGACGGCGACGGAAGTGACGGATGCCCTGCGTCAGCAGCTGAACAGCCGTTTATAATGAGGCCCTTTCCATTTTCCAGCGAAGGATGATTTCATGAGCGAGCGGGACAGCATGGCCTACGACGTGGTCATCGTGGGCGCGGGACCTTCCGGCCTCGCCTGTGCCATCCGGCTCAAGCAACTGGCTGCCGAACAGGGGCGCGACCTGTCCGTGTGCGTGCTGGAAAAAGGCTCGGAAGTGGGCGCCCATATCCTGTCCGGCGCCGTCATGGAAACACGAGCCCTGGACGAACTGTTTCCCGACTGGCAGAAGCGCGGCGCTCCCTTGCGCACGCCGGTGACCGAAGACCGTTTCCTGCTGCTGGGCCCCCGCCGTGCCTGGCACCTGCCCACTCCGCCCGGCATGCGCAACCACGGCAATTACATCGCCAGCCTGGGCCAGGTGTGTCAATGGCTCGCGGCCGAAGCCGAAGCGCTGGGCGTGGAAATCTATCCCGGCTTCGCCGCGGCAGAAATCCTCTATGGCGACCAGGGCCAGGTGGTGGGCGTGGCCACCGGCGACATGGGACTGCAAAAAGACGGCACGCCCGGCCCCCGCTACCAGCGCGGCATGGCGCTCATGGCTAGACAGACGGTCTTTGCCGAAGGCTGCCGGGGGTCGCTCACGCGCCTGCTGATGGAACGTTTCGCACTCAACCGCGACAGCAGCCCGCAAACCTACGGCATCGGCCTCAAGGAAATCTGGGAAATCGATCCCGCCCGGCACGCAGCCGGGCGCGTGGTGCACACCGTGGGCTGGCCGCTGGACAATGCCACCTATGGCGGCTCCTGGATCTACCACCTGGCAGACAACCAGGTGTCCGTGGGCTTCGTGGTCGGGCTCGATTATCGCAACCCTTACCTGAGCCCATTTGAGGAATTCCAGCGCTTCAAGACCCATCCCGCCATCCGCCCCCTGTTCGAGGGAGGCCGGCGCATTGCCTACGGTGCGCGCGCCCTTTCCGAAGGCGGCTGGCAATCCATTCCGCGCCTCACTTTCCCGGGCGGGCTGCTGGTGGGGGATGGCGCCGGGTTTCTCAACGTACCCAAAATCAAGGGCAGCCACACGGCGCTCAAATCGGGCATGGTGGCGGCTGAAGCCCTGGCTGCACACCTCGCTGCCGGTGATGCGTCCGAATGCGAAGACTATCCGCGGCGCCTGCGCGACTCCTGGGTCTGGAGCGAGCTGCACCAGGCGCGCAACATCCGCCCCGGTTTCCATTGGGGCCTGTGGGCCGGGATGGCCCATGCTGCCCTGGACACCTGGCTGCTGCGGGGACGGGCCCCCTGGACCCTGCGCCACCGTGCGGACCACGAGCAGCTCAAGCCGGCAGCCCAGTGTGCCCCCATCGACTACCCCAAGCCCGACGGGCGCCTCACCTTCGACCGTCTGTCCTCGGTGTTCCTCACCAACACGGCGCACGAGGAAGACCAGCCCACGCACCTCACCCTGCGCGACCCGGAGATTGCCATCCGGACCAATTTGAAGGTGTATGATGCACCTGAAACCCGTTACTGCCCCGCGGGGGTGTACGAGATCGTACGGGAGGCCACGGGCCCGCGCCTGCAGATCAACGGACAGAACTGTATTCATTGCAAAACTTGTGACATCAAGGATCCCACCCAAAACATCCGTTGGGTGGTGCCTGAAGGGGGGAGCGGTCCCAACTACCCCAACATGTAACTCCAACTCGTTAGGGAGGGGTGCGATGAACAGTGTCAAAACGATTCTAAAAGGAAAGTCTTCAACCTACTGGGCGATCCAGCCCCATGCCAAAGTCATTGATGCCTTGCGCCTGATGGCAGATAAGAACGTGGGAGCGCTCATGGTCATGGACAGTGACCAGCTCGTGGGCATCATTTCCGAGCGCGATTACGCCCGCAAGGTGGCACTCATGGGCAAAACCTCGGTGGACACGCCGGTGTCAGACATCATGGAATCACCGGTCTGGACCGTGACGACGCAGCAGACCCGGGAAGACTGCATGGCACTCATGACGGCCAAGCGCATCCGCCACCTGCCGGTGGTGGACAACGGCCATGTGGTGAATATCCTGTCCATCGGCGACCTGGTGAAGGACGCCTTGAGCGAACAGGCACAAACCATCCAGCAACTGGAAAGTTACGTCAACAGCTGACTGCCCCAAGGAGGCCATTGCCCATGACCCATGTCCAAGACCTGCTTTCCGCCAAGCCCGGCGGCCACTGGTCCATCACGCCCGACGCCAAGGTGATCGAAGCGTTGCGGCTGATGGCCGACAAAAACGTGGGTGCCCTGATGGTGATGAAGGACGGGCATCTCGTCGGGATGCTGTCCGAACGGGACTACGCCCGCAAGGTGGCGCTGATGGGGAAAACACCGGTGGAAACCCCGGTCTCGGACATCATGGCTTCTCCCGTGGTCACGGTCACGCTGGATCAGACGCTGGAAGACTGCATGACCATCATGACGGAAAAGCGCATGCGCCACCTGCCGGTGGTGAACGGCGAGCGCGTGGTGGGCCTGCTGTCCATCGGCGACCTGGTAAAGGCGGTCATCCAGGAACAGCAGGAAACCATCCAGCGGCTGTACAACCGCTTCTAGCGCTCAGGCCACCATGCGTGCCTGAACCCGGGCCAGCACGGCCTCGGTGAGCGGCAGGCATTCGTTGAGCAGGGTGTCGATTTCCTGTTGGGCCACGGCGGCAAAAGTGGCGTCCTTGATGGACGGCACGTTGATGCCGACGTTGAGGGCTGCCGTGCGCAAGGCAGCCTGCACCGCCAGCACGCCGGCGCCGGTGTCGCTGATCACGCTGCGGTTGCCGTGTTCAGCCGAACGCTGGGCTACCCGGATCACGTCGGCACAGGCATGGGCACAGGCCAGCGGCACCCGCGTGGCCTGCTTCAGGCTTTCCTGGATGGCTTCGCTGCGCGCGGCCTTGTCGTCATCCGTTTCCTTGGGCAGCTTGTAAGCGGCCATGAGCTGGTTGAAGGCGTTCACGTCATCTGCCACCATGTCCGTGAGTCGCGCCCGCAGCGCTTCTGCCGCCGCGAGCTGGGATTTCATCTCGCCTTCCACCCCTTCATAGCCCTTCTTGCCAATGGTCAGGTTGGCCACCATGGAAATCAGGGCAGCTCCCATGGCGCCCATGATGGCGGCGGCGCCGCCGCCTCCCGGCGTGGGTGCGGCGCTGGCGAGTTCATCCAGGAACTGCTGGACGGGCATGTTGTGCATTGCGTTCTCTCCTTTCAACCCACCATCGTCTTGGCGATGGCGTAAATCTCTGCCGCATCCAGGCGCAGGTCGTTCTGTTCAAACAGGCGGGCAACGCAGGCCCGGTGCAAGGCCAGCTTGAGCGCGCCAAAACCGATGGCCCCGAAGGCCAGCTTGCCATGCCGCTCACGCCCCTTGTCCATGAGGTCGATGCCGGCGATGCCGGCCGGCGGGCTGGCATTGGCATCGGCAATGAGCTTGAGGCGGGGCAGGTCCTTCCACTGGGCTTCTTCCAGCAGCACCACACCGGCAGCACCGGTGCCCACGATGATGTCGGCCTGTTGCACCGCCGCTGCGCGCGAGGCCAGGTCAGGCGCCGCCAGGGCATGTACCGTCACGCCAAAACGCTGGGCGATGGCGTCACAGGTGGCCTGGGTGCGGTCCAGCTGGCGTCCCGTGAGGGTCACGCGCACGCCTTCCTGCGCCAGCATCACGGCCGCACGCTGCCCCACCGGGCCCGTACCGGCCAGGATCACCGCTTCCATGCCCTGCAGCGATCGGCCGTGGGAAAGCCAGGCCACGCAGGCAGCCGCCGTGGTGTTGGCGCCGTTGCTGTCGAGCATCAGGGACACCCGGAAATTGCTGAAAAACTTTTTCTGGACCGCCTGGAACAGGGCTTCGCCAGCCAGCAGGTTGCCCCCGCCCACGAAAATGGCCGTGTTCTTCTTGTCCTTGGGGGCGCGCGTGAAAATGGCCCCTTCCACCAGTCCGCCCACGTTCTCCGGGCTCACGCTGCCGTAGGGGATCACCTGGTCGGCCCCGCCGTCATAGGCCACCACGTTGTCGAACACCGACGGCAAGGCATCCGTATCAAACTGGTACAGCAGTTTCTTCATCGCAGCGCTCCTTTTGAAGGGGAGGGATTTTAAGCCGGAACGCGGCGTCAGTCCATGGAGCTTTTTATGGTAACCATCAGGGCCGTGCAGGCAGCCTGGCCAGGAAATCCGCCACCACGGGCCCCCAGGTTGCACCCTGCCCCAGATTCTGGTGCCCGAAAGACGGCATGGGGGAAAGGAGCTGGTAGCTGCCCTGCTTCACCTGGGGCATGGCCCGGGGCAGTGCCTGCAGCTCCACCGGATTGAGCAGGTCGTCGGCAAAATTGACAGCCAGGAAAGGGGCGCGGATTTTGCCCAGGTCCGCCTCAGGATGGTAGTCCGCCGACGCTTCGAAACGGTACAGCACGTCGTTGGCATCGAGTCCCTGTGCCACTTGGGACAGGGCATGGTTGTGGGCAATGGCCTGTTCGCGCGTGGGGGCCAGCGCCTGCAGGTGAGTGGCGCTGTTCGTCATGACGGCGAACAGGGGCCAGGTGCGCAGAAAGGATTCCGGCGGCTTGCTGTAATTGCCGCCCTGCCAGTCCGGGGCATTGCGGATCGAGTCGATCACCAGTTGGCGCCACATCATGTTGCGGCCGCTCACGGGCGTGGGGGAACTTGCAATCGCCACGGCCCCGTCCATGAAATCGGGGTACTGCTCGGCAAACAGCCAGGTCTGCATGCCGCCCATGGAGGTGCCGATGACGGCACGCACGTGGTCCACGTGCAGCCCTTCCGTCAGCAGGCGGTAATTGGCGTTCACCATGTCGCGATAGCCGTAGTGCGGAAATTTGGCGCGCAATCCATCACTGGGTTTGGTTGAACGGCCCAGGCCGATGCCATCCGGAATGATGAGGAAATAGCGGCTTGCGTCCAGCGGCTGTCCGGGGCCGTAGAGGTGCCTGGAAAGGCCCGGGAGGAACCAGTTTCTGGCCGTGCCCGTGGTGCCGTGCAGCAGCAGCACGGCGTTGCTGATGTGCCCCTGGCTGTCGCGCCGGGGCTCGCCCAGCGTCGTGTAACCGATGGTCAGTACCGGCAGCACGTCGCCGGAGTTGAAACGGAAATCATGCAGCACCACCTGCCCGTTCCGGGCTCCCGGATAGGCATCCGCCGCATCAGCCGTCATCGCGCCTGCCATCATCAATGCTCCCATCAACCCGATTGCCAGTCGACCCATGATCGATCCCCCCTAGAATGAGGCAGCGGCCATCGCATCAAGCGAGTTGCCGCCTTCCACCACCGTGGCGCACAGCACCTCGCACAGGCCCATCCCGTGTTCCGCATAGAACTGCGCCGTGGCGATCTTGGTGCGATAGAAATCCGGCTCGGCCGTGCCGGCGGCCAGCGCGCGCGCCGCCACTTGCGCGCTGCGCGCCATGAGCCAGCCGGAAACAAGCCATCCCATCAGGTTGAGGTACGGCACCCCGGCCCCGAAAACAGCCGCAGGACGGCTTGCTGCCGAGGACAGGAGGTGGGCGCTGGCTTTTTCTGATGCCAGCAGCGCCCGTTCGAGTGCGGCCGCAATGGAGGCCGGAACCCCCGCCTCGCCCAGTACGGGCAGCGTCTCGCGGATCTCCTGGCACAGGGCACGCACCATGGCCCCACCGTCGCGCAACAGCTTGCGTCCCACCAGGTCGTTGGCCTGGATGGCCGTGGTCCCTTCGTAGATGGTGGTGATGCGCGCGTCGCGCAGGTACTGGGCCGCCCCGGTTTCCTCGATGTACCCCATGCCGCCGTAGACCTGGATCGCTTCGTTGGCGGCCCACACCCCGGATTCCGTACAGAACCCCTTGACGATGGGCGTGAGCAGGTCTGAACGCGCCTGGGCTGCGGCCCGGCGCGCGGCGTCCGGTTCGGCATGGGCGCAGTCGAGCATCTGGCCGGCATGGTAGGCCAGCGCGCGGCAGGCTTCCACCCGCGCCTTGATGCCGGAAAGGATGCGGCGTACGTCCGGATGGTGCAGGATGGGCGCCCGCTCTGTCATCCCCACCGGCACGCCCTGGATGCGTTCGCGCGCGTAGGCAAGTGCGCCCTGGTAGGCGCGGTCGGCAATGGCCAGCCCCTGCACGCCCACCGAAAAGCGCGCCGCGTTCATCATGATGAACATGAGTTCGAGCCCGCAGTGGGGTTTCCCCAGAAGGTAACCCACGGCACCGCCGGCATCGCCATAAGCCAGCACGCAGGTGGGGCTGCCGTGAATGCCCAGCTTGTGTTCGAGCGACACCGTACGCACGTCGTTGCACTCGCCCAGCGAACCGTCCGGATTGACCAGGAACTTGGGCACCACGAACAGGGAAATGCCTTTCACGCCAGGCGGGGCGTCCGGCAGGCGCGCGAGCACCAGGTGGATGATGTTTTCCGTGAAGTCCTGGTCGCCGTAGGTGATGAAGATCTTCTGGCCGGTGATGCGGTAATGGTCGCCCTCCGGCACGGCACGCGTGCGCAGCGCCGCCAGATCGGAGCCGGCCTGGGGTTCCGTCAGGTTCATGGTACCGGTCCAGCGTCCGGCCACCATGGCCGGCAGGAAGCGCGCCTGCAGTTCCGGCGTACCGGCGGCCAGGATGGCTTCCACAGCACCGCGCGTGAGCAGCGGGCACAGGGTGAAGGCCATGTTGGCGGCATGCCACATTTCCTCCACCGGCGCTCCCACCAGGTTCGGCAACCCCTGCCCGCCGAATTCGGTGGGCCCGGTGAGCCCGTTCCAGCCGCCTGCCACGAACTGGTCGTAGGCTTCCCGGAAGCCTGGCGCGGTGTGCACGACACCGTCCGCCAGGTGCGCGCCCTGCAGGTCGCCGCTGCGGTTGAGCGGCGCCAGCACGCCTTCGGAAAAGCGCGCCGATTCCTCCTGAATGGCGTCAAACAGGTCGTCCGTGGCTTCCGAGAACCCCGGCAGTCCACTGATGTGCGACAGCCCCAGGAGTTCCTTGACCACGAAAGCCATATCCCGCAATGGGGCCCGATAACTGTTCATGTGTTGTTCTCCCGATCCGGTTTCGCCGTCAAAACGATTCGTCCGGCGCCAAGTAGCGCCATTGCCCGGGCGGCAGCTCTCCCAGCCGCACGCGGCCGATGCGCACGCGCTTGAGTCCGGTGACCTTGAGGCCCACCAGCTCGCACATGCGGCGGATCTGCCGCTTCTTGCCCTCACGCAGGATGAAGCGCAGCTGGTCGCGATTCTGCCAGCGCACGTCGGCCCGTCGCAGCGGCTTGCCGTCCAGCTCAAGCCCGAAATTGAGGCGCTCGAGCCCTTCCTGGGACAGGCGGCCTTCCACCCGCACCAGATATTCCTTCTCCACCGCACTGTCGGCGCCGATGAGCGTCCTGGCGATGCGTCCGTCCTGGGTCAGCACCAGCAGTCCGGTGGAATCGATGTCGAGCCGGCCGGCGGGCGCAAGGCCCGACAGCATGGCTGACGTGAATGGCTTCGTGACCGGATCTTCCGCCCAGTGCGATTGGGCCGTGACCAGGGTAACGGCCGGACGGTAGCCGTCTTCGGCCTGTCCGGACACGTAGCCCACCGGCTTGTGCAGCAGCACCGTCACCCTTGCCGACTGGTTGCGCCGTGCGGCTGGGCTGAGCGTGACGGACTGGGTGGGATCGATGCGGGTTCCCAGCTCCGTTACCGGCGTCCCGTCCACGAAAACCCAGCCTTTGGCAATCCATTCGTCGGCCTCCCGGCGCGAACACAGGCCCCGTTCCGACATGACCTTGGACAACCGGATCTTTTCAGCGCTCATGGAGAAAATCGCGGATCAGCGCAATCTGCCCGGCATCCATGAGGGCGGGCGCATGCCCACAGCCTTCCACTTCATGCACACGCAGGTCGGGATGGGTGGCCTGCATCAGCGCCACCGTGCGCGGCAGCAACAGGCCGGACTGGGCACCGCGCATGAGCAGGGTCGGACAATGGACCCCGCTCCAGATCAGGCTCAGATCGATGTCACCCAGGGTAGGCCCGGCAAACATGCCGGCGATGGCCGGATCGTACAGCAGGCGGTATTTGCCGTCCGGCCATTTGCGCACGCCGTGCACCGCCATGTGCCGCCACTGGGCCTCGGTGAGTGCACCGAATTCGGCATGGACTTTGCGGAAATAGGTCTCCGCTTCCTCGATGGAGGCAAACGCCACCGGCTTGCCCACATAACTGGCCAGACGGTTCAGGGCCGCGATCGGCACCTGGCTGCCCACGTCGTTCAGCACCAGGCGGCGCACCGGAGTTCCGGACTGGGCAGCCAGCATCATGCCGATGATGCCGCCCATGGAGGTGCCCACCCAGTCGATATGGTCCACGCCGCTGCGCGCGATGAGGGCCGCCATGTCCGACAGGTAGAGGGGATAGCCGTAATCGGTCTTGTGCACCAGCCATTCGCTCGTGCCGCGCCCCACCACGTCGGGACAGATGACCCGGTATTCCCGGCACAGGGCGTCGGCGAGCGCATCGAAATCGCGGCTGTTGCGGGTGAGCCCGTGCACGCAGAACAGCACGCGCGGATTCTCCGGGTCACCCCATTCGCTGTAATCCACGCGGTGAAAGCCGTGCAGCCAAAGCGCCTTGAAGGAGCGGCGGCGCATGGGTTCAGCGATAGAGGCCATCGTCGCTCACCAGGATGTCCACCGGAAGGTCGTGGGGCTCCAGCGGCACTTGCGCCACCAGCTGTTCCACAAACGCCACCGCCACCGTGACGGCGCGCCGTTCGGGGCGCGACAGCAGCTTGTCGTAAAAGCCGCCGCCATAACCCATGCGATGACGCTGCCGGTCAAAGGCGGCACCCGGCATCAGGATGAAATCCACCTCGCCCAGGCGGGCCTGTGGGCAGCGCTGCGGGTCAGGCTCGCGGATGCCCCATACGCCGGCTTGCAGGTCTGCTTCCAGGTTGGAGACTTCGTGCAAGGCCAGGGTTTTGCTGGTGCGCTCCACCCGGGGCAGCACCAGGCGCGTGCCGCGCGCGAGCACGGCCTGCAGCAGTGGCCGGGTGTCGAACTCGGAACCCATGGGCATGTAGGCCATGACGGTACGTGCCGCCGCAAATTCAGCCAAGGCTTCGACCTGACGTGACAGGAGGCGGCTTCGGGTTTCTCGCTGGGCTTCGGGAATGGCGTCCCGGCGCGCGAGCACGAGGGCGCGCAGCTCGGATTTCTGGGATGGTTTCATGGGAGCACAGTATAATGCTTCGTTCAACGGACCATCAGAAGGTTTTTTTAATGAAACGCGAAAACATTTCGAGCGGTTCCACCTGGGAACCCATCATCGGTTATTCTCGGGCCGTCAAAGTGGGCCCGCATGTGGCCGTTTCCGGCACCACCGGCACCGGCGCCGACGGCAAGCTGGTGGGACAGGGCGACCCTGAAGCCCAGACCCTGCAGGCGCTGAGCAACCTGGAAACGGCGCTCTCCCGGGCCGGCGCCAGCCTGAAGCACGTGGTGCGTACCCGCCTGTTCGTGACCCAGATCGACCAGTGGGAAAAAATCGCCCGCGCCCACGGCCAGTACTTCGGCGAAATCCGCCCCGCCACCACCCTGGTGGAAGTCAAGCGCCTGATCGATCCCGACATGCTGATCGAGATCGAAGCCGACGCCATCATCACGGAAGAGTGATCAGCGCGGGCGGCGCGCCAGCGCTGCCCGAATCTGTTCCAGTGCGGCCGCATCATCCAGGGTGGTGAGATCACCCGGATCGCGGCCTTCCGCCAGCGCCTGAATGCTCCGGCGCAGCAACTTGCCCGAACGCGTCTTGGGCAGCATTCCCACCGCATGCACCCGCGCCGGCCGGGCGATCGGCCCCAGCTGACGGTCCACTGTCTCCATCACGTCCTTTTCCAGGGCCTCACAGGCCGCCGTGTCCGAAGGGTCGAGGGCGCCTTTGGCCACCACGAAAGCCACCGGCACCTGCCCTTTGAGGGAATCTTCCACGCCGACCACGGCCACTTCAGCCACGTTGGGATGACTGCTGACGGCCTCCTCGATTTCGCGCGTGCCCAGACGATGCCCGGCCACGTTGATGACGTCGTCGGTGCGGCCCAGGATGAAATAGTAGCCTTCCTCGTCGCGGATACCCCAGTCGAAGGAGGAATACACGAGGCGGTTGCGGAACAGGGAAAAATAAGTGCTGACGAAACGGGCATCGTCGCCCCAGATGGTGGACAGGCAGCCGGGCGGCAGCGGCGGCACGATGCCCAGCACCCCTTTCTGCCCGGACGGCACCGGCACACCGGTGTTTTCGTCGAGCAGCTGCACGTTGTAGCCATAGACCGGAAAGCTCGGACTGCCGAACTTGCGCGGCGTCTCTTCCACCCCCGGCGTGGCGGACAGGATGGGCCAGCCGGTTTCGGTCTGCCAGTAATTGTCCACCACCGGCACCGATAGCCCGTCGGAAATCCAGCGCGCGGTGGGCTCGTCGAGCGGCTCCCCTGCCAGAAAGAGATAGCGCAGGGTGCTCACGTCATGCTGCTTCAGGTATTTGGAATCCTGCTTCTTGAGCACCCGGATCGCCGTGGGTGAACTGAACATGACGCTCACCCGGTGACGCTCCACCAGCTCCCACCAGATGCCGGGGTCTGGCCGGATCGGCAGGCCTTCGTACATGACCGTGGTCATGCCGTTGATGAGGGGTCCGTACACAATGTAGGAATGGCCCACCACCCAGCCGATGTCGGACGTGGTGAACATGGCTTCGCCCGGATTCCCGCAAAAGATGTGGCGCATGGAGGCAGCCAGCGCCACCGCATAACCGCCGGTGTCGCGCTGCACGCCTTTGGGCTTGCCTGTGGTACCGGACGTATACAGGATGTAGGAGGGGTCCGTGGCATCGAGCCAGGCCACAGGCACCCGGGCCTCGCCCACCTGTGCACGCTGCTCGGCGTAGTCCAGGTCACGCTCCGGCACCCGGGCCATGGCCGGATCCAGTCCGCGGTTGACGATCAGCACATGCCGCGGGGGATGCTTTGCCAGGCGACAGGCTTCATCCACCAGCGGCTTGTAGCACACCGCCTTGCCGCCACGCATGCCGGCGTCTGCCGTCACGAGCAGCGCCGGACGCGCATCGTCGATGCGCGTGGCCAGGCTGTGCGAAGCAAAGCCGCCAAACACCACGGAATGCACGGCCCCGATGCGCGCGCACGCCAGCATGGCAAACAGGGCTTCGGGAATCATGGGCATGTAGATGATGACGCGCTCGCCCTGGCGCACGTGCAGGCGCTGCAGTATTGCGGCAAACCGGTTCACTTCCGCATGCAGTTCGCGATAGCTGTAGTTGTGTTCGAAGCCTGTTTCCGTGGACACGTAGGCCAGCGCCGTCTGTTCGCCGCGCTCGGCCAGGTGGCGGTCCACGGCGTTGTGGCAGAGATTGGTCCTGCCGCCGGGAAACCAGCGGGCAAATGGGGGCCTGGAATAGTCGAGCACCCGTTCGAAAGGATGTTCCCAGTGGATAAGCCCCGCCTGCTCTTCCCAGAACGCTTCCGGCGATTCGATCGAGCGCTCGTAAAAGCGCTTCAGCAATGCTCCCGTCGTCATGCTCCGACCCTCCCGTTTGTTCTAATTGGGCTGGGAACTGCCCTTGCTGCCTCAGTCCATCAGCCTGACCACCGTCCTGCCCAAACCTTCGCCTTTCATGAGGCGTTCAAACACCGCATCCAGTCCTTCCAGGGTGATTTCATGCACCAGATCCGCCCAATGGCGTGGACGCAGATCCGTGGCGAGTCGCCGCCACACTTCCAGGCGCAGGGGCATGGGACAGGTGACGGAATCGATGCCCAGCAGGTTGATGCCGCGCAGGATGAAGGGCATCACCGTGGTGTGAAGTTCGATGCCGCCCGTGAGTCCGGAGCTGGCAATGGAGCCGTGCGGCTGCATGGTGCGCGTGAGCCACGCCAGCATGGATACACCCACCGGATCCACGGCGCCGGCCCACAGGGCTTTTTCCAGCGGGCGCGAGCCGAAGTCGATGTCGGCGCGCAGCAGCACCTCGCGCGCACCCAATGTGCGCAGGTAATCGGCACGGTCCGCCTTGCCGGTCACGGCCGTCACGGCATAGCCCAGGCCCGCCAGGAATTCCAGCGCCAGGCTGCCCACGCCCCCAGTGGCCCCGGTCACCACCACCGGGCCGTTTTCCGGCTTGAGTCCGTTCTGCTCCAGGCGCACCACGGAAAGCGCCGCGGTGAAACCGGCCGTGCCGAGCGCCATGGCCTGGCGCGCATCAAGCCCATCGGGACGCCTCACCACCCAGTCTGCCGGCACCCGCACGTAGCGGGCATAACCGCCATCGTGGGCCACACCCAGGTCATAGCCTGTCACCAGTACCGGGTCGCCTGCCTTGAAGCGGGCATCGGTGGACGCTTCCACGGTGCCCGCCACGTCGATGCCGCCCGTGAGCGGCATGCGCCGCATGATCTTGCCCATGCCGGTGCCGGCCAGGGCATCCTTGTAGTTCACGCTGGAATATTCGGCCCGGATCAGCACATCGCCCGGGGGCAGGTCCGACAGCTCGAGGGTGACGATCTTTCCGGACACGCGGCCGTCCACAGCGTCCACGCGATAGGCTTTGAATGGCATCCGGTCTCTCCTGTCGACCCCTTGCGGGGCCCTGTCATTGCAAGCTGAGTTGCGCCTGGTAGGCCGGAGTCTGCATTTCCTGCAGACGGCTCACCGTGCGCTGGAATTCATTGCTGTTCATCCCTTCCGGATAAAGCGCTTCCGGGGATACGGCTGCCGACACCAGCAGCTTGATGTGCCGGTCGTACAGGATGTCCACCAGCCACGTCAGACGGCGCGCCGCATCGGCCTGGCGCGGCGTGAGCACGGGCACGTTGGACAGCAACACCACGTAATAGCGGTTGGCCAGTTCCAGGTAATCGCGCTGCGAACGGGCACTGCCGCACAGGATGTCGAAATCGAACCACACCACGCCGGGGCCCGCCCCCAGCACCGGCACGCGCCGCTGCATGAGCTCGATGTCGGCCACGCGGTCTGGCTTGGGAGAAAAAGCGCGGAATGCATCCTGCATGGCCGCCGCGCTTTCAGGACCCAGGGGATGGAAATAGGTTTCGAGGTGCCCGCCCTGCTCGCGCATGCGATGGTCCAGGTCACCGCTCACCGCCACCACGTCCAGCCGCTCCTTGAGGAGTTCGATGGCAGGCAGGAAACGGTCGCGCTGCAGGCCGTCGGGATAGAGGTCGTCGGGCGCGTAATTGGACGTGATGACCAGTACCACGCCCCAGTTGATCATGTTTTCGAACAGCCGCTGCAGGATCATGGCATCGGCGATGTCGCTCACATGAAATTCGTCGAAGCACAGCACCCGTGTCTGCACCGCGATTTCAGCGGCCACGCGCTTCAGGGGGTCTTCCTGGTCGTGCATCTGGCGCATGCGCTCGTGCACGCCTGCCATGAATTCATGGAAATGCACCCGGCGCTTGCGGCGGTAAGGCAGCGTGGAAAAAAATCCGTCCATCATGGCGCTTTTGCCTCGTCCCACGGCCCCGTGCAGGTAAATCCCGCGCGGCGGCGGCCGGCTTCCGAAAGTGCGTGCCAGCAACGTCTGCCGGTAGCGCTTGAATGCCATCAGCTCGTCATGCAGCACTTGCAGCCGCTCGATCACCCGCAGCTGTTCGGCATCGGGTTCGAAGTCAGGGCGTTGGCTGAAGGTGCGGTACCATTGCAGTGGTCCTGAAGATTCTGTCATGCATCTGACAGTATCAACTCTATCCAAAGCCTGCAACTGCATATTTTTGTAATCGTTACATATTCAATGAGCGCCCATCCACCGCCAGGGCTGCCTCATGGAAAACTTCCGACAGGGCCGGATGGGCATGCACGATGCGTGCAATGTCCTCGCTGCTGGCATGAAATTCCAGCGCCACCACCGCTTCCGTGATGAGTTCGGAAGCGAAGGGGCCCAGAATGTGCACGCCCAGCATGCGATCGGT